>JBIQHJ010000024.1:6628-26991 GCA_044508625.1 Alcaligenaceae bacterium
GCGGCCGGGGCCGGCGCGGAGCCTGGGGGCGCGGACTGGCTGGCGGCCGACACGGAGCCCGGGGGCGCCTCGGAGACCGCCTGTTGCTCCAGCGCGAGCTGGCGGAGCTGTGCGCAGATTCGTTCGTAGGCGTCCTGGTCGGGTTTCCCGGACTCGCGATAGGCGGCAACTTGCTCGGTCAGCACGTCTTTGGTTTCCAGAAAGAGGTCGATCATGTCCTGGCGCAGCGGCATCTCGCCGTGGCGGATCAGGTCTAGCTGGTTTTCGAGCAGGTGGGTGGTCTTGGCCAGCTCCTCGAAGCAGCCGAAGGTCGCCGCGCCCCCCTTGATCGAGTGCGCCGCCCGGAAAATGCCGTTGAGGTCGTCGGCGTCCGGGGCGCTCGGGTCCAGGCCGAGCAGGAGCTGCTCCATCTCGGCGAGCAGCTCGTCGGCCTCGTCGAAGAACGTGTCAAAGAACTCACTCAGATCCACACCAGCGCTCATGCTTCCGTCCTTAGGCTCATGCTTCCGTCCTCAGCCGTGATTGGTGCGTGCGCCGCGCGCGGACACGGGCCCGCGAACCGCGCCGGCATTCCCCGCCGCCCCGCCGGCCGGCGGTTGCGGCGCCGCAGCCGGAGGAACGCCGGCCCTCGCGGGCGGCCGCGGCGCCGCCTCGGAAGGCGTTCCCGAGCCTGCCGCCGCACCCGTCCCCGGGGCCCGCCCCGCGGAAGCCCCCGAGGCGCCTCCCGGAGCCGTCCCCGGACCCGTCCCCGCAGGCGACCCGGCGGTCCCGTCCGGAGCCGGCCCAGAGGCCGGCCCCGAAACCGCCGCCGCGGCAGATCCCGACACCGCCCTCGAAGCCGTCTCCGGTCCATTCCCCGAAGCCGCCCCCGGGCCATTTCCCGAAGCCGCCCCCGAACCGTTTCCGGAGGCCGCGTCCGGGCCGGCCCCTGGGGCGGATCCCGAGGCTGCCTCCGGCGCAGTGTCCGCCGGATGAGCCGGGTCGGCCGCGGGCTGCGTCGGCGCCTCGTGAGCCGCACCCGGCAGAAGCGGCGCGCCCGACTGGTCGGGCAGCTCGGCCTCGTCCTGGCCCGCGGCGTTCTGCTCGTCGATCCGGCGCTCGGCCCTGCGATTCAGCACCAATATACTGATACGGCGATTAACGGCCGCGAACGGATTTTCTTTAACGAGGTTGACGGTGTCGGCCAGGCCGAGGATGCGCTTGATCTTGTTCTCGACCAGGCCGCCGGCCACGAGCTCGCGGCGCGCCGCGTTGGCTCGATCGGCCGAGAGCTCCCAGTTGCTGTACTGCCGGTCGCCCGCCGCGTAGCGCATGGCGTCGGTGTGGCCCGACACCGTGATCGGATTGGGCAGGCTGCTCAGGGCGGGCGCCAGCTCGCGCAGGATGTCCCGCATGTAGGTCTGGACGATGGCGCTGCCGGTGTTGAACATGGGCCGGTTCTGCTGGTCCAGGATCTGGATGCGCAAGCCGTCGGGGGTCATGTCCAGCAGGAGCTGGGGCCGGAACTGCTGCAGGACGGGATTGTGCTCGATCAGGTTCTCGAGCTCGCGCTGGAGGTTCTCGAGGCGGTTGGCGTCCTCCTCGTCCTCGTTGCCGTCGCTGCGGTGCGGCGCCGGCAGGGGAAAGGTGTTGGGGACGATGCTGGGCTGCCCCCCCGGGATCACGGATTCGCTGGTGTCGATGTTGGGGCCGCCCGAGATCGCCGTCATGAGCGGCATGCGGAAATATTCGGCGATGATCTTGAGGTCGCGGGTCGGCACCAGCATCAGCAGCCACATGACCAGGAAAAAGGCCATCATCGCCGTCATGAAGTCAGCATAGGCGATCTTCCAACTGCCGCCGTGGCTGGACTCGCCGTATACGCGCTTGCGCCTGACGACGATCCGTCCGGAATCGAGTTTGGCCACCCGCCGCCCCTTCGCCTAGCGGGCCGCCTGGCCCTTGGACTGGCGCACGTGCGACTCGAGTTCGGTGAACGAGGGCCGGACCGAGGAAAACAGGACCTTGCGCCCGAACTCGATCGCCAGAGGCGGCGGATAGCCGTTCATGCTGGCCAGCAGCGTGACCTTGATGCACTCGAGCACCTTGATCGAGGCCACCGACTGGCGCTCGACCGCCGAGGCGAAGGGGGCGACGAAGCCGTAGGACAGCAGGATGCCGAGGAAGGTGCCGACCATCGCCTTGGAGATCAGGTCGGCCAGGATGGCCGGCGGCTGGTCGACCGCGGCCAGGGCCTTGACCACCCCGAGCACGGCGGCGACGATGCCGAAGGCCGGCAGGGCGTCGGCGACGGCGCGCACGGCGTTGACCGGGTTGTGGTGCTCGCTGTGCAGGGCCTCGATCTCCTGGTCCATCAGCGTCTCGATCTCGAAGGAGTTCATGTTGCCGCTGATCATGATGCGCAGGTAGTCGGTGAGGAACTCCATGAGCTTGGCGTCGCGCAGCACCCGGGGGTACTGGGAAAAGATGGGGCTCGCGCCCGGGTCCTCGATGTCGGACTCGATCGCCATGAGGCCGTCGCGGCGCGCCTTGTTGAGCAGGGTGTACAAGAGCGCCATGAGCTCCATGTACAGGGATTTCCCGTAGGGATTGCGGCGCACGGCCTTGGGCACGGCGTGCAGCAGGAGCCTGATCGAGGCGCCGTTGCTGGCGGCGACGTAGGCGCCCAGGGCGGAGCCGCCGATCAGGAGGAACTCGAACGGCTGGTACAAGGCGCCGAGATGCCCGCCCATGGCGATGTAGCTGAGCAGCACGGCGCCAAGAACGATCAGATACCCTAGGATGATAAACACGTGCGCGCCTTCAAATCTAAATACCGCCAATCATCGCCCGAGCCGCGCCCGCCAAAAGCGTCATTCAACAGGGATTTTTGTCGTCAAATCCTTGCAACGTGACGGGCCTTCGGGGGACGAGGGCCAGGCGGGGCCGGCGGCCTTGCGCCGCGCCCGCGTCTTGCCGGCGCGCGGCGGCGGCTTGCAGATGGCGCAGACGAAGCCGTTTCTCGGGTCGTGCGCGTGGGCCACGAAGGTGCCGGTGCAGTGCTCGCACCTCGAGAGCTGCAGCAGGCCGCTGTCGAAGAACCGGATCAGCATCCAGGCGCGGGTGAAGCTGAGCACGGGCTCGCCGGTCGCGTCCCCGGGCAGGACGCCGGCATCGGACTGCTCGAGGTACAGCCTGTAGGCCTCGACCAGGGCGTGGGATTTCTTGGCCGGGGTGTAGCGGTCCATGAACCGGTAGATGCCGTAGAACATGCTGGAATGGATGTTCGGCAGCCAGGTCATGAACCAGTCGACGGAAAACGGCAGCATGCCCTTGGGCGGGGACGCCCCCTTGACCTCGCGATACAGGCGGGCCAGGCGGTCATAGCTCAGCGAGGTCTCGGCCTGGAGGACCTGCAGGCGTGCACCGAGATGGATCATCTCGGTGGCCAGGCGTATTTCATCCGCCTCTCGGGCTACGCTTTTCGTCGACATGGGAACGGATCGGGATCAGGCGAGCGAGGTATCTCGCTGCGAGAGCAGGATGGTGGAATGCGCCTGCTGCAGCACGCCGCCCAGCACCTCGTGCGTGAGCGACGAGAGGAGCTGGCCGTCATTGAGGCGGAAGCCGCAGATCACGGAATTGGATCCCGCCAGCCGGACGAGCTGGGCCGGGGAGAGCTTGAGGATGGTTTCAGCCACGTCGGCATCGAAACCGAGGCGGAACATGCCGGCAGCCATGTTGTCCCGCAGCAATCGCTGGGCCAGCATCAGATAGGAGAGATTGACTTCCTGGATGTCGTTCAGGAGCGCGGAATCTAGGTTTGACATGGATTTCCTTCAGGATCTTGGACTCCGGACGAGGCCCGCGCAATGCCTTTGAAGCAGCCGCAGACCGATCTCATCGATTCACACTGTCATACTTCTAAGACTTTTTTTAATCAAAAAATGACATTCAAAATACATTTGCATGCATTTTTGACATGGCGGAGCCAAGTATAGTTCGAAATCCATTTCTCATCACTGATACTTTCCCTAGGTCCGCGGTCTTTATGTAATTATTTGTTAGTATGGAAACAATAATATGTTACTCATTTTTTCAGTCCCATGGACTGAGAACGGCCCTGGACGCGGCTCTCGCTCGGTCCCGCGGCGGCACGCGCGCCGTACTGCCGGGCCAGCGCCAGGAACGGGCGCGGATCCTGCGCGATGCCGGTCTCCTCGGCCAGGATCTCCGCGACCCGGCCGGCGGCGCGCGCCGCCAGGGCGGCATCGAGGAAGATCATCCGGTGGCGCCGCGCCAGGACGTCCTCGACGGTGCGCGCGTACTCGTGCCGGACCGCGAAACGCACCATCGCCTCGCTCAGGCCCAGGCCCAGCATCGCGCCGGCGCCCGGCAGGCCCTCGACGAGGGGCGCCTCCGTCCCGTAGAGCCGCGGGCCCGGCTCCCGCGTGAGCGGGACCCGCGGCAAGCCCGGGGCCGGGGCGCCGATCAGCCGGAAATCCGCCGTCCGGCACGCCGGCAACCGTTCAAAAAATGTAGCTTGCACGCAACGATCCAGAACATCCTCGGCCATGGCGCGATAGGTCGTCCACTTGCCGCCGGTCACCGTCACGAGACCGCCCGGACCGATCCGCACCGCGTGCTCGCGGCTGAGCCGGCGGCTGGGGCCCTCCTCGCCGTTGCCGGGCCGCAACAGGGGGCGCAGGCCGACCCACAGGCTGAGGATGTCGGCGCGGCCCGGCGGCCGGGCCAGGACCTCGGCCGCCTCGGACAGGATGAAATCGATCTCGTGTTCGAAGGGCAAGGGCTCGCGCGCCAGGTCGCCGCGCGGGGTATCGGTCGTCCCCAGGATCAGGCGGCCCATCCAGGGCACGGCGAACAGCACGCGCCCATCGCGGGTCCGCGGCACCAGCAGGGCCTGGTCCCCCGGCATGAACGCGCGGTCCACGACGAGATGCACCCCCTGGCTGGGGGCGACCATGGGCTCGATTTTCCGGCCGCCGGCCTCCATGCGCCGGATCTCGTCCACCCAGACGCCGGCGGCGTTCACCACGCAGCGGGCGCGCACCGAGCCCTCGCCGCCGCCCAGGGCGTCCCGCCAGCGCGCCCCGCGGACCCGCCCGCCCTCGTGCAGCAGGCCCTCGACGGAGCAATGGTTCAGCAGCAGCGCACCCTGGGCGGCCGCGCTGCGGGCGAGCGCCAGCGCGAGGCGCGCGTCGTCGAACTGGCCATCCCAGTACTGCACCCCGCCGCGCAGGCCCTGGGCGCGCGCGCCCGGCAGGCTCTCGAGCGTGCGCGCGCGGCTCAGCCACCGGGTGGGCCCGAGGCTGGCGGACCCCGCCAGGGCGTCGTAGACCTCCAGCCCGGCCCCGTAGAACGGGACCTCCCAGGCCCGGTAGCCCGGCACGACGAACGCCAGGGGCTGGGCGAGATGCGGCGCGTTGCGCAGCAGCGCGCGGCGCTCGTGCAGGGCCTCGCGCACCAGGCCGACCCTGCCCTGCGCCAGGTAGCGCACCCCGCCGTGCACCAGCTTGGTCGCCCGCGAGGAGGTGCCGCCGGCGAAATCGTGCGATTCCAGCAGCACGACCGACAGGCCGCGCAGGCTCGCGTCGAGGGCGACGCCCAGGCCCGTCGCCCCGCCGCCGATCACGAGCAGGTCCACCTCGCGCGCGGCGCGCAGGGCGGCGAGCAGCCGCGCCCGGTCGGTGTCCAGGGCAGGCCGGGTCTCCATGGTTCGCGCTCCGCCGTTCATTTCGAGCATTATGATGGGTTTTTGCGCCACGGACCGACCCCATGAGCCACCTCCTCGCCCTCGACCAGGGCACCTCCAGCACCCGCAGCATCGTGTTCGATCGCCAGGGCGGCATCGCCGGGATGGCGCAGCGCGAGCTCGCGCAACACTACCCGCAGCCCGGCTGGGTCGAGCACGACCCGATGGAGATCTGGCGGGCGCAACGAGAGACCATGGCCGAGGCCCTCGCCCGGGCGGGCATCGGCGCGGAGGCGGTGCGGGCGATCGGCATCACCAACCAGCGCGAGACCACGATCGTGTGGGACCGCAAGACCGGGCAGCCGGTGCACAACGCCATCGTCTGGCAGGACCGGCGCGCCGAGCCGGCCTGCGCCGCGCTGCGCGAACGCGGCCTCGAGCCCATGATCCTCCGAAAGACAGGCCTGCGCCCGGACGCGTATTTCTCGGCGACCAAGCTCCAGTGGATCCTCGACCACGTCCCCGGGGCGCGGGCGCGGGCCGAGGCCGGCGAGCTCGCCTTCGGCACGGTGGATAGCTGGCTGATCTGGCAGTTGACGGGCGGCCGGCGCCACCTCACGGACGTCAGCAACGCCTCGCGCACGATGCTGCTGGACGTGCACCGCAACGCCTGGGACGATGAGCTGCTCGGGGAACTCGGGGTCCCGGCCTCGATGATGCCCGAGGTGCTGCCTTCGGCGGCGGATTTCGGCGAGACCGAGGCCGGGCTGCTGGGCCGCCCCCTGCCGATCCGCGGGGTCGCGGGCGACCAGCAGAGCGCGCTGTTCGGCCAGGCCTGCTTCCATCCGGGGATGGCCAAGAACACCTACGGCACCGGGTGCTTCATGCTGATGCACACGGGCTCGCGATTCCAGGCCTCGGCCAACGGGCTGGTGACCACCAGCGCGGCGCAGACCGGCCCGCAGCCGGAATACGCCCTCGAGGGCAGCGTGTTCGTGGGCGGCGCGGTGGTGCAATGGCTGCGCGACGGCCTGCGGGCATTCGAGCGCAGCGGCGACATCGAGGGGCTCGCGCGCTCGGTGCCGGACTCGGGCGGGGTGATGTTCGTGCCCGCCTTCACGGGCCTGGGGGCGCCCTACTGGAACGCGGAGGCGCGCGGCACGATCGTGGGCCTGACGCGCGGCACCACGATGGCGCACGTGGCGCGCGCCGCGCTCGAGAGCATCGCCTACCAGAGCGCGGCCCTGCTCCAGGCGATGGGCCGCGACGCCCTGGCCGCCGGCGCCGCGCCGCTGGCCGAGCTGCGGGTCGACGGCGGGGCCAGCGTCAACGACCTGCTGATGCAGTTCCAGGCCGACCTGCTGGGGATTCCGGTGCTGCGGCCCGCCATGGTCGAGACCACGGCGCTGGGCGCGGCGCTGCTGGCGGGCCTCCAGGCCGGCGTCTACCAGGACCGGGACGAGATCTCGAGCCTGTGGCGGCTCGAGCGCCGCTTCACGCCCACGATGGCGCGCGACCAGGCCGAGGAGCGCCTGGACCGGTGGGCGCGGGCGGTGCGCCAGGCCTGCGCCCCCTGAGCAGGAGGCAAAACGGCATAGAATGTGCCTTCCGGCATCCCGGCCGCGCCGGCCGCCCCACGGAAACCGCCATGCTCAAGAACATCGTCCTGATCCTCGCGATCTTCGTCGTCATCCTCCTGGCCCTGAGCTTCGGCGAGACGGCGTTCCACGAGGTCTTCGCGTGGATCTCGGCCCTCACCGGCGTCCTGGTGCGCAATTTCGGCGAGCTGTTCGACGCCGTCGCGCTCTACCTGCGCCTGCACACCGGCAAGGTCCTGCTGGCCCTGCTGCTGACGATCCCGATCAGTTTCTGGGTGCTGCGCTCGCGCCGGGACGTGCTGGCCGCGCCGTCGGCGCAGCGCAAGATCGCCATCGTCCTGGCCCTGTTCCTGGGCTGGCTGGGCGCGCACCGCTTCTACCTCGGCCAGGTCGGCTGGGGCCTGGGCTACCTGCTCATCTGGTATTGGTTCACCCCGCTGGCGGTGATCCTGGGCCTGGTCGACGCGATCCGCTATCTGTTCATGGACGAGGAGGCCTTCGCGGCCTCGCGCCAGCCCTGAGACACGAGCATCCGCCCCCGCCAGCCCCCATGCGATTCCTGATCCTGCCCGCCGGCCGGGCCGCCGACGGACGCGCCGACGAGGACCTGATCCCGCAGGCGGCGGCGCTCGGACCGGTCGCCAGGGTCTGGGAGGCGCCCCGGGGGCTGGTGGTGCCGCGCACCTACACCGCCCGGGCGAGCTTCGCCCAGGCCTCCGAGGCCTTCGCCCGCGAGGGCTGGCCGATCGCGGTCCGCCAATCGGGCGGCGGCGTGGTGCCGCAGGGCCCCGGCATCCTCGACCTCAGCCTCGCCCTGCCCCTCCAGGGACGGCCCCTGGACCATTCCGAGGCGCTGTATCGCCTGATCTGCGCGATCATCCAGGCCGCCCTGGCCCCGTTCGGCATCGAGGCCCGCGCCCAGGCCGTGGAAGGCTCGTTCTGCGACGGGCGGTTCAACCTGGCGGTCGGCGTGCCGGCCCGCAAGGTCGTGGGCACCGCGCAGGTCTGGCGCCGCATCCCGGATGGGCCGCCGGGGCGGCACGTCGGCCTGGTGCATGCGCTGATCCTCGCGCGGGTCGACCCGGCCGCCCTGACCGGGCTGGCCAACCGCCTGGAGGAGGCGCTGGGCGCCGACCGGCGCTACCTGCCCGAGCGCATCGCCTCGCTGGACGCGCTGGCACCCGACCCGCGGCCGGAGTTTCCCGAGGCGCTGAGGGCCGGCCTGGAGGAGGCGCTGCGCGCCGACTGGCCCGAGCTCACCAGGGATCGCTGAGCGGCCCGGGCGCGGGGGCCTCGCCGGCCAGGCGCGCCAGGGCGCGCGGCAGATCGGGCTGCGCACCATCCTCGCCCAGGCGATCGAGCAGCCCCATCCGGCGCAGCTTGCCGGCCACGCGCGCATTGGCGCCGCACAGCAGCAGACGCACGCCGCGCCCCTGCAGGTCGACGGCCAGTTCCTCAAGGGCCTGCAAGGCGGTCGCGTCGGCGAAGGGGACGCGCTCGAGCCGCAGCACCAGCGCCTTTGCGCGTGAACCCGCCAGGGCATGGCGCAGGCGCTCGACCACCGCGAAGAACAGCGGGCCGTTGACCTCGCGGACCTCGACGCCGGGCGGCAGGCGCTCGAAGCTCCCGGCGCCCAGTTCGCGGCGCAGGAGTTCCTCGCCCTGCGGCACGACGTCGACGCTGTCGGCCATGCGGCGCAGGAAATGCAGCACGGCCAGCACGATGCCGATGTTCACCGCCACCACCAGGTCGGCGAACACCGTCAGGAGGAAGGTCACCATCAGGATGACGACGTCGGCGCGCGGGGCGCGGCGCGCGAGCCGGATGAAGCGCGGCGCCTCGCTCATGTTCCAGGCGACGACGAAGAGCACCGCCGACAGCGTGGCGAGCGGAATGTGGCGCGCCAGGGGCGCCAGCAGCAGCAGGACCAGCAGCAGGGTCGCCGCATGGACGATGCCCGCCAGCGGACTGTTGCCGCCGCTGCGGATGTTGGTGGCGGTGCGGGCGATCGCGCCCGTGGCGGCGATGCCGCCGAACAGCGGCGAGAGGATGTTGGCGAGCCCCTGCCCGATGAGCTCGGCATTCGAATCATGGCGCGTGCCCGCCATGCCGTCGGCGACCACGGCCGACAGCAGGGATTCGATGGCGCCGAGCATGGCGATCGCGAAGGCCGGCCCGATCAGGCTGAGCAGGCGGTCGAGCGACCATTGGGGCCAGGCGAATGCCGGCAGGCCGCGCGGAATGTCGCCAAAGGCGCTGCCGATGGTGGCGACCTGGTGGAACTGGAACAGGCCCTGGACCAGGGTGGCGGCCACCAGCGCGAGCAGCGGCCCGGGCACGCGGCGCAGGACGTGCACCCGGCGCGGCAGGAGCACCAGGGCGAGCGAGCCCAGGCCGAAGGCGGTCGTGAGCGGGTCGAGCTGCGGGAAGGCCTGCAGGAGCTGCCAGAGCTTTTCATGGAAGTGGCGCCCATGCACGGCGGGCAGGCCGAAGAAATCCTGCCATTGCCCCACCCAGATGATGACGCCGATGCCCGCGGTGAAGCCGATGATCACCGGCATCGGGATGTAGCGGATCACCGCGCCCATCCGGGCCAGGCCGAAGCCGCAGAGCATCAGGCCCGCCATCAGCGTGGCGAGCTGCAGGCCGTCGACGCCGTGGTCGGCCACGATGCCCGAGAGGATGACGATGAACGCGCCGGTGGGACCGGCGATCTGGACGCGGCTGCCGCCGCACACGGACACCACCAGCCCGGCGATGATGGCCGTGTACAGGCCTTGCTCGGGCTTGACCCCGGAGGCGATGGCGAACGCCATGGCCAGCGGCAGGGCAACGACGCCCACGATGACGCCGGCCACGATGTTGGTCAGCCAGTGACGCGGGGCCAACAGGCCGGCCCGCCGGGCCTCGAGCAAAGCGAACATGACTCTACCGGTGAAAGGCGGGGATTATATCGTCGAAAGCCTGACATTCCGCTGGATGTGGGCCCCGCCGGAGGGGCTTTCCCGGAGGGGCTTTGCCGGAGGGCCGGCCCGCCTCGCCCTTCCGGGCCGGAGCGGCAGCGCGTTGGAAGCGCGCTAGAATACAGCCCTTCCAACGCTACGCAGGCCCATCCCGTGAGAAAAATCGTACGCGCAAAATTGCATGGCATCCGCGTGACCGGCGCGGACCTCGATTACCACGGCTCGATCACGCTGGACCCCGATCATTGCGAGGCCGCCGGAATCCTGCCCATGGAGTTCGTGGACATCTGGAACAAGCACTCGGGGGCGCGCATCAGCACCTACGTGATCTACGGCGAACGCGGCTCGCGCTGCTGCATCCTGAACGGCGCCGCGGCCCGGACCTGCCAGCGCGGCGACGAGGTCATCATCTGCAATTCGGAATACATCGACGAGTCGGCCCTCGAGGGCATCAAGCCCGTGGTCCTCACCTTCAATCCGGACAACAGCGTGCGCGAGCGCCTGGGCTACGCCGTCGGCCGCGACGCGCAGGGCCGGCTGGATTTCCGCATCCTGCGCCTGGACGATTGAGGCCTCCGGTCCAGCATGCCTGCCGCATGGGCACGGGCATGCCGATCGCACCCTCGCGCCGAGGGACGGCGCCAGAACCACCCTCCAAATGCACGTCCCAGTATATCTGCTATGAGCGCGGGTTTATTGAGGGGCGTCCACCCCGTGCCCATAATTCCAGCAAGGACGCATCATATCGATGATGCGAATGGAAGGGCCAGGCTCATTCAGTCGATCGAGAGCCGGCGGCCGCGGACGGAGCCGATCGATGACGGATTTCAAGGGCGTCTACGCCAATCTACCCACCCCTTTCGATGACGGCGGAGATTCGCTCGACCTTCGCCGCACCGACATCCTGATCGATTTCCTGCTGGAGCGGGGAATACACGGGATGGGGTGCCTGCTCAGTTCGGGGGAATATCCTTACTTGAACGAGTCGGAGCGCAATGAATTCACGCGGCGGGTCGTCGAGCGGGTGGCGGGGCGCGTGCCGGTCATCGTCGGCGTCTCGGCGCTCACCACGAGGGACGCGAAGGCGCTCGCACGCGAGGCGGAGAAGGCCGGCGCCGATGCCGCCATGGTGATGCCGATCCAGTATTGGCCGATGAAAACCCATGAGGTGATCGACCACTTCAAGAGCATTTCCGATGCCACCTCCCTGCCCCTCGGCATTTATGACAATCCCCGCCTGGGGGCGGCGCCGTTCACCGTGGACATGTATGCGACGCTGATGTCCACGGCAAACGTCAGGCTGAGCAAGGACAGCTCGACCGTGCTGATGAAGATCCCCCACGTCAGGGAGGCCTGCGGAAACGGGATTTCCATCCTGCACGGCAATCACATGGAAATGCTGCCCGCCTATCTGCTGGGCGCCCCGGGAGTCTGCAACGCCATCGCCAGCGTCCTGCCGGATATCTGCCTGGAACTATACGAACTCAGCGTCATCCAGCGGAATTGGGAGGAGGCCCGGCGGCGTTTCGAGGAAGTCCTGCCGGTTTTTCGCTTTTTCGAAGAGCATTCCCTGGCACGCTGCGTCAAGGAGGCGTCGGAGATGATGGGGCGTCCCCTCGGCCCGCAGCGAAGGCCACTGACGGGGCTGGGCGCCGAGGACCGGCAGGCGCTGGCGTCGATTCTGCGGCGCTTCGGCTACCTGGATTAGGCCGTCTCCCGAGGGCTGGCCGTCACCATCGATGGCCGGCCGGCCATTGCCGGATTTTGTGGATACCGATATGAAGCTGCATTGCACGATCACGTCCCCCTACGCCCGAAAGGTCTGGGTCGTCGCCCACGAAACAGGGCTGGCGGACCGCATCGCCAGGATCGCGACGAATCCGCATGCGGACGAATACCTGCGCATCGATAATCCATTGTGCCGGGTCCCGACGCTGATACTGGACGATGGGGAGGCCCTTTTCGACTCCCCGGTGATTTGCGAGTACCTGGACAGTCTGCACGACGGCCCCAAGGTGATTCCCGCGTCGCCCGAAGCCAGGTGGCGGGCATTGCGGCTGCAAGCCTTGGGCGACGGCATCCTGGATGCGAACGTGTCGCGCCGCAATGAGGGCTTGAGGCCCGCGAACGAGCGATCCGCCTCCTGGATCGAGCGCCAGCTCATGGCGGCGGAGGCCGCCTATGCGTGGCTGGAAACCCGATCCGAACAACTGGCCGTGCGGGGCACGCCGACCATAGGCCAGATAGCCGT
Source organism: Alcaligenaceae bacterium (assembly GCA_044508625.1). Taxonomy (GTDB): domain Bacteria; phylum Pseudomonadota; class Gammaproteobacteria; order Burkholderiales; family Burkholderiaceae_B; genus Castellaniella. The sequence continues at coordinate 19,133 of JBIQHJ010000024.1, forward strand.
CGCCTGCGCGCTGGGATACAACGACGTCCGGTTTCCGGCCGAAGACTGGAAAACAGGACATCCGCGCCTCGCCGCCTGGCTGGAAGAAATGGAGGAACGCCCGAGCATGCGCGCGACCCACTACCGGACCTTGAAATCCACGCTGCCCCCGGGAATGATCAAGGAGGGGCCATCGAAGGGCGGCTAGGCGAGGGTGGTTGGGAATATCGGGAGGAGACCTCGACGGCCGGCCCTAGGACCCCGCCATGCTGGATTTCGAGATGTCGCGCGCCATGTCGAAGAGCTTTCTCGCCAGCGGGGGTGCCGTATTGCGCCGCACGATGGCGACCACGCGGCGCTTCAGGGCGGGTGTGATGGGCTGGATCTTGACCAGCCTGTATTCCGCCAGCATCCGGTCGGGAATCCGGTCGGGCAATATGCAGCGGCCGACGCCGGAGGCCACCAGTTGCAGTATCACTTCCAGCGTATTGGCCTCGGCGACGATCCGGTCCTCGAGATGGGCCGATCTCAGCATTTCTCTCAAGGCATAGCTGCGGGGATAGCTCACCAGCGGAAACCTGCTGGCCGCCAGGTCCGTGTCGACGGCGACGTCGGCCTCCTCCTGGCGGGCGATCATGCACATATTGTTGTCGAACAGCGGCACGGATTCGATCTGGTCCGATGCGACGGCCGAGTCGTACAGGAAGCCGATATCGACGAGTCTCTTTTCGACCAGCTCCACGACATTGGGAGAGCCGCCCGAAGTCACCGACAGATTGATGCCGTTCTGCCGGCTGATGAATGCGTCCAGCAGGATGGATACGAAGCCCAGGCCGATGGTGTAGGTCGTCGCGATCCTCAGTTTGCCGTTCGTGACGCCCTCCCTGTCACGCAGGAACACGATGGCCGCATCGATCTTGTCGTAGCTCGCCTTGGTCTCCAGCCGGAATCTTTCGCCCGCGCTGGTGAGTTTGATGCCATGCCCGGTGCGCTCGAACAGGGGTTTCTGGACGAAGGCCTCGAGGGCCGAGAGCTGGCGGCTCAGCCCGGATTGGCTGATCCCGATTTCGGCGGCGGCTTTCGACAGGGAGGAGCATTCCGCGATCTTGAGGAAATATCGGATCTTGGTGTCAATGTTGTCGACTTTCATCGCGATATTCCCCCCGGCATGATGCTCGCCAGGAATCACCGGGCGTGCTTTGTCGCGGACCGATCGAAGCGTATGAAATCCCTGTGCCCGAACTGCTGGATGAGCAGGAAGCGGCAGCGCGCGGGATGCGGATTGTAGGTCCTGTGCACGGTGGGCGGCTCTACCTTGGCGGCCTGCCCGACGCGCAGGATCAATTCGCGCTGGACCTCTCCCGTCTCGGAATCGATGCTCTGGACGTTCACGTCGCCTTCGAGGCAGTAGAAGATGTCGTTGCCATCCGTGTGGAAATGGGGCGGCACCTCCTCGCCGGGCGCGAGGGTGAACTCGGTGACGGTCAGCGTGTCATTGCCGGCGACCTTTTTCCGCGCGGCCACGGCATACATGCCGCTGCGGAGTTCCTCGCCCTCGAAAAGAGTCAATGAATCCATGATCGCTGCTCCATGCGGTGGCCATGAGCGGGCCCGATATATTTCCAGGCTTTGATGGATTGTACTCTCGATACTTGCAGGCGCCGCCCGCGCGGTCCTACAATCACGACGTTACACGAGCGTCGCTAGGGGTGCCGCGTGCGCGGCTGAGACAGTCCCTTCGAACCTGATTGAGATCATCCTCGCGCAGGAAAGCGGCTAGCCTCGGCCGCCCTGCGGCCAGCGCCTTTTTCCCGTGCTCACGACCAAAGGCGCAGCATGGCTCTCCCCTCATCGTCCCCCTCCCCCGCCAACCAGGCCCTGGCGCCCCTGCCCGATGCGCAGCGCGTCTTCGGCTGGCGCGAGCACGCCGCCCTGTGGTTCAGCCTGGGCGTGGGACTGCTCGTCATACAGATCGGCGCCTACCTGGTCCCCGCCCTGGGCGTGCGCGACGCGCTGGCGGCGGTGGTGTTCGGCTCGGTCCTGGGCGCCGGGCTGCTGGCCTGGGTGGCCCGCCTGGGCTGCGACAGCGGCCTGTCCAGCGCCGGCCTGATGCACGCCGTCTACGGCAGCCGCTTCGCGCGCCTGCCGGTGTTCCTGAACATCGTCCAACTGATCGGCTGGGCCACTTTCGAGCTGGTCGTCATGCGCGACGGCACCGTGGCGATCGGGCGCGAGGCCTTCGGCCTGGAGCTCGGCCTGGCGCTGCCGACCCTGTTCTGGGGCCTGGTGGTCATGGCCCTGCTGTGCGGTTCCATGATCACGCTGGTGCGCCGCTTCGTCAGCCGCTTCGGGCTGCCGCTGGTGATCGCCTCGCTGGTCTGGCTGAGCGTCCAGTTCCTGATGAAGCTCGACGCCGAGGGGCTGCGCGAGGCCTGGCTGCGGCCCGGCACGGGCGGGCTGGGGGTGTTCGGCGCGCTGGACCTGGTGGTCGCCATGCCGGTCTCGTGGCTGGCGCTGGTGGCCGACTACGCCCGCCATGGGCGCAGCGGGCGCGCCGCGCTCGGCGGCACCTGGTTGGGCTACACGGTGGCGAACATCTGGTGCTATGCCCTGGGCGTGCTGGTGATCACGGCGGCCGGGGCGGGCACCGACATGATCGCCGCCCTGCTGCTGGCGCAGGGCGGCCTGGTGGCGCTGGGGCTGATCCTGGTGGACGAGCTGGACAATACCTACGGCGACCTGTATTCGGGTTCGATCTCGGCCCACAGCATCGCGCCGCGCCTGAGCGTGCGCGGCTGGGGCGTGGGGCTGGCGGCGCTGTCGATCGCGCTCGCCATGATCCTGCCCATGCACAGCCTGGAGCCTTTCCTGCTGACGCTCAGTTCGGTGTTCGTGCCGCTGTTCGGCACCATCCTGGGGCGCCTGGGGCTGGCCCACGCGCCGGCCGTCGCCTCCGGCCGGGGCCTGCACGCGGTCCCGGCGGCGATCTGGGTGCTGGGCATCGCCTGCTATCACGCGCTGGCGCAATGGGCGCCGCAATACGGCAGCGCCCTGCCGACGCTGGCGCTGACCTTCGCCCTGGGCGCCCTGAGCGCGCGCGGCGCCGGACGGCGCGCGCTGCCGGCCTGATGTCGCGGGGCTGGCGGCGCGGGGGGCTGATGCTGCCGCGCTGACGTTGCCGGGCCTGGCGCCGCGGGCTCCGGGTTCCCCGCGGGGCGCCGAGCCCGTATGATGCAAGCTTCGGCGATTCTCACGGAGACGAGGCCATGGACAATCCATTCATGCGGGCGGCCATCGAGGAGGCGCGCAAGGGGCTGGCCGAGGGCGGCATCCCCATCGGCTCGGTGATCGAGCATCACGGGCGCATCATCGGCCGCGGCCACAACCAGCGGGTGCAGAAAGGCAGCGCCATCCTGCACGGCGAGATGGACGCGCTCGAGAACGCCGGCCGCCAGCCGGCCGACATCTACCGCGAATCGGTGCTCTACACCACCCTGTCGCCCTGCGCCATGTGCAGCGGCACCATCCTGCTGTATGGCATCCCGCGGGTGGTCATCGGCGAGAATCAGACCTTCATGGGCGAGGAGGATCTGCTGCGCTCGCGCGGGGTCGAGCTCCAGGTCCTGCAGGATCCCGAGTGCCTGGAACTGATGCGCCGCTTCATCGCCGAGAACCCGACCCTCTGGAACGAGGATATCGGGGTCTGAATTCGCGCGTCCCGCGAAACGGGCACACGCAAAAAACCCGCTCCCCTTGCGAGGAGCGGGCCGCGGCTGGCGGCACCGGCCCGTTTCGGGCCGGTGCCGCCGGTGCGCGTCAGGAGCGCTGCGTGGCGAGCGCGGCGTCGGAGGGGGCCGCGTCGGTGGCGCGGGAGCCCCGCAGCGCGGTCACGACCTGCCACATGACCGAGAGGCCGCCGGCGATGAACACCACGTCGCCGAAGGTCCGCATCCAGCGCAGGGTCTGGAGGATGTCCTGCTGCATGAAGGTCTCGCCGCGCGCCCACCAGGTGCCCTGGCTGACGCTGGCGTGGAACTGCATCAGGCCGATCGGCAGCAGGCTGAGGACGATCATCATCACCAGGCCGATGTTCAGGCACCAGAAGCCGGTGCGCATGAGGCTCTCGTTGAACTGCATGGCCGGGCGGATGTAGCGCAGCACGAAGATCGTGAAGCCCAGCGCGAGGAAGCCGTAGACCCCGAACAGCGCGGCGTGCGCGTGGACCGCCGTCGTGTTCAGGCCCTGGATGTAGTAGAGCGCGATCGGGGGGTTGACCATGAAGCCGAACACCCCGGCGCCCAGCATGTTCCAGAACGCCACGGCGACGAAGAAGGTCAGCGGCCAGCGCAGGTTTTCCATCCAGGGCGCGCGGGCCTTCAGGCGCCAGTTTTCCCAGGCTTCGTAGCCGAGCACCACCAGGGGGACCACTTCGAGCGCGCTGAAGGTGGCGCCGATGGCCATGATGGGCGTCGTGGTGCCCGAGAAATACAGGTGGTGCATGGTGCCGGGCACGCCGCCCAGCATGAACAGCACGGCCGAGGTCAGGCTGGCGGTGGTCGCGCCGCGGCGGGACACCAGGCCCATGGACGAGAAGATGAAGGCGAGCGCCGTGGTCGCGAAGACCTCGAAGAACCCTTCCACCCACAGGTGCACCACCCACCAGCGCCAGTACTCCATGACCGACAGGTGCGTGTGCTCGCCGTAGCTCAGGCCGGCGGCGTAGAACAGGCCGATGGCGATCACCGAGGCGCTGAACAGGGCGAGCAGGTTCTTGTCGCCCTTGGCCTTGAAGGCCGGCACGATGCCGCGCAGCATCAGGAACAGCCAGAAGGCCACGCCCAGGAACTTGCCGATCTGCCAGAGGCGGCCGAGTTCGACGTATTCATAGCCCTGGTGCCCGAGCCAGAAGTTCCACTCGGCCGGCATCAGGTGCGCGATCGCCAGGAAGTTGCCGCTGAAGGAGCCGACGACCACCAGGATGAGGGCCCAGAACAGGATGTCCACGCCGAGCTTCTGGAACTTGGGATCCTTGCCGCCGTTGATGATGGGGGCGAGGAACAGGCCCGCGGCCAGGAAGCCGGTGGCGATCCAGAACAGCGCGGCCTGGATGTGCCAGGTGCGCACCAGCGAGTACGGCAGCCATTGCGAGACATTGATGCCGTAGAAGGTCTGGCCCTCGACGGTATAGTGCGCGGTGAAGCCGCCGATGAAGACCTGCGCCGTGAACAGCGCGACCACCAGGAACAGGTACTTGCCCAGGGCGCGCTGCGAGGGCGTCAGCCGCATCTGCAGGATGGGATCGCGCGCCGGCGCGGGCTCCTCGGCATGATCGCGGTGGATGAAGGCCCAGCCCCAGACCAGCAGGCCGACGCCGGCGATCAGCACGACCACGCTGATGATGGACCACATCACGTTCTCGGGCGTGGGCGTATTGCCGATCAGCGGCTCGTGGGGCCAGTTGTTGGTGTAGGTGGCGCTCATGCCCGGACGCTCGGTGGCGGCCGCCCACGCGGTCCAGAAGAAGAAATCGCCCAGGTAGGCGCGCGCCTGCGCGCCGGGCAGGGTGTCTTCCTTCATCGCGAAGCTCTCGCGCGAGGAGCGCAGCGCCGGCTCGTCGCCAAAGAGCTTGTCATAGTAGGAGGCGGTCTGCGCCATGGCCCGCGCGCGCCGCTCGGACACCGTCACCGTGCCGGTGGCCGGATCGAAGGTGTTCTTGCGGTATTCCTGCTCGAGGCGATGCTGCAGCACCCTCTGGGAATCGCCGTCCAACTGGGCGTAGGGCACGCCGGCCAGATCCTGCGCGGCCAGGTCGAGCCACGCGGTCAGCTCGCGGTGCAGCCAGTCGGCGGTCCAGTCCGGCGCCTGGTAGGCGCCGTGCCCCCAGATCGACCCGACGGTCATGCCGCCCGCGGACTGCCAGGCGCTCTGGCCCTTGAGGATGTCCTCGTGGGTCATCAGCACCTTGCCGGAGGTGGTCGCCACCTGCTGCGGGATGGGGGGCGCCTGGTTGTAGACCTCCTTGCCCATCCACCCCAACAGGGCGAAGGCCACTGCCAGGACGCCGATCAGCGTCCACCATAACTTCTTATACTCACCCATTCTGCGCTCCTTCTGCAGCATTCAGGCATTCTCGACACGGCGCCGGATGGCGCCCCTTGATGACTTCAGCGGATTAACAAGCAAATGTCGTGCCAGGTGATAACCCTTAGAGGACTACTGATCTATATCAAATAGGGTATTTACAACCCTTTAAAAAATGGTATAAACAACCGTTAAATTGTCATTTGTACCCTAATGGAAAATCAGCTACTGGCCGACCTGGCCGAGGCCCTCCCCGATGGCGTGCGCCTGCAGCGCGCCGCGCTCGCCATCCGCAACGCCTTCTCGTGCGACGCGGTGGGCCTGCTGGCGCTCGATGGCGAGGACACCCTGCGCCTGGTGGCCGCCTCGGGCCTGGCGCACGAGGCTCTGGGACGGCGTTTCCTGGTGGCCCAGCACCCGCGCTTCGCCACCATCCTGTCGCGGCGCGAGCCGACCTGGTTCGACCAGGACAGCGTGCTGCCCGACCCCTACGACGGCCTGCTGGACGACCGCAAGGGCTCGCCCCTGCCGGTGCACGACTGCATGGGCATGACGCTCTACAGGAACGAGCGGCCCTGGGGGATCATGACGCTGGACGCGCTGACGACGGGCGCCTTCGACGAGGCGGCGCGCGCCCGGTTGCGGCGCCTGGGCCTGATCCTGCAGGCCGCCGTGCGCCTGACGGATCTCGAGCGCGAAAACCGGCAACTGCGCCAGCTCGGCAGCAGCCAGCACGGCATCGAGCGCATCGGCGAGGAAACCGAGATCCTCGGGCACAGCGAGGCCATCCAGTCCCTGCTGCACGAGCTGGATCTGGTGGCCGACTCCGACCTGCCCATCCTGCTGCTGGGCGAGACGGGCGTGGGCAAAGAGCTGTTCGCGCGCCGGCTACACCGCCATTCGCGCCGCAGCCAAAAGCCCATGATCCACGTCAACTGCGCCGCCCTGCCCGAGTCCCTGGCCGAAAGCGAGCTCTTTGGCCACGTGAAGGGGGCCTTCTCGGGCGCGACCAGCGACCGGCCGGGACGCTTCGAGGCCGCCCAGGGCGGCACCCTGTTCCTCGACGAGGTGGGCGAGCTGCCCCTGGGCCTGCAGGCCAAGCTGCTGCGCGCGCTGCAGAACGGCGAGATCCAGCGCCTGGGCACCGACGACGTCATCAAGACCGACGTGCGCATCATCGCGGCGACCAACCGCGACCTGAAGGCCAACACCCTCGCCGGCAATTTCCGCGCCGACCTGTACCATCGCCTCTCGGTCTATCCGGTGCCCATCCCGCCGCTGCGCGAGCGCGATCGCGACGTCCTGATCCTGGCCGGCCACTTCCTCGAGTTCAACCGGGCGCGCCTGGGGCTGCGCGGGGTGCGCCTGTCGTACGGCGCCGAGCGCGCCCTGCTGCGCTATCCCTGGCCGGGCAATGTGCGCGAGCTCGAGCACGTCATCAGCCGCGCCGCCCTCAAGATGCTCAGCCGGGGCGCCTCGCGCGACCAGGTCATGACCATCGGCCCCGAGCTGCTGGACCTCGACATCCCCGAGATCCCCGCGGCCGAGGACCACTACGAAGGCCTCTACAACATCCAGCCCGAGGGCGCCCGCGCCGCCGAGGCGCCGGCCGAGGACCCGGACCTCTACGACACCGAGCCCTTCTACGGACCCGGCACGCAGGCCGCCCCGGACCTCGCCAGCCCCTCGGGCACGCGCCAGGAGGCCCAGGCCATCCGCGCCCTGCGCGAGAGCGTCGAGTCCTGCCAGCGGGCGGCCATCCAGCAGGACGGTGGCGATCATGGAGCGGCGCGGGGCGG
>JBIQHJ010000024.1:27001-49375 GCA_044508625.1 Alcaligenaceae bacterium
CGCCCTGGCGGCGACCAACTACAACTGGGCCCAGGCGGCGCGCGCGCTGCAGCTCGATCCCAGCAACCTGCACAAGCTCGCCCGCCGGCTGGGCCTCAAGGCCCGGCACTGAACTAAAATGCCCACGATCCGTCGCCGCAAGCCAACCCCAACAAGGACAAAGACAAACCATGGATTGGAGCAAGGTCTTGATCGAAAGCGGCCTGTGGCTGCTCAAAGCCTACGTCATCACGCTCGTGGCCTCGGTGGCCGCCGCCTGGTGCGTGATCCGCTTCACCCGCTGGGGACACCAGTTCTGGCAGCTCAGCAAGGATTATTTCTCGCCGCGCCGTAGCTGGCGGCCCGTGGCGGGCCTGGCGCTGATCCTGCTGCTGACGCTGTCGGCCGTGCGCCTGGACGTGCTGTTCTCGAATTGGTACAACACCATGTACACGGCCCTGCAAGAGATGAACGAGACGGGGTTCTGGCTGGCGATGCTGCTGTTCGCGCTGCTGGCGGCCGTGCACGTCGTGCGCTCGCTGTTCGACTTCTACGTGCAGCAGGCTTTCGTCATCCACTGGCGCACCTGGCTGAACGAGACCCTGCTCACGCGCTGGATGGACCGCCAGGCCTACTACCGGGGCCAGCCGCTCAGCCACCTGGCCGACAACCCCGACCAGCGGATCCAGCAGGACATCACCAACTTTGCGCTGGAATCCATTACGCTGGCCGTGGGCGTGATCAACGCCGTCGTCTCGACCATCGCCTTCACCCTGATCCTGTGGACGCTGTCGGGCCCCATGACCGTGCTGGGCGTCGAGATCCCGCGCGGCATGGTGTTCCTGGTGTTCATCTACGTCTTTCTCGCCACCCTGCTGGCGATCCGCATCGGCCGCCCGCTGATCCGCCTGAACTTCCTGAACGAGAAATTCAACGCCGACTACCGCTATGCGCTGGTGCGCGTGCGCGAGTACGCCGAGAGCATCGCCTTCTATCGCGGCGAGCGCGTCGAGGGCGGCGCCCTGCGGCGCTGGTTCGCCCAGGTGATCGCCAATGCCTGGGCCATCGTCTACCGGTCCCTGAAGTTCCTGGGCTTCAACTTCATCGTGACCCAGACGGCCGTCGTGTTTCCCTTCATCATCCAGGCGGCGCGATTCTTTTCCAAGCAGATCAGCCTGGGCGACCTGATCCAGACGGCCCAGGCCTTCGGGCGCCTGCAGGACAACCTGTCGTTCTTCCGCAATGCCTACGACAGTTTCGCCAACTACCGCGCCACCCTCGAGCGTCTGACCGGGTTCAACGACGTGATCGACGCCGCGCACGCCCTGTCGCTGCCGCCGGCGCGCGAGGACGGCGATCGCCTGGCCCTGCAAGGCGTGACGCTGCGCACGCCCGACGGCCGCCTGCTGCTCAAGGACCTCGACCTGGAGGTCGCGCCGGCCCGGCCCCTGCTGATCCGTGGCCCCTCGGGCTCGGGCAAGACCACGCTGCTGCGCATGATCGCCGGCATCTGGCCCTATGGCGAGGGCGAGATCGTGCGGCCCGCGGAATCGGCGCTGTTCCTGGCGCAAAAGCCCTATCTGCCGCTGGGCTCGCTGCGCGACGCCCTGCACTATCCCAACCCCGCCCCGGCGCAGGCCGACGCGCAGACCCGCGCGCGCGACCGCGAGGTGCTGCGGCAGGTGCAGCTCGGCCACCTCGAGGAACGGCTCGACGACGTCGAGGACTGGGGCCGCATCCTGTCGCTGGGCGAGCAGCAGCGGCTGGCCTTCGGCCGCCTGCTGCTCGCCCGCCCGAGCGCCGCCTTCCTCGACGAGGCCACCTCCGCCATGGACGAGGGCCTCGAGGACGCCATGTACCGGCTGGTGCGCGAGCAGCTACCGGACACCCGGCTGGTGAGCGTCGGCCACCGCAGCACGCTGCAGCGCCACCACGGCGAGCAGCTCGTCCTGGCGGGCGGCGCCGAGGGAGGCTGGTCGCTCGCGCCGATTTCCTGATCCGGGGTCCCGCGCGGCACGAGCCTTGCCGCGGGACGGGGCTGCGCGCCGCGCAAGGCCCCGGGCACGACGAGGCCCCGGCCCGGTCCGCCGCGCGGGCCTGTTAAGATCGCACCGATCGGGCTCGCCGAAGCGGGCCCGCGCATTTCCCAAGAAACGCCATGGACTACTACCTCATCAAGCATCTGCACGTCACGGCCGTGAGCCTGAGCATCACGCTGTTCCTGATCCGCGCCTACTGGTCGATCACCGGCTCCAGCCTCTTGCAGGCCCGCATCGTCCGCATCCTGCCCCACGTCGTGGACACCGTCCTGCTGGTGTGCGGCGTCATCCTGGCCGCCATGATCGGGCCCAACCAGCCCTGGATACTGACCAAGATCGTGCTGCTGCTCGTCTACATCGGCGTGGGCACCATCGCCATCAAGCGCGGCAAGACCCGCCGCACGCGCGCCATCGCCGCGCTCGTCTCGGTGGCCGTGTTCGCCTACATCGTGGGCGTCGCCATCCATCACGACTCGGCCTCGTGGTTCGCGTAGCGCCGCGCCCGGCCCGGGACGCGCGGCCGGACGGCGCCTACAGCATGCCCAGCAGGGCCTGCATCCCGAGGCTGCTGAGCGCCACCGCGGCCCAGGTGCCCAGGCCCAGCAGCGCGGGCCGCAGGCCCGCGGCCGCCATGCGGCGCAGGTCGGAGGACAGCCCGATCGCGGTCAGCGCCATGACGATCAGGAACTGCGAGGCCTGGTGCAGGGGCTCCTGCAGCGCCGGGGGCACCCAGCCCAGGGTGTGGACCGCCGAGGCGGCCAGGAACCACACGATGAACCAGGGAAAGATCCGCAGCAGCGACATGCGCGCCGCCGCGCGCCGCGCGCGCCAGGCCATCCAGGCCGCGAGGACCAGGCACACCGGAATGATGAGGGTGGCGCGGGTGAGCTTGACGATGGTCGCGATGTCGCCGGCCGCCACGCTGTAGCTGTAGCCGGCCGCGACCACCGAGGAGGTGTCGTTGATGGCCGTCCCCGCCCAGAGCCCGAAACCCGCGTCGCTCAGCCCCAGGGCATGGCCCAGGAAGGGAAACAGCAGCACCGCCGCGATGTTGAACAGGAAGATCGTGGACACCGCCAGCGCCGTCTCATGGCCGTCGGACTGGAGGATGGGGGCCGTGGCCGCGATCGCGGATCCGCCGCAGATCGCGGTGCCCACGCCGATCAGCGTGCTCAGGCGCCCCGCCAGCCCCAGCCAGCGGCCCAGCGCCCAGGCGGCGGCGAAGGCCGTCGACAGCGTCACCAGGGTGACGGCGAGCGAGGCGCCGCCCGTGTCGACCACCTGCCCCAGACTGAGGCTGAAGCCCAGGCCGATGATGGACCATTGCAGGACCTGGCGGGCGCAGTAGGCGACGCCCGGCGCGCACACTGGCGAGACGCCGACCGTGTTGCGCCAGGCCATCCCCAGCACGATCCCGAGCACCGGCCCGCCGATCAGCGGCAGCCACGCGCCCAGGCGCCAGGCCAGCAGCCCCAGGACCGCCGACAGCGCCAGGCCGTGCAGCCGCGACGGGCTGCGGCCGCGCCCGTCGGCGCTGGCGCCCCGTGCCGGCGCGGCGGAGGAAACGGCTCGTGGAATGGCGGAAACGGGAGGCATGAGGCGGGGGCATCCGAAATATGTTTATGACTCGCCGTTATTTTAGGAAAGCCGTTCTCATCAATAAATTCAGCAATCATTATCGATCGTATAAAATAAATTGATGTTCAATCCTACGGAGGGCCCATGCTCGGCATCAGCCTGCGACAGATCGAGGTCTTTGCCAGCATCGCCGCCACCGGCAGCGTGCGCGGCGCGGCCGAGCAGTTGCACCTCACGCAGCCGGCCATCAGCATGGCCCTGGCCGAGCTCGAGCGCCAGCTCGGCGCCCCCGTGTTCGACCGCGAACGCGGCCGCCTCAGGCTCAACGCCCGCGGCCGCGAGCAACTGCCCCAGGCGCGGGAAATCCTCGAGCGGCTGCGCGACATGCTGCGCGGCAATCCGGAACGCGCCGGCGAGCTCAGCGGCGAGCTGCGCATCGGCGCGAGCAATACCGTGGGCAATTACCTGGTCGGGGAACTTCTGGGGCCTTTCGTTGCCCGACATCCCATGGTTTCCCTGCAACTCGACGTGGGCAACACCCGCAGCATCACCCAAAAGCTCCTCGACCACGAGGCCGACCTGGCCTGCGTCGAGGGGCCGGTCAACCACCCCCGGCTCGAGACCCTGCCCTGGCGCACGGACGCGCTGGTGGTCTGCGCCGCGCCCTCGCACCCCCTGGCCGCCAAGGCCAGGCTGCGGCCCGAGGACTTCGCCGACGCCCGCTGGATCCTGCGCGAGCGCGGATCGGCCACCCGCAGCCAGACCGAGCAGGCCATGAGCGCCCTGCCGCCCGGCCGCATCCTGCTCGAGCTGGGCCAGATCGAGGCCATCAAGCAGGCCGTCATGGCCGGCCTCGGGATCGCCTGCCTGCCGTACGCGGCGACGCTGGACGCCGTCGCCACCGGGCGCCTGCGCGTGCTGCGCACGCCCTTCCTCGCGCTCGAGCGCCGCCTGTCCCTCGTGCTGCACCGCGGCCGCTACCGCGGGGCGCTGATCGACGCCCTTCTTCAATCCCTCACGGAGCCACTCCATGCCCACCCGTAGATCCACCCCAGCCGTCCGCAAGGACGGCACGCTCTGCCAGGCCTGCAAGGCCTACGAAACGATCGCGCTCGTGCTGCAGGGCGGCGGCGCCCTGGGGGCGTACCAGGCGGGGGTCTACGAGGGCTTGCACGAGGCCGGCATCGAGCTCTCGTACCTGGCGGGGATCTCGATCGGCGCGCTCAACGTGGCCATCCTGGCGGGCAATCCGCCCGAACGGCGCATCGAGCGGCTGCGGGAATTCTGGAGCACGATCTGCCAGCCCTATGGCGGCCTGCCCTCCAACCCGATGCTCGAGGCCAGCCTGTTCCAGATCAACGACCTGGCGCGCCAGTTCATCGGCGGCCTGAACGCCGGCAGCGCCCTGCTGCTGGGGCAGAAAGGCTTTTTCCGGCCGCGCTTTCCGCCCGCGGCCTTCATGCCGCTGGCCGAGCCGGCCTGCGTGGGCTACTACGACACCCGCCCCCTCAAGGACACGCTCGAGCGGCTGTGCGACTTCGACCGCATCAACGACGGCGGGGTCCACGTGTCGGTGGGCGCGGTGAACGTGCGCTCGGGGAACTTCGCGTATTTCGACAACCGGCGCACGCGCCTGCGGCCCGAGCACTTCATGGCCTCGGGGGCGCTGCCCCCCGCCTTCCCCGCGGTCGAGATCGACGGGGAATACTACTGGGACGGCGGACTGGTCTCGAACACGCCCCTCACCGAGGTGCTGACCGAGCACCCCGAGCGCGACACCCTGGTGTTCCAGGTGGACCTCTGGAGCGCGCGCGGCGCCGTGCCGCGCAGCATCCGCGACGTCGACGACCGCGTCCAGGACATCCGCTATTCCAGCCGCACCCGCGCGATCACCGAGCAGATGCGCGCATACCGCAAGATGCAGCGGGCCCTGCGCGACGTGCTGAACCAGGTGCCGGCCGAGATCCGCGAACGGGATCCCTCCTGCCGCGTGGCCGAAACGCTCGCCGGCCACAAGCGCTACAACATCATCCACCTCATCTACCGCAACAAGTCCTACGAGCAGCACCACCGGGACTATCAGTTCGGCCTGACCACGATGCGCGAGCACTGGGAGAGCGGCCTGCAGGACATCCGCAACACGCTGGCCCACGAGGAATACCTGGCCATGCCCGAGAACATCGCCGGCTTCGTCACGCACGACGTGCACCGCGACGAGATCGAGCGGACGATGCGCGGCGAGCGCGAGGCGAGCGGCGATGAGCGGCCCTAGGCTCTTGCCCCGCAGGACGACGGCCGGCCGGCGCAGGTGAGCGCAGGCGCCGCCGGACCAGCCGCCGAGGGTCGGAAAGCCGCCGCCACCCGCCCGGCGCGAGGACCTCCCTAGCGCCGCCCGAGCACGACCGCGCTGATCGGCGCGAGGACCTCCCTAGCGCCGCCCGAGCACGACCGCGCTGACCGCCACGAATACCGTCCCGGCGATTTGCATGGCGGTGATCGGCTCGCCCAGGAACACGTAGGCGAGAAACAGGATCGACACCGGGCCGATCAGGCCGAGCTGGGCCGCCAGCGGCGCGCCGATGCGCGCCACCGACCACATGACCATGAAGGTGGGCAGCACCGTGTTGAACACCGCGTGGACGAGCGAGAGCTGGTAGACCGGCCAGGGCACCGACAGGCCGTCCCATCCCCGGAGCGCGAAGAAATGCGCCATGGTCACCGCCGCGGAGACCGACATCGCATAGGCCGCCAGGCGCGTCGCGGTGACGCGCTCGACCAGCTCGCCCGCGCCGATCAGGTACAGGGCATAGGAAAACGCGGCCCCCAGCACGCACAGCGAACCGATCACGACGCCCTCGCCGCTGAGCGACAGGTCGCCCCAGAACACCAGGGCCACGCCGAAGTAGGCCAGGCCCATGGCGATCCACTGGCGCCGCGCGATCCGCCGCCCGAGGAAGCTCGCGGAAACCAGCAGGACGAACGTCGGGGCGAGGAACAGGATCAGGCGCTCGAGCCCGGCGGAGATATATTCCAGGCCCACGAAATCGAGGAAGCTCGACAGGTAATAGCCGATGAACCCGAGGAAGACGATCCGCAGGCCGTCGCGCCGGTCCAGCCGGGCGATGTGGCCCAGGCGCGCGCGCCGCGCCTGGGTCCAGGCGATCGCGAGAAAGAACGGCAGCGACAGCATCATGCGAAAGCCCATGACGTCCAGCGCGTCCACCCCGTAGCGGTAGGTCAGCTTGGCGACGATCGCCTTGGCGGAAAAGAGAACCGCGCCCAGTCCCGCCAGCGCGAAGCCGGCCCAGAACACGCGCGGCGTCGGAGTTCCCAAGATATACTTGCCTAGTCAGATACTGATCGGTTAAGATTTTAGCATGTCACCCGATCCCAAAACGCCCGCCGGGGGCGCGCCCAGGCCGCCCGCCCCCTCCGGATCCACGTCCGCTGCTGCCCCGGCGGCCGCGCCCGGCGCCTCCCCTTCGGCGGCCGCCCGTTCCGAGGCCGCGCCCGGCGCGTGCCGGTACTACCAGGCCAGCCCCGGGGCCCTCAGCCGCGACAACAACCTGGGCCTGCTGATCAAGCACGTCCACAGCCTGCTGCATCGCGTCATCGACCACAAGGCCGCCCCGCTGGGGCTGACCGCCATCCAATGGCGCCCCCTGATGCTGATCCACCACCAGGGCATCGACACGCCGGCGGGCCTGGCACGCGCCATGCAGGCCGACACCGGCGCCCTCACCCGCACGCTCGACCGCCTCGAGGCCAAGGGATTCCTGCGGCGCGAGCCCTATCCCGAGGATCGCCGCGTCGTCAAGATCGTGCTCACCGACGAGGGCCGCGCCGTGGTCGGCCGGATCCTGCCGGTCATCGCCGACACCCTCAACCTCCACCTCGACGGGTTCTCCAATGACGAGATCCAGATGCTGTTCGGCCTGTTGCGCCGCATGATCGACAACGGCGAGCGCTACCTGCGCCAGGCCTCGGAGCCTGCGACGCCGCCCAGCGGCTGAGTGGCCGAGTGGCTGGGTGGCCGAGTGGCGGCCATGCCGCCTCGCCGTGCGTTATATAATTGTCTAGTCAGATACAGACCAATCAATGATATTCAGCTTATTGTCAGCATGAAACCCCTGCTTCCCCTCGTTCTCCTCCTGGCCCTCTCGGCCTGCGCCCCCATGGACCCGGGCAAGCCGGCGGTCCAGCCGCTGGACGGCGCCGGCCTCGGCCTGCGGGACGGCGCCGCCGTCCAATGGCCCACCGCCCAATGGTGGCGGCGCTACCGGGATCCGCAGCTCGACGGGCTGATCGAGCGCGCCCTGGCCGGCAACCCCGGCCTGGACATCGCCGCCGCCCGCGTGCGCATGGCCAACGCGGCCGTGCGCAGCGCCCGCGCCCTGCAATGGCCGCAGGTCGACGCCCGCTATCGCATGACGCGCCAGCACTACAGCGAAAACTACATCTATCCGCCCCCATTGGGCGGCTCGATGGATACGGACAACAGCCTGACGCTGCAGGTCGATTTCGATCCCGACCTCTGGGGCCGGCAGCGCGCCCTCGCCGCCGCGGCCCGCTCCAGCGCGCTCGCCGCGCAGGCCGAGCAGCAGCAGTCGCGCGCCCTGCTGGTCTCGGCGGTCGCCCAGAGCTATTTCCAGCTCCAGGACGCGCTGGCGCAGTCGGCGGCCCTCGAGGCCATCGTCGGCAAGCAGCAGGAGGCGCTCGACATCACGCGCGACCGCTACACCCACGGGCTCAGCACGCAGGTCGACGTGGACCAGGCCGATTCCGCCGTCTCGGCCACCCGCGTGCAGCTCGCCCAGGCGCGCAACAACGCCGAGCTCCTGCGGCACCAGCTCGCGGCGCTCGCCGGCACGGGCCCGGACCGGTTGCCCGCCCTCGCGTCGCGCGAGGGCACGGCCCTGCCCGAGGGCGTCCCCGAAAGCATGCCGCTGTCCCTGCTCGGCCGGCGCGCCGACGTGGTCGCCGCGCGCCTGCAGGCCGAGGCGGCCGGCGCCGAGGTCTCGGCGGCGAAGGCCGAGTTCTTTCCGGACATCAACCTCTCGGCGTTCGCCGGCTTCATGTCCCTGGGCATGGACCAGTTGCTGCGCGGCGGCAGCCGCAGCTACGGCGCCGGCCCCGCCATCACCCTGCCGATCTTCCACGCCGGCGCGCTGAACGCCCAACTGGAAGGCCGCCGCGCCAACCGCGACCAGGCGATCGCGCACTACAACCAGACCGTGCTCGACGCCATGCGCGAGGTCGCCGACGCCAGCGCCTCGATCCGGTCCCTGCGCGAGCAGATTCGCCACCAGGAGGCCAGCCTCGCGGCCAGCACCTCCGCCTACGACATCGCGCTCAAGCGCTACCGCGCGGGCCTGGGCGATTTCGTGCAGGTCCTGCTCGCGCAAAGCGACGCCCTCACCCAATCGGTGCGCGCCACCGACCTGCGCGCCCGCGCCTACATCCTGGACGTCCAGCTCGCCACCGCACTGGGCGGCGGCTACGAGGCCGGGCAGGACGCTTCCGCCCATTGATTCCCGACGACCCATCGACCATGACTCCCGCAACCCAAGCCTCCGAAAACCCGCGCAAGCGCCTGCTGCTGCTCGCCACCCTGGTCTTCATCGCCATCGGCATCGCCTACGCCGTCTGGTGGTTCCTGTTCGCCGCCCGCTACGAATCGACCGACGACGCCTACGTGCACGGCAACCTGGTGCAGGTCACCTCGCAGATTCCCGGCACCATCGTCGCCATCGACGCCGAGGACACGCAGCGCATCGAGCAGGGCGCGTCCCTGCTGACGCTGGATCCCAGCGACACGCGCATCGCGCTCGAGCAGGCCAAGGCGGCCCTCGCCCAGACCGTGCGCCGCACGCAGACCCTTTTCGTCCAGAACGACGCCCTCGCGGCGGAGGTCGCCATGCGCGAGGCCGACATCGAGCAGGCCCAGGCCGCGCTCGACAAGGCGCAAAGCGACCTGCAGCGGCGCAGCGCGCTGGGCGGCTCGGGCGGGGTCAGCGGCGAGGAGCTGCTGCACGCCCGCATCGCCGTCAAGTCCGCCCAGGCCGGCATCGCGCAGGCGCGGGCCGCCTACGCCGCATCCAAGGCCAAGCTGGAAACCAACCGGGCGCTCACCCGCGGCAGCACCGTCGCCACCCATCCCGACGTGCTGCACGCCGCCGACCAGGTGCGCAATGCCTGGCTCGCCGAGGCCCGCACCCGCATCGTCGCGCCGGTGGACGGGATGGTCGCCCAGCGCACGGCCCAGCTCGGCCAGCACATTCTGCCCGGCACCCCGCTCATGACCATCGTGCCCCTCGAACAGCTCTGGGTCGAGGCGAACTTCAAGGAAAACCAGATCCACGAGATGAAGCCGGGTCAAAGGGCCACCATCACCTCGGACCTGTACGGCGGCGCCGTCACCTACCACGGCACGGTGGTCGGCGTCTCGGCGGGCTCGGGCGGCGCGTTCTCGCTGCTGCCCGCGCAGAACGCCAGCGGCAACTGGATCAAGGTCATCCAGCGCATCCCCGTGCGCATCCGGCTCGATCCCGAGGAGCTGCGCGCCCACCCCCTGCGCGTGGGCCTGTCCATGCAGGTCGAGGTCGACCTGTCCGCGCCCGAGGCCGGCGCCGCGCCCGCCGAGCCGGCGCCGCAGCGCACCTCCGCCTACGCGCACGACGGCCAGCAGGTCGACGCGCTGATCCAGTCCATCATCCAGGAAAACCTCGGATCATGAGCGAGTCCCCGCCCCCGGCGGCCCCGCAGGACGGCGAGGCGCCGCGCGCCGCCGCCCCGGTCCCCGCCCAGCCCGCGCGCGAATACCCGCCGCTGGAAGGCAGCGCGCGGACCTTCGGCACGATCGCGCTGTCGGCCGCGGTGTTCATGAACGTGCTCGATTCCTCGATCGCCAACGTCTCCATCCCGACGATCGCGGGCGACCTGGGCGTGAGCGCGACCCAGGGCACCTGGGTGATCACCTCCTTCGCCGTGGCCAACGCCATCACCGTGCCGCTGACCGGCTGGCTGACGCAGCGCTTCGGCCAGGTCCGGCTGTTCGTCCTCTCGGTGCTGCTGTTCGTGATCAGCTCCTGGCTGTGCGGCTTTGCCTGGTCGCTGGAATCGCTGGTGTTCTTTCGCGTCGTCCAGGGCGCGGTGGCCGGGCCGATGATCCCGCTGTCGCAATCCCTGATGCTGGCCAGCTATCCCAAGGCCAAGGCCGGGATGGCGCTGGCGATGTGGTCCATGACCATCCTGGTCGGGCCCATCGCCGGCCCCCTGCTGGGCGGCTGGATCTCGGACAACTATTCCTGGTCGTGGATCTTTTATATCAACGTGCCGGTGGGCCTGCTGGCGGGCTGGGGCTCGTGGCAGGTCTACAAGGCGCGCGATTCGCGCCGCATGCGCCTGCCCATCGACCGCATGGGCCTGTTCCTGCTGGTGCTGTGGGTGGGCGCGCTGCAACTGCTGCTCGACAAGGGCAAGGAGCTGGAATGGTTCGCCAGCCCCTTCATCTGCGTGCTGGCCGTGGTGTCGGCCATCGCCTTCGTCTATTTCGTCATCTGGGAACTGACCGCCCGCCACCCCATCGTGGACCTCACCCTGTTCGCGGGACGCAATTTCACCGCCGGGGTGGTCTCGCTGTCGGTCGCCTACGGGGTGTTCTTCGGCACCGTCGTCCTGCTGCCCCTGTGGCTGCAGAACACCATGGGCTACACGGCCACCTGGGCCGGCGTCGCCTCGGCGCCCGTCGGCATCCTCGCCATCATCCTGTCGCCCGTCGTCGGCAAGCTGCTCGCCAAGCACGATCCGCGCCTCATCGCCACCGTCGCCTTCCTCATCTTTTCCCTGATCAGCTACATGAGGGCTCAGTTCAACACCCAGGTCGACCTGTACGCCGTCATGCTGCCGACCTTCATCCAGGGCGCGGCGATGGCGACGTTCTTCATTCCGCTGACCACCCTCACGCTGTCGGGCCTGAGCGCCGACCGCATCCCCGCTGCGGCCGGCCTGTCGAACTTCGCCCGCCTGGTCTGCGGCGCCTTCGGCACCTCGATCACCACCACCCTGTGGGACAACCGCGCCACCCTGCACCACAGCCGCCTGACCGAGGTCGCCCGCCCGGGCGAGCCGGCCTTCGACCACATCATGGGCGGCCTGCAGCAACTGGGCCTGAGCACCCGCCAGGGTGCCGCCCTGATCGACAACGCCATCAACCAGCAGGCCTACACCATGTCGGCCACGGACATCTTCTACGCCTCGGCGCTGGTCTTCCTGCTGCTGATCGGCCTGATCTGGACCGCCAAGCCCAAATCCGCCCGCCAGAACCTGTCCGGCGGCGCGGCGGGGGCCCACTAGTCGATAGGATTTATGCTATAGTTTCGCTTCTTTGCAATTCCCCGATAGCTCAGTCGGTAGAGCGACGGACTGTTAATCCGCAGGTCCCAGGTTCGAGCCCTGGTCGGGGAGCCAAGAATATCAAGGACTTAGGTGCACACCCAGGTCCTTTTCTTTTGCCCGTATGTGATGCGATATGTGAGGCCATCACATATACAGTAGTTTTCTGCCCGCCTGTAGCGCCGGCTTTTCTGCATGTAGGCCTCACAGCAATGGGGCTGGCGTCTTCCATCCTCCCTCCCCGGGAATATATGGTGTCGCCATGGAAAGCACCCGGGCCGCCCCGCATGTAATGCCATAGAGTCTCCCAGCGGCCTGCCGCCGGGCTCGTGGGCGCCATGATGCCGCTCCAGCCACCGGCGAGGGTGGCTGGGATCGCGCAGCGGCTCTCCCCGGAATACCTTGGCGGCCATCACTCGAAGACGAATCCGACCAAGGCATTGGCACATTACTTGCTGCTCCGGCGTCATCCACGCAAAAAGGAGCACGAGATGGCCCTGATCGTTGCTGCTCGCTTCGACACCTTCGATGCCGCGCAGGTCGCCGCGGACCGGCTCATGGCCGCGGGTGTCACCGCGGACGATCTGTTCACTTTCTTTGTCAATCCGGCGGAGGGCCGCCACGGGGTGGGTGACGATCCGGCCTCCGGCGGCACCTTGGCGGGGGCGGCCGTGATGGGCCTCATCGGCGCCTGTGCGGGCGCCATCATCGGGTTCGCCTTTGATTCGGCGGCGATCGGCATCGTCGGCGGCGCGGGGGTCGGCGCCTACCTGGGCTCGCTGATCGGCGCGGTGCGGACGCTGGGACGGCCGCGCAGCCCGCGCGAGCGGAAGGCGCCCCCCGCCGAGAAGATCGCCGGCAAGGCCCGGCCGGCCGGCGTGCTCCTGGCCGTCCATGTCGAGGCGGGGGACGAAGTGCGCATCGCGCGCATGCTGCGCGATGCCGGCGGCCACGAGGTGGAGCGCGCGCAGGGCCGCTGGGAAAACGGCGCCTGGCGGGACTTCGACCCGGTGGAAGGCCCCGATATCAAAAAGGACCTCTAGTACCGGACCGCTCGTCGCTTCGAGCGTTTCGGCGGATCGCCGCGACCTTGCCTGAAAGCGGATGTCTGGTGCTGATCTGCATGGCAATACCTGGATGTGGACGGCGGAGTGCCGGGCATGCATCCGGCCGGCCTCCGGGCCGCGGATCACCGCGTGGGGCCGCCGGCCTCGGGGACGTGCTCAGGCGCGCGCTCGGCGGCGGCGGTGCCGCCGTCCGCCTCGGTGACGATGGGATCGTCCCAGGTGCCTGTGACCCGGTAGCGCGCCGTCATGGCGCGGGCGAGGGGGTTCTTGAGCAGCCACTGGCTGAGGAAGGCGCCGACGCCGATGACCGGGTTGATGGCGATCCCGGCGGCGATCGCCGCGCCGCTGACGTCCAGATTGGGCACGATGACCGCCTGCAGGTCGAGGGTCTCGTCGATGATGTTGGAGCTGCCCTCCAGCAGGATGGTGCCCACCGGCCCGATCACCTTGTAGCCGGGCGCATGGACCACGCCCTGCGAGAGCTCGAGCTTGCCGCGGAGCTGGTCGAAGGGGAAGCCTTCCTTGGTGAGGCCCGAGAGTCCGCGGTCCAGGTTGGGGAGGCGGGCGATCGATTGCAGGGACAGCAGCTCGAGCAGCTTGGCCGAGTGCGAGCCCAGCTTGCTGAAGCGCCCTTTGTCGAGCTGGATGTCCAGGGTGCCGCCGAGCCTGGCCTTGTGATGCGTCCAGGGAAAGTCGCGCCACTCGAAATTGCCCTTGAGGGTCCCATTGCCGCCCGCCATCACGTCGGGAAAGCCGGCCCGCTCGAGCCAGGCGCCGAGGTCGGAGGCCTCGGCGTTCGCCTTGAGGCTCAGGCCGCGCTGCGGCCCGCGCAGGCGCCACAGGCCCGTGCCCCGGAGCCTGGCGTGCTCATCGCCCAGGGACAGGGTCTCGAGGCGCCAGTCTCCGGTGGAGGCGTCCTTGACGCCCTCGAGCGACAGGCGGCCGGCCGAGTGGCCGTAGATCCGCAGGTCGTCGGCCTGCAGTACGATCGCCGGCATGACGAGCTCGTCGTCGAAGGAGATCTCCTGCTCGTCGTCCTCGGGCAGCAGGGACGGGCCCGCCCGGGGATCGTCGCCCAGGCTCAGGCTGGCGAAACGGGCCGACACCCGGCCGACGATCCGGCCGCCTTCCTGGCTCCACTTGAGCGTCCCCGAGGTCTGGTCGGAACGCACGTTCATGGACCACTGGTCGGTCTCGGCGTCGCGCACGACGCGCATGACCGCGTGGTCCATCCGCATGCCGAGCAGGCGCGCCTCGTCGGCCTGCAGGCTCAGCGTGGCGAGCTCGGGGAACACTCTGCGAGGGGCCGCCTTCCCGCCCTTGCGGGTGCCGTTTCCGCCCGCGGAAAACTCGTCCACGATGTTGTTCCAGGCGTCCATGTCGGCCAGGGGATAGGCCACGTCGATCGCCAGGCCCTCCTGGGGCGGCGGCGCGGCGCGGTTCACGCCGATCGAGGAGGACCAGAAATAGGGGCCGGAGGATTTGCCGCCGCGCCGGTGCCGCATCCGGACCGAGAGGTCGGTGCCCAGGTCGATGGAGAGCAGGTCGTCGCGCGCCTCCTGGTTCGACCAGGCGACCCGCAGCGTCCTGGCCTGCGCGGCGGGCTTGGCCAGCGGCGCGGGGAAATCCAGCCCCAGGCCCCGCAGGTCGGAATCCAGCGTCACCCGGTAGCCGCGGTCGCCGCGCGTGAATTGCGCCTCATAGGGCAGCGTGCCGGTGATCCTCGACATCCCGGGCACGCCGGCGAAGGCGGCCAGGGCCTCGGCCGCCATGCGGCCCCTCACGGCGAGGCTGCGGCCCTCGCCGCCCAGGCCCCCGGACAGGGCGGCCTCGCCGCCGAGCACCCGCAGGGTGAAGCCGGGTTCCGGTTCGACGCCCTCCTCGGTGAAGCGCAGCGCGCCCTTCAGGCGCTCGAGCTCTGGCGTCCCGGGCATGAGGCGCAGGCTTGCGCCATCGAGCACGATCCGCCCCTCGACCCGCGTCTGGTCGCCGTGCGCCAGGGGAACGGTCAGGGTGAGCGGCACCTCCCAGGCGCCCGTGGCCTGGGCTCCGTCGAACACGCCGTCCAGCAGTTCGCCCAGGGGCGAGTGCGTGAGCAGGGCCATGTAGTCCGCGCCCTGGGCGCGGGTCTCGCCCGAGACGGTCAGGACGGCGTCCCGTTCGATGTTGGGAATGGCGGCGCGCAGGTTCGCGAGCTCGATGACGGAATCGTCGGCCGGCCGCATCCGCGCCCGCCGGGCGGTCAGCGACAGGGCGACGCGATGCAGCTCGGCCGTGCCCTCCATGTCGAGCAGCATGGGCCAGGCCGGCTCGCCCGGCTCGGCGGGCATGTAGTCGATCGTCGTCCCCTCGTAGGCGCCGGCGATCAGGAAATCGCCCGCCTCGGGCCGGTCGCCGAAGGGAAACTCGGCGAGGTCGCCGCTCAGGCGCAGGCGCGCGTCCTTGAGGACGCCGGTCTTCAGCCCCTGGGCGAGCCAGTCCCGCGCGTCGGCATCCACCTCGAGCGGCAGGTAGCGGTGGATCGCGGCGAGCCGCGCGCGCGCGATCGTGCCCTGGACGTCGACCCGGCCGGCGGCGCCGCCTTCCGCCCGCCAACTGCCCGAGGCGCTGACGTCGATGTCCGGATTGCGCCAGCGCAGCCGCTCGAAGGTGACGGACGGGGAATCGCCAAGCCGCACCCGCGCCTCGGCATCGAGCCGCCCCAGCGCGATGGGATGCTGGAACCATTCCGGATTGCGCAAGGCCAGGCCCTGGGTCCGCACGGCGATGCGCAGGGGCTCGGCCGCGTCCGGATCGCCGCCGGCGGCGGCCCGCCAGCCGTTCCAGGGGCCCTGGGCATAGACCCGGACCCGGGGCGCGAGGAAGCGCGTCGTCGAGGATTGCGTCCAGTCCATGCCGTCGATCGCCGCCTCGAGCGTCATCCGCGGGTCGGCGGAATCATCGGCCGCGGCGGCCTCGGCCCAGACCCGCAGGGTGGCGCGGCCGTCGCGCAAGGGCGTGGGGACGTCCACCCAGGGCCGCCAGGCGGCCGCCTGCACGCCCTCGAGCGCGGCGTACGTCCGATAGGCGTGGGGCCATTCGCCCCGCGCCAGCCGCTCGGGTTCCTCCAAGCGCGCGCGAACCTCGACGGCGCGGCCCAGCGCATCCGGCGGCCGCATGGAAAACGAAGCCGACAGCACGCCGGCGACGGATCCGTCCAGGATCGCCTCGACGCCGGTGAACACGAGTTCCGGCGCGGCGCGCCATTCGTCGCGCCAGCGGATCGTGGTGTCGCGCAGGGCGATGCTCGGCTGCGCCACGAGCCAGGCGAGCCACTGCGCGTCCTCCTCGCCGGGGCCCTCGGCCTGGATGCGCTGGCCGAGCATGTGCACGGCGCCCTGGGCATCGCGCCGCAGGACGATGTCCATGCCGCGCACCGACAGCCGCAGCCCCGGGCGCAGGCGCAGCACGCTGCGCCAGCTCAGGCGCGCCCGCGCCTGGGGAACCGAGAGCAGGACGACCCCGCGCGGGTTGCGCAGCACGACGTCGTCGACCTCGAAGACGGGATTCCACCCCTGCCATCCGGCGCGGATCGCGCCCATCTGGACGGAGACCCCGAGCATCCCCGAGAGCTGCGCCTCGATCTCGGGGCGCCATTGGTCCACGCGCGGCAGGACGACGTAGCGCAGGCCCAGCAGGGCCAGGCCCAGGACGAAATACAGGCAGACGGCGAGGCCGGCGATCCGGCGCGGCCATCGAGAGGGTACGCGGAGGCTTGAAATCGATTGGCGCATGCCGTCATTTGAAGTATTTTTAGGGTCCCCCCGCGGCATGAGGCCCCGAGGGCGGAATCGCGACAACCCCCTGAGGCTGACCTTCATGTCCGAGGCCATTATATTAGAGCCCGCCCTGCGCTGGTCCGGCGCCCTGCGCCGCAAGGCGCTGGCCCGGCCACAATTCCTCGAGCGGCTCGCCGGGGACGCGGCGCTGCCCGTCACGCGCAAGACCATCGCGGACTGGTTCGAGGAGGCCCTGCCGGGGCGCGAGCCCGGCGAGGCGGCGCCGGCCGCGCGCCTGCGCCCGGCGCTGCGCCAGTTGCGCGAGCGCGTCTTCTACACCCTCATGGTGCGCGACATCGCCGGGCGGGCGCCCCTGCACGAGGTGGTCGCCGCCATGTCGGCGCTGGCCGACCTGGCGGTCGGCCAGGCCTACCGCGGCGTCATGCGCGAGCTGATCGAGATCCATGGCGTCCCGCGGGACCCGGAGACCGGCGCGCCGCAGGACATGATGATCCTCGGCATGGGCAAGCTCGGCGGCAAGGAGCTCAACGTCTCCTCGGACATCGACCTGATCATGCTGTACGGCGAGGAAGGCGAGACCGACGGCCGCCGGCGCATCAGCCATCACGAGTTCTACGGCAAGGCCTGCCGCATGATGATGCCGGTGCTCTCGGAGATGGATGCCGACGGCTTCGTGTTCCGCACCGACCTGCGCCTGCGCCCGGACGGCGACGGCGGGCCGCTCGCCTGGAGCCTGGACGCGCTCGAGAACTACCTGGTGGCCCAGGGCCGCGAGTGGGAGCGCTACGCCTGGCTGAAGGCGCGCCTGATCCCCTGCCCCTATTTCGCCGAGGACGGCCTGGCCGTCCAGGCGCGCCAGCTCGAGGCCCTGCGGCTGCCCTTCGTCTATCGCAAGTATTTCGACTTCGATGCGCTGTCGGCCCTGCGGCGCCTGCGCGAGCGCATCCGCATGGACTGGCAGCGCCGCGCCCACGCCCGCAACGGCGTGGACACGCGCCACAACATCAAGCTCGGCGAGGGCGGCATCCGCGAGATCGAGTTCGTGGTCCAGCTCAACCAGCTCATCCGCGGCGGGCGCCTGCCCTCGCTGCAGCAGCGCAACCTGCTCGCCGCCCTGCACAAGCAGCGGCGCGCGGGCCTGCTCGACGAGGCGCAGGCCGACGGGCTGGAGGCGGCCTACGGTTTCCTGCGCCGGGTCGAGCACATGCTGCAATACCGCGAGGACGAGCAGACCCACCTGCTGCCGCCCGAGCCCGAGCGCCACGCCGAGCTCGCCCGCGCCATGGGCCTGCCGCCCGAGGAGTTCACCCTGCGCCTCGAGGCGCACCGCGCCTTCGTCGCGCGGTGTTTCCGCGACGCCTTCCGGATCGCGGGCATGGGCGGCGAGGCGGCCGAGCCGGCCGACGCCGCCCCGGCGGGCGATCCCGACGCCCCGCTGCCGCCGCCCTATGCCGAGGAGGACGCGGCCGTCATCCAGCCGCGCATCGAGGCGCTGCTCGAGGGCCACCGCATCCGCGGCCTGCCCAACACCAGCCGGCGGCGGCTGATGGCCCTGCTGCCGCGCCTGATCGAGGCGGCCGGCGGTACGCCCGACCCGCGCGGCACGCTGCTGCGCCTGCTGGACCTGGTCGAGCACGTGGCCCAGCGCAGCGCCTATCTCGCCCTGCTCGCCGAGTATCCCGAAACCCTGGCGCGCGTGGCCCGCATCGTCGGCGCGAGCCCCTGGGCCTCGCACTATCTCACCCAGTATCCCCTGCTGCTCGACGGCCTGATCGAATGGCGCAGCCTGATGCAGGCGCCGGATTTCGCGGCGATCGCCGAGCAACTGGCGAGCGACCTGGACGCCTGCGTCCTGCCCGACGGGCAGGCCGACGTCGAACAGCAGATGAACCTGATGCGCGACCTGCAGCACCAGGTGACCTTCCAGCTACTTGCCCAGGACCTGGAGGGCGCGATCACCGTCGAGGCGCTGGCCGACCACCTGTCGGCCCTGGCCGACCTGCTGCTGGCCGAGACCATCCGCCGCGCCTGGCCCCTGGCGCTGCCGCGCAGCCAGCGCGCCGACCCCGGCGTCCCGCATTTCGCGATCATCGCCTATGGCAAGCTGGGCGGCAAGGAAATCGGCTACGCCTCGGACCTGGACCTGGTGTTCCTCTACGACGATCCGGACCAGGACGCGAGCGAGCGCTACACCAAGCTCGGCCGCCGGGTGGCCTCGTGGCTGTCCACCCTCACCTCCTCGGGCCGCCTGTACGACATCGACCTGCGCCTGCGCCCGGACGGCGACGCGGGGCTGCTCGCCGTGCCGATCGACGCCTTCGAGTCCTACCAGCTCCACCAGGCCTGGGCCTGGGAGCACCAGGCGCTCACCCGCGCGCGTTTCGTGGCGGGCGACGCCCGGATCGGCGCCCGTTTCGAGGACATCCGGCGGCGCATCCTGCTGCTGCCCCGCGATCCCGAGGCCCTGCGCAAGGACGTGCGCGACATGCGCGCCCGGATCACCGCCGGGCACCCCAACCGCAGCGGCGACTTCGACCTCAAGCACGATCCGGGCGGCATGGTCGACATCGAGTTCATCACCCAGTACCTGGTGCTGTCCCAGGCCGCCGCGCACCCGGAGCTGCTGGACAATCTGGGCAACATCGCCCTGCTGGGCCTGGCCGCGCGCGCGGGCCTGATTCCCGAGGGGCTCGCCGCGCGGGTCGCCGACGCCTATCGCGTCCTGCGCCGGCGCCAGCACGCCCTGCGCCTGCAGGGCGCCGAAAAGGCGCGGGTGCCGGCGGGCGAGCTGCAGGCCGAGCGCGAGGCCGTGCGCAGTCTCTGGGAGGAGGTGCTGGGCCCCGACCAGGGGACCCCGTCCATGGAATCGACGGGCCACCCGATTCGTGCGTGAACAGGCCCCAAATGCCGTACACGGACTAGAATGGGGGGTTCACCGTTCTCTGTCCGCGGGCCTCGCCCGCCGCCGCGCCATGACCGAATTCCAACGCCCCGTCCTCACCCTGCCCGAAGGACACCGGAAAGTCCTGCTGCACTCCTGCTGCGCGCCCTGTTCGGGCGAGGTCATGGAGGCCATCCGCGCGTCCGGGATCGAATATTCGATCTTCTTCTACAACCCCAATATCCACCCGGTGCAGGAATACGAGATCCGCAAGCAGGAAAACATCCGCTTCGCGCAAAAGCACGGCATCGAGTTCATCGACGCCGACTACGACGTCGACAACTGGTTCGAGCGGGTCAAGGGCTTCGAGAACGAGCCCGAGCGCGGCCACCGCTGCACGCTGTGCTTCGACATGCGCTTCGAGCGCACCGCCCTGTACGCCTGGGAACACGGCTTCGACACGATCTGCAGTTCGCTGGGGATCTCGCGCTGGAAGAACATGGCCCAGATCAACGACTGCGGCGAACGCGCCGCGGCGCGCTATCCCGGCATGGCCTACTGGACCTACAACTGGCGCAAGGGCGGCGGCTCGCAGCGCATGATCGAGATCAGCAAGGCCGAGCATTTCTACCAGCAGGAATACTGCGGCTGCGTGTATTCGCTGCGCGACACCAACCGCTGGCGCCGGGCCAACGGCCGCGACCGCGTGCGCATCGGCGTGAAGTACTACGGCGACGAGGGGTAGAGGCCGCCGCGCCGAGCAGTCACACGTCCGCGCCGGCATGCGCATCCCCCGCGGACAGACGACGGCTTGAAGGGACCCCGCGCTGGCAGGCTGAACCTCGAGCCAGCGGGGGGCCCCTTCACCGTGTCACCGCGTCACTGCAGGGTGCGTTCGAAGACGAACTTCTCGCCGTCCCAGTCGACCGGCACCACGTCGCGCGGGCCGAACTTGCCTTCCAGGATCAGGCGCGCGACGGGGTTCTCGACGTACTGCTGGATCGCGCGCTTGAGGGGGCGCGCGCCGAACACGGGATCGAAGCCCGCGCGGGCCAGCTCGGCCACCGCCGCGTCCGAGACCTCGAGGCGCATGTCCTGCTGCGCCAGGCGCTGGGCCAGGCGCTTGAGCTGGATGCGGGCGATCGGCTCGATGTGCGCGGCATCCAGTCCGTGGAACACCACGATCTCGTCGATCCGGTTGAGGAACTCGGGCCGGAACGCCGCCTTGAGCTCGTCGCGGATGACCTCCTTGATCACGTCGTAGGGCTGTCCCGCCATGCTCTGGATGTGCTGCGAGCCGAGGTTCGAGGTCATGATCACCACCGTGTTGCGGAAATCCACGGTGCGGCCCTGGCCGTCGGTCAGGCGCCCGTCGTCGAGCACCTGCAGCAGCACGTTGAACACGTCCGGGTGCGCCTTCTCGACCTCGTCGAGCAGGATCACGCTGTAGGGCTTGCGGCGCACGGCCTCGGTGAGATAGCCGCCCTCCTCGTAGCCCACGTAGCCCGGAGGCGCGCCGATCAGGCGGGACACGGAATGCTTTTCCATGAACTCGCTCATGTCGATGCGCACCATGTGGTCCTCGGAATCAAAGAGGAAGTTCGCGAGCGCCTTGGTCAGCTCGGTCTTGCCTACGCCGGTGGGCCCGAGGAACAGGAAGGACCCGTAGGGGCGCTGGGGATCGGACAGCCCGGCGCGCGAACGCCGGATGGCGTCGGACACGAGCCTCACCGCCTCGTCCTGGCCGACCACGCGCTGGTGCAGGAAATCCTCCATGCCCAGGAGCTTGGCGCGTTCGCCCTGCATCATCTTGGACACGGGAATGCCGGTCGCGCGCGACACGACCTCGGCGATCTCCTCGGCGCCGACGCTGGTGCGCAGCAGGCGGGGCTTTTCCTCCTCGGGCTGCGCCGAGGCGGACTCGGCCGCCTTCAGGCGCGCCTCGAGCTCGGGCAGGCGCCCGTACTGGAGCTCGGCCAGCTTGTCGTACTGGCCCTTGCGCTGGAGCTCGGCCATCTCGGCGCGCACGTGGTCGATTTCCTCCTTGACCGCCTGCGAGCCCTGGACGGCGGCCTTTTCGGCCTTCCAGATTTCCTCGTAGTCGTTGTACTCGCGCTGCAGGGACTCGAGCTCGTCCTCGATCGCCTTCAGGCGCCGCTCGGAAGCCTCGTCCTTGTCCTTCTTGACCGCCTCGCGCTCGATCTTGAGTTGGATGATGCGCCGGTCGAGCTTGTCCATCACCTCGGGCTTGGAGTCGATCTCCATGCGGATGCGCGCGGCCGCCTCGTCGATCAGGTCGATCGCCTTGTCGGGCAGGAAGCGGTCGGTGATGTAGCGGTGCGAGAGCTCGGCCGCCGCCACGATCGCCGGGTCGGTGATCTGCACGCCGTGGTGCAGCTCGTAGCGCTCTTGCAGGCCGCGCAGGATGGCGATCGTCGACTCGACGTCGGGCTCGTCGACCAGGACTTTCTGGAACCGGCGCTCGAGCGCCGCGTCCTTTTCGATGTACTTGCGGTATTCGTCCAGTGTGGTCGCGCCCACGCAATGCAGCTCGCCGCGCGAGAGCGCGGGCTTGAGCATGTTGCCCGCGTCCATGGCGCCCTCGGCCTTGCCGGCGCCCACCATGGTGTGCAGCTCGTCGATGAAGACGATGGTCT
>JBIQHJ010000025.1:0-48175 GCA_044508625.1 Alcaligenaceae bacterium
AAGACCACTAGCACCCCGACGGGCGGGACGCTGCTGCGGCCGTCCGCCATGCCGGCACCGCCGCGACGACTCCAATACGCCATACAACGATAGCCCGCCGGCACGCGATCGGGCAAGGACCGGAGCCCGCGTCCCACAGGGACGAAGGGCGCCGGCAACACGGGCCGCGCCCGCCGTGCCCGGCGCCAGCGCGCTCAAGCCGTCCCGATCGCCTCGCGCACCTTCGAGACCGTCGCGGCAACGCCCCTGTCCGTCGCGATCCGTCGCCAGTCGGCCGGGACGTCCTGGTGCTGGAGCTGGGCGCGCACGACGTCCACGGTGGCATCGGAGGGATCGCCGCGGCGCGCATCGACCCGGCCAAAGAGCGTGTCCGGCCGGGCGTGGAGCCACACCCCCATGAACGGGACTTGCGCATCGCGCGCCACGTGTTCGATCCGCTCGCGGGCGGCCCGCCGGTCGAACACCGCATCCGCCACCACCGCGTGGCCGGCGCCGAGGACGGCGCGCGCCTCTTGCATCAAGGCAGCGTAGACGCGCTCGGAAACCTCGGGTTCGTAGGCCTCCGAGGGCAGGCGTACTTCGGCCCGCACCCCGTGGAGGCGCTTGCGGATGCGGTCGCTCGCCAGCACCCGCGCGCCCGGCGCGGGCCCGATCGCGCTCGCGATGGCGGCCGCGACCGTGGACTTTCCCGTACCGCTCAGGCCGCCGATGGCGACCAGGCGCACCGGCGCGGGCGCCAGCAGGCGCAGCGCCAGCGCGGCATACGCCCTGGCCTCGGAAACGAGGGCGGGCCGGTGCGAATCCGGCGCCTGCTCGAGCTGCGCCGCCGCGACGTGGGCGCGGACGGTCGCCCGGATGGCCATGAAGAACGGCATGAGGGACAAGCCGTCCGTCTCATCGCACTCATCGAGATAGCGGTTGAAAACGAGGTTGGCATCCGCCGCGCGTCCATGGTGCCACAGGTCCATCAGCAGGAAGGCGAGGTCGTACAGCACGTCGATCGTCGCGATGGCCTCGTCGAACTCCAGGCAGTCGAACAGCGTCGGGGTGCCATCCACCAGGCAGATATTGCGCAGGTGCAGGTCCCCGTGGCATCGGCGCACCTTGCCCGCCCGTCCACGCGCATCGAGCAGCGCCTCGTGGCGCCGGAGAAAGGCGCGCAATCCCGTGGTCAAGGAGGCGATCGTGCCGGCGTCGAAGACGTCCGTCGCCGCCAGCGCCTTCTCGTTGCCCTCCAGCACCGAGGCGATGCCGGCGGCGCCCCCGCCGTGGTGGCCGGCCTCGGCATCCGAATGGAAACGGGCGATCGTGCGCGCCAGCCTGGTCAGCAGCACCGGCGTCAAACGGCCTTCGGCCGCCATCCTGTCGAACAGGGTGTTTTCGTCGAAACGCACCATTTCGACGACGGCATCGACCAGTTCGCCCTGGCCGTCGAACGCCAGGCGACCGTCCGCCTCGCGGGTGATGCGGCGCACGTCGACGTAGAGCATCGGCGCGGTCCGCCGGTTCAGATCCAATTCCCGGCGGCAGGCGTCCAGGCGTCGAGCCGGAGTCGAAAAATCGACATAGGGCAGGCGCACGGCCCGCTTGAGCTTGAAGACGCGCGGCCCGACGAGAAAAATGACGGAAATGTGGGTGGTGATCACGGCCACGGTCGCGGCATCTCGGCCGTGGCTTGCCGGGTCCCCTAGAAACTTCAAAACATCCGTCTGGTCCTGAACGATCATGCCGTATCCTCTCGGCCGTCCTCTTTGACCGGCCTGCCCTGCTTTTAGGCGCCTCGCCCCGCGGTCCGGGACGCTGGATCAGCGTACGCCGACAGGCCCGCAAGCC
Source organism: Alcaligenaceae bacterium (assembly GCA_044508625.1). GTDB lineage: Bacteria > Pseudomonadota > Gammaproteobacteria > Burkholderiales > Burkholderiaceae_B > Castellaniella. Next base: position 1,834 of record JBIQHJ010000025.1, read on the forward strand.
TGTTGCGTCACATCAACTCGATGGCGATCATTGGGCTCGGTGACGATCGTTCGGCTTGGTGACGATCATTGGGCTCGGTGGCGATCGTTCAATGGCGATCGCCGTGCCAGTACCGTCGCGAGGATTCCAGCGCACTGGACAACGATAGCCCATCCGCCCGCGAGCGGGCGACGATCGCGCCGTCGCGGTCGGTGCGCCAGAGGCGCGCGCCGGCGCGCGTCCAACGGGCGACCACGGCACGCGCGGGATGGCCGTGGCGGTTCCAGGCGCCCGCCTGCACGATGACGTGGGCCGCGCCCAGTCGCTCGACCCAGGCCCGCGTGGAGGACGTGGCCGAGCCATGGTGCGCGGCCACGGCCACGTCCGCCGGCCCCAGTCCACGCGCGAGCATGGCCGCCTCGGAGCGGGCCTCGACGTCCCCGGTCAGCAGCAGCGTGTGATGGGCGCCGCGCACCCGCAGGACGCAACTGGACGCGTTGGAGCCGGGGTCGCTCCGGCCGCGGGCCGCCTCCTCGTCCAGAGGCCAGAGGAACTCGAAGGACACCCCGTCCACGCGCCAGCTCGCGCCGTGCCGGCAAGGCACGTCGGCCCGCGGCATGGGCGGCGGCTTGGCGCCCAGCATGCGCGCCTCGCGCGCCAGCCAGGGACCGAGGGGAAACGAGCTGTAGGACTGCTCCACCGGCAGGCCCTCGAGCAGGCTGCGCACGCCGCCTGCATGGTCCACGTCGCCATGCGAGACGACCAGCACGTCGAGCGTGCGCACCCCCTGCGCCCGCAGGAAGGGCAGCACGGTGCGCGCGCCCTCGTCCGAACCCGCGCCGCGGCGCGGTCCCGCATCGAACACCAGCGTGCGGCGCGCCGTATGCAGCACCAGCGCGCTGCCCTGCCCCACGTCCAGCGCATGCAGTTCCCACTCGCCGTCCGCGGGCCGCGCCGGCGTCCAGAACAGCAGCGGCAGCATCGCCAGCCACCCCAGGCGGCGATGGCGCGGCCCCCTGGGCCACAAGGCCAGGGCCACGCCAGCGCAGGCCAGCAGGCTCGGCAGCGCGGGCGCGGCCGCGACCGGCCAATGGGCCGCGGGCAAGGCGCCCAGCCATTCGGTCGGACGCATCAGGCCGTCCAGCACCGCATGCCCCAGGCTCGCGAAGGCCTGCGACAGCCAGCCGCCGCCCGGCGCCACGGCGCAGGCCGCCGCCAGCAGCGACAGCGGCGTGACCACCCAGCCGATCAGCGGGATCGCATAGGCATTGGCGAGCGGCGACACCACCGAGATCTCATGGAACAGCCAGGCCAGCGGCGGCATCAGGGCCAGCGTGACCGCCACCTGGGCCCGCAGCGCCAGGGACAGGACGCCGCCCAGGCGCGCCGCGGCGCCCGCGGGACGGGCGGCGGCCCGCGAACGGCCGGCCGCGGCGACGGCATTGGTGACGGCAGGTGCCGCGGCGGCAGGAGCAACGACAGGATCGGCGGAGCTGGCGGGGTTGGCGGCAGCATTGGCGGAATCAGGGGCGGCCGCAGCAGTAGCGGCGGCAACGGCGGAGTCGGCGACGACACCGGCGACAGCGGCGACATCGGCATCCGCCGCCGACGTCTCACCCGCCAACGTCTCACCCGCCGGCGTCTCACCCGCCGGCGTCTCACCCGCCCGCGCGGAGACCGCGAGCAGCACGGCGACCGCGCCGAAGGACAGCCAGAATCCGGCGGCCAGCACCGCCCATGGATCGAGGACCAGCACCGCCACGGCCGCCAGCGCCAGGATGCGGGAGCCGCCCAGGCGCAGGCGCAGGACGCGGCCGCCGGCCGCGACGGCCAGCATCATGAAGGTCCGGCGGGCCGGCACCCCCCAGCCCGCCAGCAGGCAGTACAGCCATGCCACCGCGAGCGCGGCCCAGGCCGCGGCGATCTGCGCCGGCAGGTATTCGGCCAGAGGCTTGCCGCGCCAGCGGAGGCGCCGCCACGCGGCATACGCGGCCAGGCCGCCGAAGGCCGCGATCATCGTGACGTGCGAACCGCTGATGGACACGAGATGCGTGATGCCGGTCCGGTTGAAGACTCGCCAGTCCTCGTCGGCCACGCCGTCCTGGTCCCCGATCGCGAGCGCCAGCAGCACCGGCCCGTAGCGCATGCCGTCCAGACGCGGGCGCATCGCCTCGCGCACCGCGTGCCGCGCGCGCTGGGCGATGACCTCGAGGCTGGCCCAGGGATCGTCGCCCAGCAGCCGCGGCGTGCCGCGCACGGTGCCGGCGGCGCGGATCCCTTGCGCAAAGGCATGGCGCTCGTAATCGAAGGCATGGGGATTCTGGGCGGCGCGCACCGGCCGGGTCACCAGGGCCATGCGCCAGACCTGCCCCGGCGCCAGCAGCGGAAAGGGCTCCGCAGGCTCGGCGGGCGGCGCGTACGGTCCGCGCCATCCGGCCGCCGCCCAGGTGACGAGGATCCGCCGGGGCACGCCCTCGGGATGCGCCGACAGGATCTCGGCCTCGAACTGGCGCCGATCCGGATCCAGGCGCGGCAGGCCGACGATGCGCAGCTCGACCCGGGCCACGCGGTCGACGTTGCTCTCGGCCAGGGCGTCGCCCAGGCGCGCGTGCGCCTGCGCGACCGTCCAGGCAAAGCCCCCGCAAGCGGCGAGCCAGACCAGCGCGCCACCCGCAGCATGCACCGCGAGCCCGCCGGCCGAGCCGCCGCGAGAGCCGCCGCCCGCGGCATGCGCCGCAAACCTGCCGGCCGGGCCGCCCACAGAGTCGCCGCCCGCGGTGTACGCCGCAAGTCCGCCGGCCTGGCCGCCGCGGGAGGAGGCGCCGCCCGCCCGCGCCCACGCACGCCTCGCCGCCAGCCAAAAGGCGGCACCCGGCAGGGCCGCCAGAGCCGTCCAGCCCACGGCCGGCAGCTCGGCCAGCCCATGCGCCGCCGCCACGCCGCCGACGAAGCCGAGTGCGGCCAATCGGCCGATCATGTCCCCTCCTCAGCGCGCCGCCCGCGATGCCGCGGGGATGGCGCGACCGGCGCCGACCCACGGCGCTGGAGCGCGCATGCAAAGGGATTCAGCATAGCGGTCCCGGCGCCCTTCCGGCCGCTCGCCGGGACGCTTCGGACACTTCGGAAACCCCGCAGCCCTCGCCGGGCCCGGGCAAAGCGGCCGCTTTCCCCGCCACGTCCTGAAGTATGATCGGCGGGAAACGCCGGCTCCCCAACCGCCGCCCGCCGAGTCGCCGCCCGGTCACGCCGGGCCCTATTCTTATAAAATAAGAATTAATTTATTGCGATAAGCGACGAAAAAGTGAAGCACGAGAACGACAAGCCCTCCGCCATCCCGGACGCCGCGACGATCGTCCCCTCCCGCTCCGCCGCGCGCGACCAGCAGGCGCCCGCCGCCGGCGCCTCCTCGACGCTGTTCGTCGGCTCGGTGGAAAAAGCGATGCGCGTGCTCTCGGCCTTCGACGAGCGGCATACGCACCTGTCCCTCTCGAAGATCGCCAGCCTCACCGGCCTGGACCTGAGCGCCACCCAGCGCTTCACCCACACGCTCACGACCCTGGGCTACCTGAAGAAGGATCCCGTCACGAAAGCCTACAGCCCCTCGGCCAGGCTGCTGGACTTCGCCTTCCGCTATGCCGTCTCGGACGAGGTCATCGCCCGCGCCGCGCCCTATCTGCGCCAGCTCAGCCAGGAAACCGAGGAAACCACCAATGTGACCGTGCTCGACGGCACGGACATCGTGTTTGCCCTGCGCATCGTCAGCCGCCACGTCCTGAATTCCCACGTGATCACCGGCACGCGCCTGCCCGCCTATTGCACGGCGCCGGGCCTGGCCATACTCTCGCGGCTGCCCGAGGACGAGGCCATGGCCATTCTCGATCGCTCGGAACTCGTCCAGCACACGCCGAACACGATCGCGGACCCCGAGCGCATCCGCGAGCGGCTGCAGCTCTTTCGCCGGCGCGGCTACTCGCACACCGAGGACGAATACTACATGGGCGACATCTCGACCGCGGCGGCGATCGTGGATCGGCATGGCTATCCCGTCGGGGCGATCAACGTGGCGGTCTCGCGTCCCCGCTGGCGCGGCGACGAGCACGAACGCCTCATCGCCAACCTGGTGATCGCGGCCGCCAGCGCGGCCTCCGGGCAGAACTGATCCTCAGCCCCGCGCAACGGCCGCCAGCCGGTCCCAGGCGCCCTCCAGCGAGCGCGGCAGGCGGTGCTTGCGGATGCGCTCGCTGGGCGTGGTCTCGAACCGCTCGACCGCCGCGTAGTAGCGCGGCCACTGGAAGGACGCCAGGCGCTCGCCCAGCCATGCCGCCAGCCCCTCGAACGTCGGCGCGCGGCCCTCGCGCCACTGCACGTACAGCAGCACGTCCTGCTCGCCGATCCCGGACTCGACGCCGATCGCCGCCGCCGCCTCCACATCCGGGTGCGTGAGGGCGATCCGCTCGATCTCCCAGGCCGATACGTTTTCGCCCCGTATGCGCATGCTGTCCGTGCGCCGGCCCACGAAATACAGGTAGCCGTCCTCGTCGGCGCGCGCCATGTCGCCGGTGTACAGCCGGCCGCCGCGCAGGGCCTCGCGCGTCGCCTCCGGATTGTCGAGGTAGCCGGAAAAGAACGTGCCGGGCACACGCGAGGACACGACGATCTGGCCCGGCTCGCCGGCGGGTACCGGCTCGTCCCCGTCATCGAGCAGCTCGACCGTCAGCCAGGGCAGCGCCTTGCCGATGGAGCCGGGGCGGTCCTCGGCATTCAGCGTGGCAAAGCTCGACCCCTCGGTCATGCCGTAGCATTCGCGAAGCGCGATGCCCAGGCCGTCGCGCACCGCCGCCCAGTTCGCCTTCGCCACCCCGGCCCCCCAGCCCACCCGCAAGGTGTGCCGGGCCGGCGGCCGGGTGGGCTGCCGCATCAGGATATCGAGGATGCCGCCGAGGTAATGCACCTGCGTGCAGCGCCCTGCTGCGACCTGATCCCAGAACCGGCTGGCGGAAAAGCGCGGCACGGAGTACAGCGTCGCACGCACCAGGAACGGCACCAGCAGCATCTGGGCGCCGCCGATATGGCACAGCGGTTCCCAGAGGAACAGGCGATCGCCTTCACGCACGTCGGCCACGATGAGCGCGGACTCCGTCGCAATGCGCAGCATGCGGTGCGAGAACAGCACGCCCTTGGGCGCGCCGGTGGTGCCCGAGGTATAGATGATGCACAGCAGATCCCCGGGCTCGACCGGCGCGCAGGCCAGGGCCGCGCCCACGGGGGCGGCCGCCCGCCCCAGCGCCGCCTCCCCCGCGAGGCCATCGAAGCCGGCCGCCTCGCAGGCGCGCCGCGCCTCTTTCTCGAAGGCGCCGCCGCATACGAACAGGCGGGGCCGGGCGTGCCCGAGCACATACTCGATGCCCGCCGCCCTGAGGCGGGTGTTGACCGGGATCCAGACGGCGCCCATCAGGATCAGCGCGTAGATGAGCGCCACGTGGTCGGGGCCGTTTTCCAGCATGACCGCCACCCGGTCGCCGCGGCCGATCCCGCCCCGGGCGAGCCATGCCTGCACCGCGATCACGCGCTCGAGGATGCGCCCCGCCGTCCAGCGATCCCCGCTGAAGGACAGGATCTCCCGGTCGGGCTCCCGTTCCAGCCGGCGGCGCAGGATGCCCGCCACATCGAGCCTGTCGTCTTCGCCGCGGGAAGGAAAATACTGGGTATGGTCATGCATGCTTCTATTGCTCGCGATTGCGCCGGAGGAAGGAAAGGAAAAGGACCATCAGCGTGATGGCCGCCACCAGGATGAACGAGACCGCGGCCAGCATCGGATTGGCGGCCAGCAGCATGTCGTCCCACATCTGCTTGGGCAGCGTCGTCTTCAGCCCGCCGCTCACGAAAATGGCGATCGTCAGCTCGTCGAAGGACACGAGGAAGGCGAACAGCGCCGAGGCGATCAGCGAGGGCTTGAGCAAGGGCAGCAGCACCGTGGTGAGCCGCCTGGCCGGCGAGGCGCCGAGCGTCAGCGCCGCATCCACCAGGCGCCAGTCGAAGTTCTTCAGCGCGGCGGCCATGGTCACCACCACGTAGGGGATGGCCAGCACCATGTGGCCGATCACCAGGCCCGCGTTGGTGCCCGCCAGGCCGATGCGGGAATAGAGATAGAACAGCCCGACGGCGGTGACGATGCGCGGCACGATGAGCGGCGCGATCATGAAGGCGAAGACGGTCTTGGCCAGGGCCGGCGAGAAACGCACCAGCGACAGGGCCGCGCCAAAGCCGAGGACGACCGAGCCGATCGCCGTCAGGGCCGCGACGCCCAGGGAGCGCAGCAGGGCAGCGCGCCAGACCGGCGAATCGAAGAAAGCCTCCAGCCAGCGCAGGCTGAAGCCCGTGGGCGGAAACGCGAGAAAGGACGAGTCCGTGAAGGCGATCGGCAAGATGACGACGATGGGCAACAGCAGGAACAGCACGGCCAGCCAGGCATACAGGCGCAGGCCGGGCGCGCGCCGCTCGCTCGCGGCGGCCGTCCGCGGCCCCGCGAGGCGCAGGGCGCCGAGGAAGGCCCCCAGCCGGCTGCAGGCCCGGCCCACGACGACGAGCACCCGGATGAGCCGCGAGGTGCCCGGCGGCCGCGCGGCATCCCCGCCCCCCAGCGTGGACAGCCCCACCAGCCGGTCGTAGAGCAGGAACACGACGACCGCGCACGCCAGGAGCAGCACCGACAGCGCGCCGGCGAAGTGCACGTTGAACAGCTCCAGGATGGAGGCGATCACCAGTTGGGCGATCATGGTATCGGCCGGCGTGCCCAGCAAGGCGGGCACGATGAAGAACCCGAGGCTGGTGATGAAGACCAGCAGCGCGGCGGCGGCCACCCCCGGCATCGACAAGGGCAGGTAGACGGTGAAGAAGGATTCGGTCCGGCTCGCGCCCAGGGTTTCGGCCGCCAGGGTGTACTGGCTGCCGATCCCCTGCATGATGGGCAGCAGGGTCATGACGGCCAGGGGCAGCATGCCATGGATCATGCCCACCAGCACGCCGCCCATGGATGGCGCCAGGGCCGACGGGGTGGCGCCCAGCCCCGACCAGACCAGGAAGGTGCCGAACACGCCGGTGCGCGACAACAGCAGGATCCAGGCGAAGGTCTTGACCAGGTAGCTGGTCCAGAACGGAATCAGCAGCCACACCAGCCAGCGCCCGCGCGCGCCCTCGGGCAGGCGGCTCAGGAAATAGGCGATCGGGTAGCCCAGGACCACGCAGCCCAGCGCGGTCAGGAAAGAGATCAGGAACGTGTTGCTGAGTACCCGGGCGTACACCGCGTTGCCGGCCAGCCGCTCGAACTGCAGGGCGCTGAGATGGCCCGCGGAATCGAAGGCCGAGTTCACCAGGATTTCCGCGACCGGCACGCAGAAAAACACGGCGAGGAACAGCAGGGAGGGAAGCGCGCTGCCCATCGAGGCCAGGCGCGAACGCATCATGACGGCCATTTCTCGCTCCTAGCGCTGCAGCAGCACGGCCTCATCCGGATTCCAGCAGACGCCCACCGACATGCCCTGCCCCGGCACCTCGTGGCGTGCCATGCGCACCAGGAATTCCGAGCCATCGCCCGGATCGATCATCACCCGCATGTCGGCGCCGGTGAACACCACTTGCGCGACGGTGCCGTTGAAATACGCCTGCGGCCCGGGCGGGCACAGACGCGCGGCCTCCGGGCGCACCAGGATGGCGGCCGCGCCGTCCGGCGGCCGCGGGCCGGCGGCGGGCAGCGGCAGGGGCCGCCCCGCCCAGTCCAGCCTGCCATCATCCCGCGCCCGCCCCTCGAGGATGTTGGAGTGCCCCAGGAAGTCCGCCGCGAAGCGCGAGACCGGCCGGTCGTACAGCTCCAGCGGCGTGCCGAGTTGCTCGATGCGCGCGCGGTTCATCAGGCAGATCCGGTCGGACATGGTGAGCGCCTCCTCCTGATCGTGGGTCACGTAGATGAAGGTGGCGCCCAGTTCCCTGTGCAGCCGCCGGATCTCGAGCTGCATGTGCTCGCGCAGCTTCTTGTCCAGCGCGCCCAGCGGCTCGTCGAGCAGCACCACCGACGGCCGGTAGACGAAGCAGCGGGCCAGCGCGATGCGCTGCTGCTGTCCGCCCGAGAGCTCCCGCGGATAGCGCCGGCCGAACTCCCCCATCTGCACCATGGCGAGCACCTCGCCGACCCGCTGCTCGATCTCGCGGCCCGGCACCCGGCGCATGCGCAGCGGATAGGCCACGTTCTCGAAGACGTTCAGATGCGGAAACAAGGCGTAGCTCTGGAAGACCAGGCCGATTCCCCGCTTGCCCGGCGGCATGTGGGTGGCCTCCGCGCCGTCGATGAACAGGCGTCCCTCGGTGGGCGCCACCAGGCCCGAGACCATCTGCAGCAGCGTCGTCTTGCCCGAACCCGAAGGGCCGAGCAGCGTCAGGAACTCGCCGCTGCGGACCTCGAGGTCGGTGGGCTCGAGCGCGGTCACCTCGCCATAGCGTTTGCACAGGCCGCGCGTTTCCAGCTTGATGGCCATACCGGGCCCTTTCCTAGCCGATGACCCAGGCATTGAAGCGCTCGGTCACCGCCTGGCGGTTTTCCTTCCACCACTGCGGATCGGGCAGGCGCATGTTCTTGAGGTTCTCGGGCGCGGTGGGCAGCAGCTTGGCACGGGCCGGATCGATGTGCTCGTAGGCCTTCAGATTGGTCGGGCCATAGGCCAGTCCATCCGTGAAGAGCGCCTGCTGGCGCGGGTCGCCGCAAAAGCGTACGAAAGCCTTGGCCTCCTCGGCTCGCGGGGTGCCCTTGGGGACTCCCCAGCCCTCGATCGAGTACAGCCCCTGGTTCCAGACGATGCTGACCGGAGCCTTGCCGTCGATCGCCGCCTGGGCGCGCCCGTTCCAGAGCGACAGCATGTCGACCTCGCCGGACTGGATGAGCTGCATGGATTGCGCGCCGCCGGTCCACCAGACCGCGATGTGCTTGCGGATCTTGTCCAGGCTGCGGAACGCCCGGTCCACATCCAGCGGATAGAGCTTGTCGATCGGCACGCCGTCGGCCATCAGGGCCTGCTCCAGCGTATCGAGCGGATTGCGCCGCAAGGAGCGCTGCCCAGGAAAGCGTTCGACATTCCAGAAATCCGCCCAACTGGCGGGATGCTCTTTGGGAAACTTGTCGGTGCGATAGGCCAGCACCGTGGAATACACGTCGACCCCCAGCCAGTTCGGGGTCAGGGCCTCGGGCATCAGGCCGGGGAAGTCCTCGGCCTTCAGGCCCAGGGGCTCGAGCAGGTCGCGTTCCTCGAGCACCGGAATGTCGGCCGACAGGGTCAGCGTCGTGACGTCCCAGATGTAGTTCCGGGTTTCCACCATGGCCGTGAACTGCGCGACCGGCTGGGCCTCCCGGGCGACGCTGACCACCTTGATGCCGGTCTCTTTCTCGAAAGGATCATAGAACGCCTTGCGATAGGCCGCCGTGTACGGTCCTCCGGGGTCGGACACCACGATCTGTTTCGATGCGGCCAGGCTCGGAAGGGGGATCGCCAGGCTGGCGATCCCGCCCCCGAAGGCCTTGATCAAGGTGCGCCGATTCATTTGCGGTTTCTTCATGTTCATGTCTCCTGCCAGAGCTGCTGCGTCTAAGAAACACCGGAACTGGGCTCCGGGGTGCCTGGGAAAAGGGATGGCTCGTCCCGCCGGGGCCGTCCGGGATCAGGGCGCCTTGGCGCGCGCCTTGAAGAACGCCTCCATCATTCGGGCGGGCTCGCCCGAGGCATAGGATTCGGCCTGGATCCGGATGCCGGCCTCGATGGCGTCGCGGAAACCGGCCTCGGTCATCTCGCGGAACCGCTGTTTGTCCAGCCGCATGGCCACCGGCGGCTTGGCCGCCAGCTCGCGCGCGACCTCCAGCGCCTTGGGCATCACCTGGTCCCGCTCGACCAGATGATGGATGAGGCCGACGTGCCGGCATTCCTCGGCGTCCATCAGGCGTCCGGTGAGCGTGAGCTCGACGGTGCGCGACATGCCCAGCATCTCGCGCATGATCCACGGCCCCGTCACGCTCGCGATGCCGGCGTTGATTTCGGGCTGTCCCATGCGCACGCCGGGATGGCCGATCCGGATGTCGCCCAGCAGCACGACCTGGAACGCCGAGCCGGCGGCCACGCCGTTGAGCGCCATGATCAGGGGCTTGGACAGCCCGCGCAGCGTCTCGTAATAGCGTTCCCATTCGCGCATCCATTCCTTGGAGCGGGCCACGTCGAAGTGCTGGGCCTCCTCCAGGTCCTGTCCGGCGCAGAAGGCACGATCGCCCTCCCCGGTCATGATGATGGCGGCGATCCCCGCATCGCGGTCATAGGCCAGCAGGGCCTCGATGATCTGCTCGCGCATTTCCTGGTTCCACGCGTTCAGCTTTTCCGGACGATCGAGCGTGATGATCCCGGCCCGGTCGGCCATGGCGGTCTTGATGAAAGATTCCATGATGACGTCTCTATTTCTATACGATAAGTATTATTGAAAGAAGATATGGCCATATCCTAGCGCCAGCGGCGTACGACGCACATAGGGACTTACCCTGGCGTTTCTTCGGTTCGAAAAAGGGGTCGCCCCGCGGGGCGCGGCGTCAGGCGGCCATCAATCGCGGCAGCACCCGGCGGGCGTTCCGGTGGCAGGCGGCGATCACGGCCTCGACCGATTCGCCCCGCAGCTCGGCCAGGACGCGGGCGATGCCGGCGACCTCGGCCGGCTCGTTGCGCCGCGCCGAGGGCGGCTCATCGGCGGCGCGCCCCAGCCACGCGGGCGGGATGTCGGGCGCGTCGGTCTCCAGCACCAGGGCCTCGGCCGGCAATTGCGCGGCCAGGCGGCGGATCTGCAAGGCGCGGGCAAAAGTCATGGCGCCGCCGAATCCCAGGGCGAATCCGAGCCCGATGAACTGGCCGGCCTGCTGGAAACTGCCGTTGAAGGCGTGCGCGATGCCGCCGATCGGCGGGCGGCGCCGCAGGTGCTTGAGCAGTTCGTCCTGCGAGCGGCGCACGTGCAGCAGCACGGGCAGGCCGTGACGCTGGGCGAGGTCCAGTTGGGCCCGGTAGAAATGCGCCTGGCGTTCGCGCGCGGCCGGCTCGCGCAGGGCCGGCACGAAGAAATCCAGGCCGATCTCGCCGATCGCCACGAAGCGCGGATCGTCCAGCGCCCGCTCGACGGCGCCGGCCAGCGCCTCCAGGTCGTCGTCGCGCGCATGCGGCACGGCCATCGGATGGATGCCCAGGGCGTAGGCGCCGCCCTCGATGCGATGCGCCAGCTCGCGCACCGCCTGGAAATTCCCGCGTGCGACCGCGGGGATGACGATCCCGCCCACGCCCGCCGCCCGGGCGCGCGCGATCACCTGCTCGCGATCGGCATCGAATTCATGAGCGTCCAGGTGGCAATGCGTATCGATCAGCATGGTTCCTCCCCCCGCGCGGCGGCGCGGCGCAATCCCGCGGCGCACGGCGGGATCCGGGCCCGACCCGGCCGTGCCCCTCGCAAGGACAGCCCCGGCCGCCCCCTACAGGACGTCGGCCAGCCGTCCCTTGTCCATCGCCAGGCGGCGGTGCGCCAGGGCGGCCAGCGCCGGATCGTGGGTGACGATGATGAACGCGGTGCCCAGGGTGCGATTGATGTCCTGCAGCAGCGCGAACATGGAATCGGCGGTGTTGCGGTCCAGGTTGCCCGTGGGCTCGTCGGCCAGCACGCAGGCCGGCCGGGTGACCAGCGCCCGGGCCAGCGCCACGCGCTGGCGTTCGCCGCCCGACAACTGGCCGGGGAAATGCGTGGTCCGCGCCGCCAGGCCGACCTGCTCGAGCATGGCGCGTGCCTGCTCCCGCGCCACCGCGCGGGGCTCGCGCCGCACGATGAGGGGCATGGCGACATTGTCCAGCGCGGAGAACTCCGGCAGCAGATGGTGGAACTGGTAGACGAAGCCCAGGTAGCGATTGCGCATCCGGCTGCGCTCGCGCTCGGACAGGCCGGCGGTGTCGTGGCCCTCGATCACGACGCGCCCGGCATCAGGCAGGTCCAGCAGGCCCAGCACGTGCAGCAGCGTGCTCTTGCCCGAGCCCGAGGCGCCGACGATGGCCACCATCTCGTGGCGGTCGACGTGCAGGCTCACGCCGCGCAGCACCTCGACCCGCTCGGCGCCCTCGTCGTAGGTCCGGACCAGGTCCCTGGCCACCAGCACCGCGCCGCCCGCGGCCCGCGTGCCCGTGCGCGCCGGCTCGATGGAGGCCTCAGTCATGGCGCAGCACCCGCGCGGGCTGCAGGCGCGAGGCGCGCCAGCTCGGATACAGGGTGGCCAGCAGCGACAGGACCAGGGAGGTCGCGCCGACGGCGACGATGTCGCTCGTCTGCGGGTTGGAGGGCAGCTCGCTGATGAAATAGATCTGCTGCGGCAGGAACTGCACGCTGAACAGCCTCTCGATGAAAGGCACGATGATGTCGATGTTGTAGGCCACCAGCGTGCCGAGCAGCACGCCCGCGACGGTGCCCACCACGCCGATCAGGGCGCCCTGCACGAGGAAGATCCGGGCGATCTCGCGCGGCGTGGCCCCCAGCGTGCGCAGGATGGCGATGTCCGAGCGCTTGTCCTTGACGGCCATGACCAGCGAGGACAGCAGGTTGAACGCCGCCACGGCCACGATGAGGGCGAGGATGAGGAACATCATGCGCTTCTCGGTCTTGACCGCCGCGAACCAGGTGCGGTTGTTCTGGGTCCAGTCCTGCGCGCGCACGCCGGGCGGCAGGTCGCCCAGCAGATCGTGCGCCACCCGCGGAGCGCGCTGCATGTCGGCGATGCGCAGGCGCACGCCGGCCACGCCGCTGTCGCGGAACACCCGGGCCGCGTCCTGCACGTCGACGAAGGCGAGCGAGGCGTCGTATTCGTAATAGCCGGTGGAAAAGATCCCCGAGACCGTGAAGCGGCGCATGCGCGGCGAGAATCCGGCCGGCGAGATCGAGCCCTGCGGTGCCAGCACCAGCACAGTGCTGCCGACGTCCAGGCCCAGGGACTGGGCGAGCTGGTTGCCGACGATGATGTTGAACGCGCCGGGCACGAGCCCGTCCAGCGAGCCCAGGACCATCTGCCCGGCCAGGTCCGAGACGCGCGGCTCGAGGGCGGGATCGATTCCGCGGACCTGCACGCCGGACAGGGCCTGCCCGCGCGCGAGCATCCCCTGCGCCGCCACGAAGGGGGCCGCGCCCCGCACCTCGGGATTTTCCTCGGCGCGCCGCGCCAACCCCTGCCAGCTCTCGAGTACCTGCTGGTGGTCGGCGCCCGGCACATACAATTCGATGTGCGGCAGGACGGACAGCATCCGGTCGCGGACCTGGGTCTGGAACCCGTTCATGACCGACAGCACGATGATCAGCGCGGCCACGCCCAGGGCGATGCCGGCCATCGAGCTGCCCGCGACGAAGGACACGAAGCGATCGCCCCGGCGCCCTCCCCGCCCGGTCCGGGACAGGCCCGCATAGCGCGCGCCAATCCACAACTCATAGGACATTTTCGTCGGCATACCCGATTGACTCTACAATTCCAGAATGCACATCGTACTCCCCGGTGCGCTGCCCGATCCCGGCGCGGCGACTGAACTCGCATCGCGCCTGCCCGAGGCCGCGCCCACCCTGGCGCGCTGGCTCGCCCACGCGCGCGCCGAAACCCTGGACAGCCGCGCCGCCGACACCCGCTGCACCCCGCTGGAGCACTGGCTGCTCGAGGCCCGCGGCTTCCGGGCGGCACAAGCCCAGCATCTTAGCGCAGGACTGGGGCCGCTGCGCGCGCCCGGCCTCGCGGACGACGATCCGGTCTGGCTGGCCGAGCTCGTCCACATGGCGCCCTCGCGCGACGGCGCGGCCCTGCTGACCGCCGACACGCTGGCCATCACCGACGCGCAATCGCGGGCCCTGTTCGAGTCGGCGCACGAGGTGCTCGAGGATGCCGGCATCGCGATGGAGCATGGCGCCGGCGGCCTGTGGCGCGTGCGCTGGCCCGGGGGGGACTTCGCCCTGCCCTGCGCCAGCCCGGCCCTGGTCGCCGCCAGTTCCGTGAACGACTGGTGGCCGCAGGAGGACTCGGCCCGTCCCTGGCGGCGCCTGGTCAACGCCTTGCAGATGCAATGGCACGAGCACCCCGTCAACCTGGCCCGCGCGCGTGCGGGCCAGGCGCCCATCAACGGCCTGTGGCTCTTTGGCGGGGCGCGCGCGAGCCAGCTCTCGCGGCCCCTGCCCGAGGACACCCGGATCCACGGCGCCCTGTACGCGCCCTCGCTGGCGCAGGACTGGGGCGGCTGGCTCGCCGCCCTCGGGACCCTGGAGGCCGAGGTCTTCGCCCCCCTGCAAGGACGCCAGCCCACGCTGGTGCTGACCGGGCGCGAGCGCGTGGTCACCCTCGGCGCGCGCACCGGCTGGCTCGCGCGCCTGCGCAAAGACGATTGGAGATCCTGGTGGTCCAGCCCCTGATCCGGACGCGCCGGGCCGATCCGGCGCGCATCGACGCCTTCATCCGCCGGGGCGCCCATCCCCTGATGGCCCGCCTGTGGGCGGCGCGCGGCCTGGACGAGCCGGCGGCCCCCGCCGGCTGGAGCGCCATGATCCCGCCGGCCCGCCTGACGCACGCGCGGCGCGCGGCGGAACTGCTGGCCGACGCGATCGCCCGCGGCGAACGCATCCTGATCGTGGCGGACTACGACTGCGACGGCGCCACCGCCTGCGCGATCGCGGTACGGGGCCTGCGCGCCATGGGCGCGCGCGTCGATTTCCTGGTGCCCAACCGCTTCGAGACCGGCTACGGCCTGTCGCCGGCGGTGGTCGAGCTGGCCTGTGCGCATCCGGGCGGCAAGCCCGACCTGCTGGTCACCGTGGACAACGGCATCGCCAGCCTCGAAGGCGTGGCCGCGGCGCGGGCCGCCGGCATGGAGGTGATCGTGACCGATCACCACCTGCCCGGCGAGGCGCTGCCCGACGCCCTGGCGATCGTCAATCCCAACCAGCCCGGCTGCGACTTTCCCTCGAAGCATCTCGCCGGCGTGGGCGTGATGTTCTACCTGCTGCTGGCGCTGCGCGCGGTGCTGCGCCAGCGCGGCGCCCTGTCCCCCGACGCGGGCCCGCGCCTGGAGCAGCTCGCCGACCTGCTGGCGCTGGGCACGGTGGCCGACGTCGTGCGGCTGGACGCCAACAACCGCCTGCTGGTCGCCCAGGGGCTCAAGCGCATCCGGGAAGGCCGGATGCAGCCCGGAATGCGCGCGCTGTTCGCCGTATCGGGCCGCGAGCCGCGCAAGGCCGGCGCCCAGGACCTCGGATTCTTCCTCGGCCCGCGCATCAACGCCGCCGGCCGCCTCGCCGACATGAGCCTCGGCATCCGCTGCCTGATCGAGGACGACGAGGGCCGCGCCATGGACCTGGCGCGCGAACTCGAGGACATGAACAGCCGGCGCCGCGACCTGGAATCCACCATGCGCGAGCAGGCGCTGGCCAGCATCGACGCCGAGGCCCAGGCGCGCGCCGCCAGCGTCTGCGTCTACCAGCGGGACTGGCACCAGGGCGTCATCGGCCTGGTGGCCTCGCGGCTGAAGGAAACCTACGGCCGCCCCGCCATGGCCTTCGCGCCCGCGGGCGGGGACGAGCTGCGCGGCTCGGGCCGCTCGATCCCCGAGGTGCACCTGCGCGACGCGCTGGACCTGGTGTCCAAGCGCCTGCCCGAGGCCATCGTCAAGTTCGGCGGGCACGCCATGGCCGCCGGCCTGACGCTGCGCGCCGGCGCCTACCCGGATTTCATCGAGCATTTCGACCAGGCGGTGCGCCTGCTGAGCGGCCACGAGGCGTTCGAGCCCCGCATCGACACCGATGGTTCGCTCGAGTCCGGCTACCTGAACGTGGAGGTCGCCTCGATGCTGCAGGCCGAGGTCTGGGGCGCGGGCTTTCCCGCGCCGGTGTTCCACGACACCTTCCGCGTCGTGCACCAGCGCCTGCTCAAGGACAAGCACCTGAAGCTCCACCTCGAGCGCGGCGCGCAGCGCATCGGCGCCATCTGGTTCAACCACGACGAGCCCCTGCCGGAACACATCGAGGCGGTCTATCGGCTCGACCGCAACGAATGGGGCGGCCGCGCCGAGGCCCAGTTGCTGATCGAGCACGCCCGCGACGCGCGCCAGCCCGGTTGACGACGCGCGCTGGCCCGATCGACGGCGCGCGCCGGGCCGATCATTGACTCGGACGCGCCGGGCCGATTATTGACGCGGACGCGCCGGCCCGGTCGACTCGGGCGCGCGCCGGCCCGGCCAGGACGCCAGCAGCAGCCCGAGCAGTGCGATCGCGAAGGCGAGCGCCTGCAGGCCGCTGAAAGACTCGCCCAGCAGGACGACGCCGACCGTCGCCGCGCCGATGGGCAGCATCACGGTGAACAGGCCGGCGCGCGAGGCCGGGACGTGGCGCAGGCCCGTCATCCACA
This sequence comes from Alcaligenaceae bacterium, assembly GCA_044508625.1. Taxonomy (GTDB): domain Bacteria; phylum Pseudomonadota; class Gammaproteobacteria; order Burkholderiales; family Burkholderiaceae_B; genus Castellaniella. Next base: position 18,281 of record JBIQHJ010000025.1, read on the forward strand.
GCCATATCGTCCAGACGCTGGCCGCCAGGCTGTAGAACACCAGCAGGCCCCAGATCGGCAGGCTCACCGCGCCGAAGTCGAAGGACCATGCGATGAACAGCCCCGGCGGCAGCATCAGGACGAAGCCCCAGAGATTCACCATGGCGCTGATGCGCTTGGGCGAAAGCACGGCGGTGAGCCGCTTGCCGATCACCGCGTACGAGGCCTCGCAGAGCACCGTGCCGAACAGCAGCGCATAGCCCAGCCAGCGGTCGGCGTCGGAGACGCCGACCTCGGCATGGGGCCGCGTCCAGGCCAGCAGGGCGATGCCCGCGACCCCGCAGGCCACCGCCGCCCACGTGGCCGGGCGCACCTCCTCGCGCAGCACCACGCGGCTGAGCAGGGCGACGGCCGCCGGGATCGCCGACATGATCACGCCCGCCGCCACCGCGCTGCTGCGGCTGACCCCCAGCACCATGCAGATCGTGAACAGGAAGTTGCCCAGGAACGCCTCGAGGAAGATCAGCAGGCGGGTGCGCCGGTCCAGCGGCGGCTCGGTGCTGGGCTTGCGCAGCCAGCGCAGCATGGCGATGCCGCCGATGCCGAAACGCAGCCACCCCAGCAGGAAGACCGGGAACACGACGGCCAGCGGCTTGCTCAGCGCCACGTAGGAGCCGACGATGAACATGCTGCCGCCCAGGCAGGCGTAGGCCAGGAGCCGTGGCGGGATCGTCATGCCGAGGCCTGGCGCGATGACAGCAGGATGCCGCCGATGATCAGGGCGAAGGCCAATCCATGGTAGGGATGGGGCGCCTCGCCCAGCAGGCCCGCCGCCAGCAGCGCCGCGAACAGCGGCGTGAGATTGAAGAAGAATCCCGCCGTGGTGGGCCCCACGCGCTGCACCCCGGCGCCCCAGCACCGATAGGCGATGACGGCCGGCCCGATCGCCACGAACAGCACGGCCAGCGCCACCGTCCAGCCCCACTCGACGCGCCAGTCCATGACCAGGTGTTCGATGCCGGCGAGCATCGCCGACCAGGCCACGCCGTAGAAGGTCTGGGCCAGCAGCAGGCCGGCCCAATGGCCGCGCATGGGATCGTCCCCCGGAATCCGGGTGAGCTGCCAGCTATAGAAGGCCCAGACGAGCGTCGCCACCACCATCAGGATGTCGCCCGGCACGAAACGCAGCTCCAGCAAATGCCGCCAGTCGCCCTGCGAAAGCACCACCGCCACCCCCGCCAGCGACAGCACCGATCCCGCCACCTGGCCCGCGCGGATCGGGACGCCATAGGACATGCGGCCGATGATCAGCATCCAGACCGGCAGGCTGGCGGTAACCAGGGTGACGTTCACCGGCGTGGACGTGTGCAGCGCCAGGTATTGCAGGCTGTTGTACAGGCCCACGCCCAGCAGGCCCAGCAGCGCGTAGCGGCGCCATTGCGCCCACATGCGGGACCCGGCCCGCAGCACCCGATAGCCCAGGGGCAGCAGGATGATCAGGGCCAGCGCCCAGCGCAGGAAATTCAGGGTGAACGGCGGCACGATGGAGGCCACCGCGCGCCCCAGCACGGCATTGCTGGCCCACATCAAGGGGGGAACGAGCAGCAGGAAGGCGGTCGACGGGGTGATTTTCTGGTTCATGCCGGATTTCGGGACGGATCAGGCTGCATTCTAAACCCGGCCCGCTTCCGCTTTCTTTCGGCCCGCCATTGCTTGACATAATATGTTCAATGGTTTAAGCTTTATGGCTTGATCATCAGCGGTTTTACTTTCTGCTCGGGCCGGATACCGGCCCGTCTTTCGGGCCAGCGGCATCGGCCCGCGACACAGTTCCACGCGCCTTGCGGCGCGTCGTCCAGACCCGATCGCCTCCCCGCGACACACCGTGCGGCCTTGCGGCCCGCGGCATGGCGCGCGGCCGCTGACTGCCCCGCCAACCCTCACCGGAGAGCCCCCATGGCCAAAGAAGAACTGCTCGAGATGCACGGATCCGTCACCGAAGTCCTGCCCGACTCGCGATTCCGCGTGACGCTGGACAACGGACATCCGGTGATCGCCTATACGGGCGGCAAGATGCGCAAGCACCACATCCGCATCCTCGCCGGCGACCAGGTCACGCTCGAGATGTCGCCCTACGACCTGAGCAAGGGCCGCATCACCTTCCGCCACCTGAACCGCACGGGCGGCAGCCCGGCCACCGGCCCGCGCCGCCGCCACTGACACCGGCCACCGGCCCGCGCCACCGCCACTGACACCGGCGATCGTCCCGCGGCCCGGCGCGCCCTAGTGGCAATCGGGGACGACCTGGTCCAGGTAGACCTCGAAGGCGATGTCCCGGGCCTGCCCGGCCGTCAGCGCGGCGAGATGCTTGGGCGACGTCGCCTCCAGCAAGCCGCGCAAGGCCTCGGGGCGGGCCTGCCCCGCCGCCGTCACCCGCGCGAGGCCGGCCTTTCGATAAGGCTCGAGCCGCGCGGAAAATTTCTTCCACTCGGGAAACACCAGCAGCGCCTCCAGGAACGCCTGGTCGTGCACCATGGCGTCGCACAGTCCCGTGCGCACGCCCAGCAGCGCGTCGGTCGTCGAGGGGTAGACCTGCTCGATGGCCCCGTACCGCGCCGCCAGCTCGCCGACGTAGCGGCCATCGGCCGCCAGGCACACCGTGCGGCCCGACAGGGCCCGCCAGTCGTGGATGTCGGTGTCGGTGCGCAGGATCGCCATGGGGCTGACGGGATAATCCAGGGGGGCCGAGCGCACGCCCTCGCCCAGGGCGGCATCCTCGGGGACCACGCCCAGCCATCCTCGCAGCTCGCCGCTCGCGACCAGGGCCGAGGCGCGCGCCGGGTCCTCGACCGCCACCAGCTCGCCCTTGGGCCCGGCGGCATCGCGCCCCGCCAGCACCTCGATGCGCGCCGGCGTGCGCACCTTGGCGCCCGGCGCCGCGGCCGCGGGGACCCGGGCCACGCCGATCGCGTCCGCGGCCCGCGCGCCGCCCAAGGGCGCCAGCATGGCGAGCGCCAGGCCGGCGCACAGCGCCAGCCCCCGCGCGAAACGATGCGAAACCGCCGGCCCGCGATTCATGGACGCCTCCGTCGATGGCTGCTCAGACATATTGATAGCGCAGGACCTTGCGCTTGATGTTTTCCAGGAACACCTGGTCGATCAGCGTCGCCAGCACCGCGATGGTGAGGATGTTGGCCATCACGCCGAGCATGTCGGCGGTTTCCCCGGAATACGCCAGCGAGCGGCCCAGGCCCTGGCCGAAGCCGATCAGCATCTCGGCCGATATCAAGGCGCGCCAGGCGTTGCCGAAGGCGAGCTGGGCGCCCGTGATCAGCTCGGGCATCACGGCCGGCAGGTAGACCCGGCGCAGCATGTCCCAGTGGCTCGCCCCCATCACGCGCGCGGCCGAGACATGGGTCTGCAGCACGCTCTCGGTCGCGTTCATCACCGACAGCGCCGCCGGAAAGAACGCCGCCAGGGCGATCACCACGATGATCGGCATGTTGCCAAAGCCCATGAGGATCAGGAACAGCGGCACCCAGGCGATCGAGGGGATGGACTGCAGGATGATGATGGCCGACTTGAGCACCTCGCGAAAGAACAGCAGCAGCCCGCCCACCAGGCCGAAGCCGATCCCGAACAGCAGGGCGAAGCCATAGCCCGCGCCCAGGCGCCAGAGGCTGCCGGACAGCGCCTCGCGGAACTCGGCCGATTGCACGTCGTGCCACAGCCGCAGCGCGACGGCCGGCACGCCGGGCATCAGGAAGTCGGGCAAGGTCCAGGCCGCCGCCTGCCAGAACAGCAGGATGGCGGCCATGGCGATCAGCATGGCGAGCTTGCGGGCAAGCGGCGATACGCGTTGTTTTCTGCTCATGCGAATGAAGGCGGCCGGGCGCGCCCGGCCAGCCTCAGGCTCGTTCGAAACGGTCGATTATCGCATCGATCAGAGCTTGCGCGCCCGCTGCCACTCGAGATCGAGGATCGAGTCCACCTTGAAGGCCGAACCGTCCTTGGTCTTGAGCGCGCCCTGGGCCTGCATGATGTCGGCGACCTCTTGCATGCGCGCCAGGTCCTTGGCATCCAGCGCCGCATTGAAGGTCTGGGTGCGGATCGCCTGGCTGATCACCTGCTCGCGCGGCAGCTCGCCGTGCTCGAGGGTCTTGAGCGTGGGCTCTGCGATGAAGTAGCCGGCGATCAGCTTGGCGGCCTCGTCGGGCTTGGACTGCAGCAGGTCGATGGCCTGGCGCTGGGCATCCAGGGATTTCCAGACCGCGTCCTTCTTGGTGCGCAGCGTCTCGCCCGACGTGATGGTCACCATGCAGGGGAAGGGCCAGACCTCGCCGATCTCGTAGATCTGCTTGACCGGCGCGATGAGCTGCGCGATGCTGGCCTGCGGCTCGAACAGGAAGGCAGCGTCCACGCGCTTGCCGACCAGCGACTGCACGGCCACTTGCGGGCTCACGCCCAGGATCGACAGGTCGGTCGCCTCCAGGCCCGCGTCCTTCAGGACCACGCCCCGCAGGACGGTATCGGCCGTGCTGCCCTCTTTTTGCGAGGCCAGCGTCTTGCCCTTGAGGTCCTCTACTTTGTCGATACCGGCATCGTTGCGCGCGACCAGCGCGTGAAAGCCCCGCTGGGCGCCGCCCACGACCTTCAGGTCGGCGCCGCGCGAGGACCACGAGGCCGCATTGGTGAAGCCCAGCACGCCGGTGTCGAGCTGGCCGCCGACGATCGCCTTGATCAGGTCGGTGCCGGACTTGAATTCCACCAACTGCACGTCCAGGCCGTGCTGCTTGTAGAAACCGCCCTCATACGCGGCGATCGCCTGCGCGTCGTCCATGACGCGGATGTAGCCCACCTTGAAGGGCTCGGCGGCGAACGCCTGGGATGCCATGGCCAGCGCCGCGAGCGCCGGAACGAGAATGCGGGTCAGTTTCATGCTGCGATTTCCTCGGAAGTGAATGTTTCATCCCCGGCCGGCTCGGTCTCGATGCCCAGCAGGCCCAGGATTTCCCGGCGCAAGCCGGCGAAACCGGAAAGGTCATGGGATTTCTCGCGCGCCGCGAGATTGAATTCCTTGAGCACGTGCGACGGGCGCGGGCTGAACACCACGATGCGATCGGCCAGGAACAGCGCCTCGTCCACGTCGTGCGTCACCAGCAGCACGGTCGGCCGCGTCTCGCGGATCAGGGTGCGCAGCGCATCCTGCAGGGTCATGCGCGTGAGGGCGTCCAGGGCGCCGAAGGGCTCGTCCAGCAGCAGCACCTCGGGGGCCGTGATGAAGGCCCGCGCCAGCGCGCAGCGCTGCCGCATCCCGCCCGAGACCTGGTGCGGGAAATAATCCTCGAAACCCTTGAGCTTGACCTTTTCGAGCCACAGCGCCGCCTGCGCGCGGGCCTGCGCGCGGTCCACCTTTTGCAGCTCGAGCGCCATGGACACGTTCTGCGCCAGGGTGAGCCAGGGGTACAGGGCGTTTTCCTGGAACATCAGCATGCGGCTGGGATCCGGCCCGGCGATGGGCCGCCCATCGGCCAGCACCTCGCCCGCCGAGGCCTTTTCCAGGCCGGCGGCGATGTGCAGCAGCGTGGACTTGCCACAGCCCGACGGCCCCACCAGGGCCACCAACTCGCCCGGCGCGATGTCGCTCGAGAACCGCTCGACCACGCGCAGCGTTCCGAAATGCTTTTCGACGTTCTGGAAGGATAGATTCATGGCGCTGCCCCGGACCCCTTTTCGCGCCATGGCGAGGGGGAACGGGGAAAATCCTCGATGATTCAACAATGAAAATTTAAGGCCGATCTTATTACCAAACAACGAATTTCTAATGATTTTTATATATCTTCAAGTTATATGATTGGCGCTGAAATCACGCTCGCCGCAGCCCCGGCGCAGCGACCGCGCGAGGCGCGCGCTACCCCGGCGCGAGGGGCTTGCGCTACCATGAAGGCATCCCCTCTCTCATCCGCCACGCAGCCGCCCGCCATGCCCGCCGCCGATCCTACGCCCTCCCCCGCCCACCCCGCCGCTGATCCCCTCGCGGCGCTGGCCGCCCGGCACGCCGAAACGCGGCGGCGCTGCGAGGCCTTGCGGCGGCTGGCTGTAGAGGAAGAAGGCGGCGCGGCGTCCGGTGCGGATCGAACCGAACACGCCAACCAGGCCGCTGAGCTGCTGGCCTACTTCGACGGCCCTGCCCGCCACGCGCGCGAGGCCCAGGAACGGGACCTGTTTCCGGCGCTCATCGAATCCATGGCCGGCTCGGACGCCGTCTGCCTGCGCGGCATGACGGAGGGCCTGCGCGGCGAGCGCGCCCGCCTGGACGGCCTCTGGCGGGGCCGCCTGCGCCCGGTGCTGGCTCGTCTGGCGGCCGGCGAGGCCGCCCGGCTCGATCCGGAAACCACCGGCGCCTGGGCCGAGGATTTCCAACGCCACCTCGAGGCGGCGGACGACGAGCTGCTGGCCATGGCGGCACGCCTGCTGACCGACGAGGCCCTGGCCGAGCTCGGCGAGCGCTGGACGCAGCTCGGCGAACGCTTGACCCGGCCCGGCGAGCGCTGAACCCGGCTCGGCGAACGCTTGACCCGGCCCGGCGAGCGCTGACGCTCAGCCCCCTCCCCAGGGACGGAACGCCTCGGCCACGGCCCTCCGGTCCTCCGGGCGATGCCGCAGCACCAGGGTCAGCAGCACCTTTGCCTTGAGGCCGTCGAGCCAGCCGCCGCGGACCAGGCCGCGGCGCTGCAGATCGATTTCGCTGCCCGGGAACCCGTAGGTCCTTGCCAGAACGTCGCCGGCCCCCGTGCGCGAGGCCAGGACCACCGGCATTTTCTGCGCGGCCTCCTCGAGGGCGTCGGCCACCTCGGAAGCGACGTGCCCGCCCCCGGTGGCCTCCACCACCATGCCGGCCGGCTGCGCGGCCGCCAGCGCCCGGATGAAAGTCCCGTCATCGCCCAGCGCCACCGTCGCCAGCGCGACCCGCGGCGCCGCCGCCGTCCTCGCCGGCGTGAACGGCAAGGCGGGAACCCGGCCCGGCCAGACGCCCAGGCACACCCTGCCTTCGGTCAGCCAGCCGATCCGGCCGCTCAGGGGCGAGCTGAACGCATCGGGGCGGCTGGTGTGCGTCTTGCGCACGAAACGCGCCGCATGCACCTCGTCATTCATGACCACCAGGCAGCCGTGGCCGCGGGCCTCCTCGCTGGCGGCGACCTGGACCGCCGCAAGCAGATTGGCGGGGCCATCGGCCCCCGGCAGCGCCGGATTCCGCATGGCGCCCGTGACCACGACGGGCATGTCCAGTTCGAGCAGGCGATCCAGGGCGAAGGCGGTTTCCTCGATGGTATCCGTACCCTGGGTCACCACGATGCCGCGGCGGCCCTGGCCGGACAAGCCGCGGATCGCATCGGCCAGTTCCTCCAGGTCGTCGTAGCGGAGCTGGGCGCTGGGGAGCTGGCGGAAAGAACGCGCCTCGACGCGGGCGATTTCATCCAGGCCCGGGACGGCCGCCACCAGGTTTTCCCCCGTCAGGTTCGGAACGACGCCCGCCCCCTCTCCTTTCGTCATGGCGATCGTCCCGCCCAATGCCAGCACCGTCACGGTCGGTTTTTCCATCTCGTTTTCCTCATCATCGATTGATCAATCGGAGCGGCGAACGGTCTCGCGCCGCCCCATCCGCGCTCGCTACCTCGACAGGGTGCTCTCGATCGTGTTGACGCACGCGATGAGCTGCTTGATGACCTGTTTCTGGCGGCCTTCCATCATGCGATGGCGGATCGATGCCACGAAGACCGCCGCCACCGGCGCCCGCGTGCGGTCGTGCACCGTGCGCCCTATGGCCGTGACGTCCATCGCCGCCACCCCCTCGTCGATCGCGATGTCGCCCTGGGCGCGCGTCTTTGCCACCGCCTCGAGCAGCAGGGCCTCCGTCAACTGATAGGCATGCAGGCGCGGACCGATGGCCTCGAGGGCCACGTCGATATCCGCGTCGTGCATCGACGCCAGCAGGGCCAGCCCGCCGGCCCCCATCCCGAGAGGGTGGCGATCGCCTTCGGTGCGCGTCATGGTCTGGATGGGGAAATTGCCCGCGATCCTGCTGATGCACACCGTCTCGAAGCCGCTGCGCACCACGAGGAACACCATGTCGCCGGTCGACTGGGCCAGTTCGTGCAAGGCCGCCTGCGACACCTCGCGCAGATTCGTCTCGGGCAGCGCGGCCAGGCCCAATTCGTACAGCAGCGGCCCCAGGCGATAGCCCCGCACTGGATCCCGGGCAAGCAGCCTCTCGAGGACCAGGCGGTGCAGCAGGCGCTGCGCGGTCGACTTGTCCAGGGACGCCATCGCGGCGATGTCCACGAGGCGCAGATTGCGCGCCTGGCTGGAGGCGATGATCCTCAGCAGCAAGGCTGCGCGTCCGACGGTCTGGGCGGGGCCCGAGGCAGGGGATGAGGGAGTCGATTGTGTTCTCATTATTTAATAACTATTTCAAAGAGGACTCTATACGATTCGTATCGAAATCATGATGCGAGTGTAATAGGAAAGATATCGACCGTCCATTCATGAATTCTACTACCTTGTTATACATGGGAAAATCATACGAAACCCAGAATATTCGCCACAGGTGCAGCCCTCCATATTTTCCGTAGGTGTTTTTACTTATTTATATCACTAAATGAGAAATCATCAAAAATCGCGTTGACGAACATTCGGCGTGATTCTAATGTGGGCAGGACTTGATTCGCATCAACCGAGCAGAGGCATCCCAATGGAACGCTTTGGAGTTGACGCTGTACGGCCCGCAGTCGTGACGATCGACATGCATCGCGGGCATCTCGATCCTTCCGTCGCCACCATGCCGGTCCTGCCCGGCACCGAGGCGCGCACGATTGGCAACAACGCGGCCTTCCTGTCCGCGGCGCGCGCCGCGGGGGTGCCGGTCATCCACATGCTGACGCAATACACGGACGTCCGGGAAATCCGCATGAACCCCTTCTGGCGCACACGGGCCGACAACCCGAGCGCCACCCGCAAGCACGTGGAACGCCACCAACTGCGCGGCGGCCCGGGCTGCGAGATCATGCCGGAGGTGCTGGATCCCGAATACGACCTGATTCTCGACACCAAGCGGCGCTACGACTGCTTCGAGGCGACGGACCTGGAATTCGTGCTGCGTTCCCGGGGCGCCAACGTGCTGTTCCTCACGGGGATCAACACCAATAGCTGCGTGCTGGCCACCGCGGTCCGGGCCAATGTCCGGGATTTCGCCCCCGTGGTGGTCGAGGATTGCGTGGACACCATGGACGGGCCCGAGCTGCACGCCGCGGGGCTGCAAGTCGTGCGCACGGCCTTCGGCTGGGTGATGTCCGCCCGCCAGATCCAGGAGGAAATCCTCGCCGGCCTCGCGGCGGGACGGGGTGCAAAGGCGGCGTCATGAAATCCTGGGGCATGTTCATCGACGGCGCCTTCCGTCCCTCGGCGTCCGGGAAGACATTCCCGGTCATCAATCCCAAGAACGGCGAGGCCATCGCCGAGGTCGCCGAGGGGGACCAGGCCGACGTCGACGAGGCCGTGGGCGTCGCGCACCGGGCCCTGGCGTCCTGGGCGAGGCTGTCGGGCGCGGAACGGGGCGACATCCTGCATCGGGCGGCCGAGACCCTGCAACAGCGCCTGCCGGACCTGCTCGCGCTCGAGATCGACCAGATCGGCCGCCCCTTGCGCGAGATGCAGGCCCAGCTCGCGCGGCTGCCCGAATGGTTCCGCTACTTCGGCGCGCTCGCCCGCACCCACGAAGGCACGGTGCCTCCCTTCGGCGGCAACTACCTCAATTACACCCGGCGGGTGCCGCTCGGCGTGGTCGGACTGATCACCCCCTGGAACCACCCCCTCCTGATTCTCACCAAGAAAGTGGCGCCGGCCCTGGCCGCGGGCAATGCCCTGGTCGTCAAGCCGAGCGAGCTGGCGCCCATCACGCCCCTGCTGCTGGGGGAAATACTCCGCTCGGCGGGAGTCCCCGACGGTATCTACAACGTAGTGCCTGGATACGGTGCGAAGGCCGGGGCGGCGCTCGTCCAGCACGAGGGGGTCCGCAAGATCGACGTCACCGGCGGCACCGAGACCGGCAAGCTCATCGCTTCGCTCGCCGGCCGCAACCTCACGCAAGTGGCCGCCGAGCTCGGCGGCAAGGCGGCGGTCGTCCTGTTTCCCGACACCGACATCGAGCGGGGCGCCGCGGCCGCCCTGTTCGCATCCTTCATCGCCACCGGACAGACCTGCGTCCAGGGCGCGCGCCTGCTCGTCCATCGATCCATCCACGATGAAGTGGTGCGCGAAATCGTCCGCCGCGCGCGCCGGATCCGTCTGGGCGACCCCCGGGATCCCGATACGCAATTGGGCCCCCTGGTCTCGGCCAGGCAGCGGGATCTCGTCGAGAAATACGTGGCCATCGGCCGCGAGGAAGGCGCGCAGCTCGCCCTGGGCGGGCAACGGCCCGAAGGGCCCGGATTCGGCGCCGGCTTCTACTATCCGCCGACCATTTTCACCGGGGTCTCCGGCGGCATGCGGATCGCGCGCGAGGAGATCTTCGGGCCGGTCATGTGCGTGCTGCCCTTCGACACCGAGGAGGAAGCCATTGCCATCGCCAACGGCATCGAATACGGCCTGGCCACCAGCATCTGGACACGGGACGTCGCGCGCGCCCATCGCGTGGCCCAAAGCATCGAATCGGGGATCGTCTGGATAAACGACCATCACCGCATCGATCCGTCCTCGCCGTGGGGCGGATTCAAGATGAGCGGCATCGGCCGCGAAAACGGCGTGGCCGCCTACGAGGCCTATACGCAAATACAAAACATCATCGTGAACCTCTCGGACGAGCCTTTCGACTGGTATGCCGACGACGGCCGCGAAAAGAGGTATAGCTGACATGCGCATCGACATCCACAACCACGCCATTCCGAGCCGGTTCGTCGAGCAGGTCGAGAAATCCCCCGCCGAGTTCCTGGCGCGGGTGGTGAATCAGGACGGCACGCGAAAAATGGTCCACGAACAGGGCTACGTCTATCCCCTGTTCGACGAGTTCCATGATGCGCAGGCCAAGCTGGAATCCATGGACCGCAAGGGGATCGACATCGCGGTGGTTTCCCCCGCGCCGCCCACCTTCTATTACTGGGCCGGGGCGGATCTCGCCCTCAAGGTGGCCGGCCTGGTCAACGACGGGATCGCCGAGATGGCGGCGGCCAGGCCCGATCGCCTGCGCGGCATGGCGACGATCCCCATGCAGCACCCCGACGCGGCGATCGCGGAAATGGAGCGCGTCGTGCGGGAATACGGCTTCAAGGCGGTCGAAATGGGCACCTCCATCGAGGGCGCCCAGCTCGCCGAGGCACGGTTCCGCCCCATCCTGCGGCGGGCGCAGGAACTTGGCCTCTTTGTTTTCGCCCATCCCTATTACGTCGGCGCAAAGAGCGGGCTGGAATCCCATTACCTCACCAACCTGCTCGGCAACCCATGGGATACCACGGTCATGGTGGCCAACCTGATGTATGGCGGCGTGCTCGACGAACTGCCGGAACTCAAAATCTGCCTCGCCCACGGAGGCGGCTTCACGCCCTACCAGCTCGGCCGGCTCGCGCATGGATACAAGGTCCGTCCCGAGGTCCGCAAGGATGCCCGGACGGCGCCCGAGGCCCTGATCCGCCGCTTCTATTTCGACAGCCTGCTGTTCGAGCCCAAGGCGCTGCGGTATCTCATCGACCTGGTCGGCGCCGACAGGGTCTGCATCGGCACGGATTCCCCCTTCGACATGGGCGACGAACACCCGGACCGGACGATTGACGCCATCCCCGGCCTGAGCGCGGAGGATCGCCACGAAGTCTGCTGCGGGACGGCCATGCGCCTGCTCGCCGAAGGCACCAAGGGATTCTGAGCGGCAGCACGAACGAGACCTGAAGAATGTTTTTTGATGACGGAGAATGAGCATGGGAAGGATAGGGGACAGCATACGCGCACGGGTGCCTTACACACCCATACACAAGAGGAAAAAGCTGCGTCTCCCCGGCGATGGAAGGATCATCCTCTGGACGATCGTCAACATCGAGAACTGGCGGCCGGAAAAGCCGATGCCGCGCGTCATCCTCCCGCCGCCCATGGGCCAGCCCATGCTGCCGGACCTGCCCAACTGGGCCTGGCATGAATACGGCATGCGGGTGGGATTCTGGCGCTATCTCGACGCCCTGCAGGCCCGCGGCCTGAAGGCGACCCTCGCGGTCAACGGCAGCGCCTGCACGCTCTACGAGGAGGCCTGCGCCGCGGCGCGGGACGCGGGCTGGGAATTCATCGGCCACGGCTACGTCCAGACGCCCATGCACGTGGTCGAGGACGAACGCAAGGCGATCGCCGACACGATCCAGGCGATCAAGGATTTCACGGGCAAGCCGCCACGGGGCTGGGAAAGCCCGGGCCTGACCGAAACCGACGATACCGTGGACCTGCTGGCGCAAGCCGGGATCGAGTACGTGGCGAACTGGGTGCTGGACGACCAGCCCGTTCCGGTCAATACGCGGGCGGGGTCCATGACGGCCCTGCCCTACCCGGTGGAGATCAACGATGTCGTGATGAGCGCCGTGCAGCAGCAGCCCTCCGACGAGATCTTCCGGCGCGGCCGCGACCAGTTCGACCGCCTCTACCAGGAAAGCGCCGACTCGGTGCGGGTGATGTCCATTTCCATCCACCCCTTCCTGACCGGGGTGCCCCACCGGATCAAGTATCTCGAGCAACTGTTCGACTACATCCTCGGCCACGAGGGCGTGGTGCCCATGACGGGCGAGGAAATGCTGGACTGGTATCGCGCCCAGGCGGGCCAGGCATAGGAACGCCCGCGGCCTGCCGGACATCGAAAATTTCGGAGATCATCATGGCGGACACTTTTGGCAAGATCAAGGCGGCGGTCGTCCAATCCGCGGGCTGCTTCCTGGACCGCGACGGCGCCGTCGCAAAGGCGGAGGAACTGATTGCCGAGGCCGGCGCCCGGGGCGCCGAGGTCGTGGTGTTTCCCGAGGGCTTCATCCCCGCGCACCCCCTCTGGTTCCACTTCCATTCGGCAACCAGCGCCACCGGCCTGCGGCTGGCCGCGGAACTGTTCCGCAATGCGGTGGTGGTCGGGGGCCCCGAAACGGACCGCCTGTGCGCCGCCGCCAAGCGGGCGGGCGTATGGGTCGTGATGGGCATCTGCGAAAAGCTCGCCAACACGACCGGGACGATGTGGAACAGCGCGCTGCACATCAGCCCGCAGGGCACGATCGCCGCCAACCACCGCAAGATCAGCCCGACCGTGGGCGAACGGCTGGTGCACACCGGCGGCGGCAGCGAGGGCCTCGAGATTCCCAAGGCGGGTTTCGGCGCCATCGGCAGCCTGCTCTGCGCGGAAAATTCCAACCCCCTCCTCGTCTTCAGTGTCGTCGCCCAGTACGCCGTCGTGCACGCGGCCCTCTGGCCCAATCATTTCTCGCCCACCCAGCCGCGCATGCGCGACGTCATCCTGACGGCCTCGCGGGCGATCGCCTACCAGGGCGGCTGCTACGTGCTCAACGCGGCGGGCACCGTCACCGAATCCATGATCGAGCGGATCGCGCGGGACGACGCCGATCGCGCGTGGCTCCACGACGAGGCCAATCTGGGCGGTAGCTGCATCGTCGCGCCGGGCGGCGACCTGCTGGCGGGTCCGGCCGGCGCCGAGGAAACCATCCTGATCGCCGAACTGGACCTGGACGTGGCGGTCGGCAAGCGCGCCATCCATGATTTCGCGGGCCATTACAACCGCGCCGACCTGCTCGGCCTGGTCGTGCATCCGACGCCCCACAGCCTGTTCCAGGCCCCCTGGCAGGCCGCGCTCGCCGAGGGCGGCAGGCCCGCCCGGACGGAGCGCGGCGGCGCGGCGCAGCCGCAGGGCGCCTCCGGGAAGGGGCCGGAGCATCCCGACACGGCCGGCGGCGGCCAGTAAGAGCGGCCAGCAAGAAAATCCGCGCATTGCGCGACAAAGAGGAGAACATTCATGTCCCGATCCACGATCATCAAAACCGTCGAGGTGCACTTCCTTTCGATTCCCCTGGAGCGCCCGCTGATCACGGCGGCATTCCCCATTCCCGCCATCGACACGGCCATGATGCGGATCACGACCGAGGACGGCCTGCAAGGCGTCGCCTGGAGCTTCGCCTTCGGCCGGGGCCGGGTGGCGAGCCTGGTGCGCATGATGGAGGACCTCGGCCAGATCGCCGTCGGCCAGGACGCGCTCGACACCGAGGCGCTCTGGGCCAGGCTTTCCAAGGCCGTCGGCTTCATCGGCCAGCGGGGCGTCGCGGCGGCCGCCATGTCGGCGATCGACACCTCCTGCTGGGACATCAAGGGCAAGGCGGCCAACCTGCCCGTCTACCGGCTTCTGGGCGGATTCCGCCACGAGGTGGAAGCCTATGCGAGCCAGGGCCTGTGGCTGGACCGCTCGAGGGACGAGCTGGCCGCGGAGGCCGCCGGCTACGTCGCCGAAGGCTTCAAGGCGGTCAAGATGCGGGCCGGCAAGGCCGACGAGGACGAGGACGTCGCCCGGGTGCGCAGCGTGCGCGAGGCCATAGGCGCCGAATGCAAGCTCATGATCGATGCCAATCAGGCCTGGGACCTGAAGCAGACCCTGCGCATGGGCCGCAAGCTCGAGGAATTCGACGTGTACTGGCTCGAGGAACCCATGCCCTACAACCAGATCGAGGATTACGCCCGTGCGACCGAGGCGCTCTCCATGCCCCTGTGCACCGGCGAGTCCTTCTACCTCAAGGACGAGATCCTCAACCTCGTCGATCACCGCGCCACGGACTATGCGATGCCCGACCTGATGCGCATGGCCGGCGTGACCGAATGGATGAAGGTCGCCCACGCCTGCGAGGCCCGCCACGTGAAAGTCACCCCGCACTTGTTCATGGAGCACTCGTCGCACCTCGCCGCCGCTTGCCCGAACGTCGTCTGGCAGGAATACCAGCCCTGGTGGCAGGCGGTGATGGAGCAGCCCGTCGTGCTCGAGAACGGCAACATCCAATTGCCCGACAAGCCGGGATTCGGCATCGAGCTGTCCGCGCAGGCGCTGGCCAAGTTCAAGATCGCCTGAGGAGACCCGGCATGTCACGGCAAGAACGGAAATTCATCGACCTGAACCGCCGCTTCGATCTCGACGGGCGCGTCGCGCTGATCGTCGGCGGCTCGCGCGGGATCGGCAGGGCCATCGCCGAAGGCTACGCGGACCTCGGCGCGAGCGTGGCGATCGTCGGCCGATCCAGGGGGCCGCTGGAGGAAACGGTGGCCGAGCTCGAGCGCCGCGGCGCACGGGCGATCGCCCTGGCCGCCGACGTGGGCAGCGCGGCGGACCGCTCACGGCTGGTCGCCGACACCATCGCCGGCCTGGGGCGCCTGGACATCCTCGTCAACAGCGCGGGCGCCAAGCCTCCGCGCGGGGACATGCTCGAGCGCGAGCACCCGGCGCTGCCGGAGCTGGTCGAAGTCAACGTGCTCTCGTATTACGAGCTCTCCCTGGCGGCCGCGCGGATCATGAAGGAACAGCGCTGGGGCCGGATCATCAACATCACGTCCTCGACAGGCCAGAAGGCGCGCCGCGGGATGGGGGAATACGCCATCACCAAGGCGGCCGAGATCATGATGACCCGCGCCTTCGCCGTCGAGCTGGGGGAATACGGCATCACCGTCAACGCGCTCGCCCCCATCCTGACGCGCACGGACTTCTCGGCCGCCCAGCTCGCCGACGAATCGGACGTCGAGCGCGTGCTCGCCATGCAGGCCATCAAGCGCATCGCCGATCCCGAGGACGTGGTGGGCGCCGCGCAATTGCTCGCAACGGAGGCGGGCGCGTTCATCACGGGTACCACGATCACCATAGATGGAGGCGCAGCGGCCTAGGCGGGCTGCTGTCCACGTTCAGCAGTCTCTTTCGGCTCTCTCGGAGAAAACCATGCCGCTCACTAAATCAAAACTCGATCGTGTTGCCTCGGCAGTATGTCTATTGGGTACCGTCGTTTGCCTGTCATCGCCGTCCATGGCGCAAGCAGCGAAATACACCATGCGCATCTCTCACGCCGCGGCGGTCGGCGATCCCCGGGACATCGGCGCAAAGGAAATCGCCAAGATCCTGAACGCCAAGAATTCCTGCGACCTGGCCGTCCAGGTATATCCGGACTCCCAGCTCGGCGGCAGCACCACGATCGTCGAACAGGTGCAGCAAGGCTACATACAGGCCGCGGTCATGCCCTCATCCTATCTGGTGGGGACCGCGCCGATCTTTGGAATGATGGATCTGCCCTATTTCCTGCCCCAGGACGAAAAAATCCTTCTCAAGCTTTACCGCAGCCAGCCGATGAAGGATTTCCTCGGCGAGGCAACCAAGAAAGGCATCATTGCGCTGGACATCTGGAACAGCGGATACATGCATTGGGCGGCCAACAAGCCGCTGCTCACGCCAGAGGATTACAAGGGGGTCGTCACCCGGGTGATGCCGTCCAAGGTCCTGATCGAAAGCGCCAAGATCACGGGCATGCAGCCGGTCACCATGAATGTGACGGACCTGTACCAAGCGCTGCAATCGGGGGCCGTCCACGCGGAGGCCAATCCCATCAATACGCAGGCCGACATGAAGTTCTACGAGGTCGCGAAAACCATCACCATGACCTCCCATGGCGCCTTGAACGAAGTTTTCATGGTGTCCAAGACCTGGTGGGATTCAGTGCCGCAAAATTGCCAGGCTGAAATCCAGGACGCCGTGAAGCGTGGCGGGGATGTGAACAATGAATCCATCGACACCATCAATGCCCGCGATGAGGAAATGATGAAAAAGGCCGGGGTGACCTTCGTATATCCGACCGCCGAGCAGAATGCCGCCCTCGCCAATGCCGTTCGCCATGAGGCCGAGACGTACTTCATCAGCCAGGTGGGCGACCAGGGCCGCAGCTATATCGAGGCATTCAATAACGAAATACATCGCCTGACCGAAGAAAATGCCAAGAATTAGAACCTATCTCGATTGCCTGAATGCCGTGAGCCTCAGGCTCGCGGCAGGGCTGCTGCTCGTGATGACGTTCGCCCTGTGCGTGAACCTCCTGTCGCGGGATTTCATCGGCAGCTCGTTCGTGGGGGTGGACGCCCTGAGCGCGTATTTCACGGTCTGGATCACCTTCATTGGATCAGCGGTGATCGTACCCAGCCACGGGCACGTGAGCATCGACATTCTATTGAGAATGACCGGCGGGCGCACCCGGCGCGTCATCTATTTCATCACGGCCATCTGCGGCATGGGAGGATCCCTGTACATCGCCATTTTCGGGCTGAAGATCACGTTTTTCATATTCAACATCGGGGTGGAAGAGCCGACGATAGGCATCTCGAAAGCATATCTATTCCTGATCCCATCGGTGGCGAGCTTGCTGATGTTCATCAATTACCTGTTCCTCCTGATTGATACCGTCCTGGACACGAGCCCCGCCCCGGACACAAGTCTCGTTCCGACACCAATCCATGACAGGTGACCGAAGATGACCTTGGCCTTTCTCGTGGGCGGCATATTTATCCTGTTGGGGATTTCCGTCCCCATCTTCCTGGCATTGCTGGTCCCGTCTATCATATCCGTCAACACGTCGGGTCTGGGGCTGCCCTATGACGCGATCGTGCAGCACGTCATCCAGGGCGTCAACATACCGGCGTTGCTGGCGATTCCCCTTTTCATCCTGGCCGCGGACATCATATCGAGAGGAGAAATCGGCGAACGCCTGATCCGTCTGGTCGACGCATGGATAGGCCACATCCCGGGAGGACTGGGGATCGCCACCGCAATCACGATGGCCATTTTCGGCGCCATCTCCGGTGTCGGCGTCGCCGCGGTGGTCAGCATCGGGCCGATCGTCTATCCCGCGCTCATCCAGCGGGGCTTCAGCAAGAGCTTTGCGCTCGGCCTGATATTGTGCGGCGCGACGCTTTCGATGCTGATTCCTCCCAGCGTCGCCGCCATTCTGTATTGCCTGGTGGCCAATCAATCGATCGCCCAGGTCTTTCTGGCCTCTCTATCTTCAGGCCTGATCTTCATGGGATTGATGATTGTCTACTCGGTCTGGACGGCGCTGCGGCTGGGCGACGCCTCGGGCCGGCGGTTCTCGCTGTCAACGGCATTGCACGAACTCAGGCGCTCCGTCTTTGCCTTGATGCTGCCTGCCATCATCATCGGCGGGATCTACAGCGGCCTGTTCACGGTCACCGAAGCAGCCGCGGTCTCGGCGGTATACGCGGTGCTGGTCGAGGTGCTGCTCTACAAAAGAATCAAGGCTGTGGAGGTATTGAATATTTCGACCGCATCGGTGCGCACCATCGGCCTGATCCTCATCCTGATCGGCTGCGGCGCCGCACTGGCCTGGTTCCTGACATTGGAGCAAGTGCCACAGAAAATCGTGGCTCTCGTCAGTGCGGATTCCGCGTGGGAGGTGATCGGCCTCGTCGACATCATATTCCTGATTGCCGGGATGTTCGTCGACACGAATTCCGCCGTCATCGTATTGACGCCCCTGCTCATGCCCCTGGCGAACAGCGTCGGGATCGATGGCGTCCACCTCGGCGCCGTCATCACGATGACCCTGGCGATCGGGCAGATCAGCCCGCCTTTCGGATTGAACCTCTTTGTCGGGATGGCCACCTTCAAGGTGAGTTTCAGCGACACGGTGAAAGGGATCTTGCCATTCATGGGACTGCAGGTCATCACCCTGCTCATCATCTCATTCATTCCGCAAGTTTCGCTCTGGCTGCCCTCCCTATCGAACGTGTATTGAAGACCCATGAGGCTGATATGAGTTCTCTCGCGAAATCCGGACTGGCCGGCAGGGTGGCCCTGGTCACAGGCGCACAGCAAGGCATTGGCGCGGCCACCGCCATCGAGCTGGCGCGCCAAGGCGCCCACGTTGCCATCAACTGGCTGGATGATCGTGATGCCGCCGTCGCAGTGCTGGAGCAATGCCGGGCTTTCGATCGCCAGTGCATGATCGTGCAAGGAAATATCGCCCAGATCGCGCAAATAGACCAGATGGTGAATGAAGTCCACGAACGACTCGGCGGCGTGGACATCCTGGTCAACAACGCCGGCATCTTTCCGCGCACTCCCCTGCTGGAAATGACGGAGTCCGCCTGGGATGCCGTATTGGACGTCAACCTGAAGGGCACGTGCTTCACCACGATAGCGGTGGCCAGGCTCATGGTGCAGAACCAAACCCGCGGGGGCTCCATCGTCAACCTGACGTCCCAATTGTCGAATGGCACCATCCGCGGGGCGCATTACAGCGCCAGCAAGGGTGGAATCGTTTCACTGACGCGGTCATGCGCCCTCGAGCTCGCCCAATACGGCATTCGCGTCAATGCGGTGGCTCCAGGCCTGACCGATACCGCGCAGCCGCGCAACGGCTACAGCGAGGATCAGCTCCTGGAAAAAGTACACAAGGCCGTACCGCTGGGCGGCAAGCTCCTGCAGCCGCGGCAGATCGCCCACGGCGTCGTATTTCTGGCTTCGGACGATGCGGATGGAATAACCGGACAAGTGCTGCACATCAACGGCGGATCGTACCTGTATTGAAATTTCGAGGTCCCACTATTGAGGTGCAAGCGCTCGATGGCTCGGATAGCGACTTCGCCCCCCGGTCAGAGGGGCGTCCCTTCGGAGGCAAGGCAGCATGAGAGAAAGGGAATTGGGTGTGCGCCAGGCGCGCCACACCTTCGATGCGGCAAACGAGGCGGGGGTCGACGTGACGCTGCGCCTCGTCCAGGAAGACGAAACGGGGGCCGAGCATTGTCAGCACGACAATCCGACCATGGGCCAGGACATCATTGGCGACTGGCTCGCCGACCGTTTCGATCTGGAGCAGCCCCGCCGCAGGGCTGCCGATGAGCCAAAGGCGTAGTCAGTCACAACCATTACGGAGAGACACTCATGAAAACGCAAATGACCGGTTTGAAGATACTGGTGGCCGCCCTGAGCATTGCCTGGCTGCCCTCAGCCAGCGCGGCGGGCTTCACCATGAAGATCGCGCACTCCGCGGCACCCGGCGAATCGCGCGACGTCGGCGCCCACAAGGTCGCCGACCTGCTGAACGGCAAGAATTCCTGCGACCTCAAGGTCCAGGTCTACCCCTCCTCCCAGCTTGGCGGCAGCAACGACATGATCCAGCTCCTGCAGCTCGGCTCGGTCGAGGCCACGCTGCTGCCGGCCTCGTTCCTGGTGGGCTTCCAGCCCCTGCTGGGCCTGATGGACCTGCCGTACTACCTGCCGAGCGACCCCCAGAAGCTACTGCAGGTGCACCACAGCGACGCGATGAAAGACCTGCTGGAGACGACCACCAGCAAGGGCATCGTGTCCCTGGGCATCTGGCACACGGGCTACAAGGAATGGACGGGCCCGCACCCCATGGCGGCCCCCAAGGACTACAAGGGGCTCACGGCGCGCGTCATGCCCTCGCAGGTCCTGGTCGAGCAGAACCGCCTGCTCGGGCTCCAGAACGTCTCCATGAATTTCGGCGAGACGTACTCGGCCCTGCAGAACGGCACGATCCAGGCGCAGGACAATCCCATCACCCTCATCCACGCCATGAAGTTCTACGAGGTCCAGAAATACATGACCCTCACCGACCATGGCACGCTGGATCAGGTCTTCATGGTTTCCAAGAAATGGTGGGACCAGTTGCCGCCGAACTGCCGCCAGGAGGTCCAGGCCGCCGTCGAGGAGGGCTCCAAGGTCTCCTTCGACAAGACCTACGAGGATATCGAGACCTCCATGAAGGCCTTCGACAAGGCGGGCATGAAGGTCGCGAAACTGACGGATGACCAGAAGAAGGTGCTGGCCGAGACGCTGCGGCCCACGCGCGACTTCTACGTCAAGCTCACCAACAAGGAGGGGCAGAAGTACCTGGACAAGTTCGATGAAGTGATCGCCAGGATCGAAAAATGAACGGGATACTGCGAGTAATCCGCCGCATGAACGCGGTCAGCCGCGCATTCTCGGGCGCGCTGTTGCTCATCATGACGTTCGTCCTGTTCCTGAACATCGTGGCGCGCAACTTCCTCGGTTACTCGTACATCGGAGCCGAGGCCGTGGGCACGTATCTGATGGTGTGGCTGACCTTCATCGGCGCCGCATTCATCGTGCCGACCCACGGCCACGTCTCGGTCGACCTCCTGCTTCGCGCGGCGGGTCCCCGCCTGATGCGGGCGGTGGTGATCATCACCGCCCTCGTCGGCATGGGAACCTCCCTCTACATGGCGAAGCTCGGGGTGGAGCTGACGGCGTTCATTTTCTCCACCGGCCAGGTCGAGACGACCCTCAACATCTCGACCGCCTATCTCTACCTGCCGGTGGGCATCGGCATGATCCTGATGTTCGTGAACTACACGGAGTTGCTGGCGGCCATGCTGCGCGGGGACGATTCGCGCCTGCCCACGGTCGAAGGGGAAATATCGCCGGCGACGGGCCCGGAGGACTCCACCCATGCCTGAGCATCCTTTCATCATCCACGTCGCGAAGGGGAACTAGATGCCCTACCTTGCCATTCTGCTCATCGGCCTGGGCACCCTGCTGGTCCTGTCGGTACCGATCTTTCTCTCGCTGCTGCTCCCGACCATCGTCGCCTTCAACGCCTCGGACCTGGGCCTGCCGGCCCTGTCCATCGCCCAGCGCGCCGTGCAGGGGGTCAATATCGCCCCGCTGCTGGCGATTCCCCTGTTCATCTTTGCGGCCGACGTGATTTCGCGAGGCGAGATAGGCAACCGCCTCGTGGCGGTGGCCGACGCCCTCGTCGGCCACATCCCCGGCGGACTGGCCATCGCCACCGCCCTGACCATGGCGGTGTTCGGCGCCATTTCCGGCATCGGCGTGGCCGCCGTGGTCAGCGTCGGGCCCATCGTCTATCCCGCCCTCATCAAGCAGGGCTACAGCAAACCCTTTTCCATCGGCCTGATCCTCACCGGATCCACCCTGGCGATGCTGATCCCGCCCAGCGTGGCCGTGATCCTCTATTGCCTACAGACCGGCCAGTCCATCGCCAAGGTCTTTCTCTCGGCCTTCGGGGCGGGGATCGTGTTCCTGATCCTCCTGATCCTCTACTCGCTGTTCTATGCCTTGCGCCATCGCATAGGCGCCTCCCGGCGATTCTCGCTGTCAGAGACGACCAGGGCGTTCCGGCGCGCCGGCTGGTCGCTGATGCTGCCGGTCATCATCCTCGGCGGCATCTACACCGGCTATTTCACGGTGACCGAGGCCGCGGCCGTTTCGGCGGTGTATGCGATCTTCGTCGAGGTCCTGATATACCGGCGCCTCAAGCTGCGCGATCTCTTCGACGTGACCGGCACCTCGGCGGGCACCATCGCCATGCTGCTGATCCTCATCGCCGCCGGCTCGGTGATGACGTGGTTCATGACGGTGCAGCAGGTCCCCCAGATGATCGCCAACGCCATCGGCCAGGGGTCCGCGGAATCGCTGCTGCTCATCATCAACGGCATCTTCCTGCTGGCGGGGATGTTCATCGATCCCAACTCGGCCATCATCGTGCTGGCCCCCCTGATCTATCCCGCCGCCATGGCCGCCGGCATCGATCCCATCCACCTGGGCGCCATCCTCACCCTCAACCTGGCCATCGGCATGGTCAGCCCGCCATTCGGCATCAACCTCTTTGTCGGCATCGTGACCTTCAAGTCCTACTTCGCCGAGGTCGTCAGGGGCTGCCTCCCGTTCCTCGCCATCGCGCTCGTCGCCCTGGTCATCGTGACCTACCTGCCCGCGGCGGTGATGTGGATGCCCCGGCTGTCCGGCATCATGTGACGGGCCGATGCACGGGCCGGCCCGGGCGGATCAGGGGCCGGTCCGCGCCTTGCCGCCGCCGAGCGCGCGCGCCACGGCCCGCAGCAGCCCGACGAAAGTGATGGCCCAGGCCAGCATGGCCACGGGCAGGAAGACCTGCGGCAGGCCGTCCAGAAAGCCCAGGTCCATCGCCCGGCTCAGCTCGAAGGTGCAGGCCGCGTACATGCCCAGCGGAAACACGGCGCCCCAGTAAAGCGGATCGTATTCGAAGGGAAAGCGCTGGAATCCGTAGCGCCAGATCCCCAGGAGCAGCAGCATCGGGATCCACCAGGTGCCGGTCGCCCAGTAGAACACGGTGAAGCCCTTGAGAAAGGGCATCAGCGACACGAGGAAGGGGGCGTCGGCCGCATTGAGGATCAGCAGGGATCCGGCCAGGGTCGAGATCGCCATGGCGCCCATATTGATCCAGTACGGCGGCGCCAGGTCGCCGGGCAGCAGGCGAAAGAAGGTGTAGCGGTAAAAGATCAGCGACATCATCCAGATGTACAGCATGCCGCCCCACAGCCACATCGACAGGGCCAGGAAATTGAGCTCCAGCCGGTAGGGCTGGCCGATGCGCGCGGCCACCAGCGCGCTGGAGACCGCCACGGACTGGGTGGCCACCACCGCCAGCAGCCAGCCGCCGTTGATCCCCTTGTCGAGCGGCGGCTTGCTCGGCTTGACCGTCAGGGCCAGGAACACCGTGTACATGAGAGCCAGCCACAGCGAGACGCCCACCAGCCAGAGGGCGAAGCCCGTGCGCAGGTCGCCGCGCAGGACGATGAACTGGCTCGCCAGCACGCAGGTGCCGGCCACCATGGTGAAATAGCCCGGCCCCCGCAGGTGGTCGATCATGTCGCCGAAGAACCGCCGCGGATGGCGCGCGGCGCGCAGGACATAGAGCACCCAGAGCACGGCGTACTGCGCGATGTTGAGATGGAACAGGGCGGCGGCGATCCACGGGCGGTCCATCATGTGGGCGGCGAGCGAGATGATGCCCGTCGCCATCACCAGCCCGAAATATCCCGGCGACAGGTCCGCGAGCGCCGCCGGCCCGCCGCCCGCCGCCCCCGGTGCCAGCACCTCGCGGCGCGACGCGGCCACGGGCAGGGCCGCGCGATCCTTGCCTTCCCCCGAATCCATGCTCCTCCTTTCGTGGCCCGCGGCCCGGCGAGCGGCACCAGCGCCGCACGCGCTAAAATAGCGGATTGATCCCACAAGTTCAATGCCCGCGCGGCGTCCGTTTCGCCGCGCCATCCCACAGGATTCACCATGGAAGCCGAACGCCAGAACCAGATCAGCGCCCACATCGAGGATTATGCCGAGCGGCAGATGCTCTTGCGGAGGTTTCTTTGACTACGATGCCAAGGCCGAGCGTCTGCAAGTCGTCAATGCCGAGCTCGAAAACCCCGACATCTGGAACGACCCGCAGCATGCCCAGGAACTGGGCCGCGAAAAAAAGAGCCTCGAAACCGTCGTGCATGCGCTCGCCGCGATCGAACGCGGGCTGAACGACGCGCGCGAGCTGTTCGAGCTGGCGAGCGCGGACGATGACGACGCCACCCTGGCGGCCATCGAACAGGACTGCCGCGCGCTCGGCGACCAGCTCGAGGAACTCGAATTCCGGCGGATGTTCTCGAATCCGGCCGATCCGCTGAACTGCTTCGTCGACATCCAGGCGGGCGCCGGCGGCACCGAGGCGCAGGACTGGGCCTCCATGCTCCTGCGCCAGTACCTGCGCTACGGCGAGCACAAGAATTTCAAGACCGAGGTCCTCGAGACCTCCGAGGGCGACGTCGCCGGCATCAAGTCGGCCACCATCAAGTTCGAGGGCGAATACGCCTACGGCCTGCTGCGCACCGAGACCGGCGTGCACCGGCTGGTGCGCAAGAGCCCCTTCGACTCGTCCAACGGGCGCCACACCTCGTTCGCCAGCGTCTTCGTGTACCCCGAGATCGACGATTCCTTCGAGATCGAGATCAATCCCGCGGACCTGCGCATCGACACCTACCGCGCGAGCGGCGCCGGCGGCCAGCACATCAACAAGACGGACTCCGCGGTGCGCATCACGCACGAGCCCACGGGTATCGTGGTGCAATGCCAGAACGACCGCTCCCAGCACCGCAACCGGGCGGAGGCCATGCAGATGCTGAAATCCAGGCTCTACGAGCTCGAGATGCGCAACCGCATGGCCGAGCAGCAAAAGCTCGAGGATTCCAAGAGCGACGTGGGCTGGGGCCACCAGATCCGTTCCTACGTCCTGGACCAGAGCCGGATCAAGGACCTGCGCACCGGCGTCGAGATCTCCAACACGCAAAAGGTGCTCGACGGCGACCTCGACCCCTTCATCACCGCCAGCCTGAAACAGGGCGTCTGACGCCGTGTCCCGCGCCTTCGCGGGACACGGCGCCGGACCCCGGCAGCCTCATTCACGCACGACACGTTCCCATCCCAAGCACGACGCACTCCATAACAAATCCATGAGCGCCCCGCACACCGACACCGCAGTCTCCGACGAAAACCGCCTCATTGCCGAGCGCCGCGCCAAACTCGCCAAGCTGCGCGAATCCGGGCCCGCCTACCCCAACGATTTCCGCCCCGACACCCATGCGGCGACCCTGCACGAGGACTGCGACGCCCTGGACGAGGAGGCCCTGCAGGCCCTGGGGCGCGAGGCGCGCCTGGCCGGCCGCATGATGCTCAAGCGCGTCATGGGCAAGGCGAGCTTCGCCACCCTGCAGGACGGCACGGGGCGCATCCAGCTCTACCTGGACCGCGGCGTGCTGGGCGACGAGGCCTACGCGGCGTTCAAGTCCTGGGACATCGGCGACATCATCGGCGCCGAGGGCCGCGTGTTCAAGACGCGCAAGGGCGAGCTGTCGATCCACGTGACCGCCCTGCGCCTGCTGTCCAAGTCCCTGCGCCCGCTGCCCGACAAGTTCCACGGAGTGGCCGACCAGGAACTGCGCTATCGCCAGCGCTACGTCGACCTGCTGATGACGCCCGAGACCCGCAAGACCTTCCTCGCCCGCAGCCGGATCATCGGCGCCATCCGCGGCATCATGCTGGACGCGGGCTTTCTCGAGGTCGAGACGCCGATGCTGCATCCCATCCCCGGCGGCGCGGCGGCCAAGCCCTTCGTCACGCACCACAATGCGCTGGACATGGAAATGTACCTGCGCATCGCCCCCGAGCTCTATCTCAAGCGCCTCATCGTGGGCGGTTTCGAGCGCGTCTTCGAGATCAACCGGAATTTCCGCAACGAGGGGGTCAGCCCGCGCCACAACCCCGAGTTCACCATGATGGAGTTCTATGCGGCCTATACCGACTACCGCTGGCTGATGGACTACACCGAGGAGCTGATCCGCGAGACCGCCGACCGGGTCTGCGGGACGACGCTGCTGAGCTACCAGGGCCAGGACGTGGACCTCGGGCGCGCCTTCGACCGCCTGACCATCGTCGAGGCCATCCTCAAGTACGCGCCCGAGTACCGGGCCGCGCAGCTCGAGGATGCGGCCTTCCTGCGCACCGAGCTGCGGCGCCTGGGCGCCGAGGTCGACGGCCCGGCGCTGGCCCAGGCCGGGCCGGGCGCCTTGCAGCTCGCGCTATTCGAGGAAACCGCCGAGGCCAAGCTCTGGCACCCCACCTTCATCATCGATTATCCGGTCGAGGTCTCGCCGCTCGCGCGCGCCTCGGACACGCGCGAGGGCATCACCGAGCGCTTCGAACTCTTTGCCTGCGGGCGCGAGATCGCCAACGGCTTTTCCGAGCTGAACGATCCCGAGGACCAGGCCGCGCGCTTCATGGCGCAGGCCGCGGCCAAGGACGCCGGCGACGAGGAGGCCATGTATTACGACGCGGACTACGTGCGGGCGCTGGAATACGGCATGCCGCCCACGGGCGGCTGCGGCATCGGCATCGACCGCCTCGTCATGATGCTGACCGACAGCCCCAACATCCGCGACGTGATCCTGTTCCCGCACCTGCGCCGCGAGGACTGAGGCACGGCGACGGACGGGAGGAACGGCCGCCGCCAGCCCGCCCGGATGCGCGGCGGGCGCTGGCCCGAGGCGCCTCGGGGCCGGGCGCCGGCCCGGCGTTCAGACCGTGAAGGATTCCCCGCAGCCGCAGGCCGCCTTTTCGTTGGGATTGTTGAAGCGGAAGCCCTCGTTCAGGCCCTCGCGGGCATAGTCCAGCTCGGTGCCCTCGAGAAAGGGCAGGCTCTGGGGATCGACGTAGACGCGGGCGCCGAACTGCTCGAACAGGCGGTCGTCCGCGGCCGCCACGTCCACGTATTCCAGGTGGTAGGACATGCCCGAGCATCCGGAGGGCTTGACGCCCAGCCGCAGCCCCAGGCCCTTGCCGCGCTTTTCCAGGTGGCGCTGGATGTGGCTGGCGGCTTGTTCGGTAAGAGTGATTCCCATGGTTTACCTCTGCTTTTGGGTGTAGTCGGCCACGGCGGCGCGGATGGCGTCCTCGGCCAGCATCGCGCAATGCGCCTTGACCGGCGGCAATTCGAGCTCTCGGACGAAATCCTGGCCCTGGATGGACAGCGCCTCGTCGATGGACCGGCCCTTGAGCCAGACCGTGGCGAGCGACCCCGCCGCGATCGCCGACCCGCAGCCAAACGCCCGAAAGCATGCATCCTCTATGGTAGCGTCTCGCAGGCGAATCTGCAGCTTGAGCACCTGGCCGAGCGCGGGGGATCCCACCATCGCGGTGCCGACGTGCGAGTCGCCGGGATCGAAGGATCCGACGTTGCGCGGGTTCAGGTAGTGATCCATGACCCGGGCGCTGTAAGCACGTCCGGCCATCAGGATTCCCCCGCCCCGGCCCAGGCGGCGGCCTCGATGCCGTGGCCCTGCTCGCGCATCTCCCAGAGGGGCGATATCCGCCGCAGGCGCTCGATCTGGGCGCGCAGCACCTCGATGGTACGGTCCACCTCGGCCTCGGTGGTGTAGCGGCCCAGCGACAGGCGCAGCGAGCTGTGCGCGAGCGGGTCGCTGCGGCCCAGGGCGCGCAGGACGTGCGAGGGCTCGAGGCTGGCCGAGGTGCAGGCCGAGCCGCTGGAGACCGCGAGCTCGGGCATGGCCATGATCAGCGCCTCGCCCTCGACGTGCGCCACGCTGATGTTCAGGTTGTGCGCCACCCGCTGGTCCATGTCGCCGTTGAGGAACACGTCGGGGATGTCGCGCAGGCCCGCCCAGAGGCGGTCGCGCAGGGCGCGCACGCGGGCGGTCTCGGCCTGGAATTCCCGGGCGGCCAGGGCGAAGGCCTCGCCCATGCCGACGATCTGGTGGGTGGGCAGCGTGCCGGAGCGCAGGCCGCGCTCGTGGCCGCCGCCGTGCATCTGCGCGGTCAGCCGCACCCGCGGCTTGCGGCGCACGTACAGCGCCCCCACGCCCTTGGGGCCGTAGGTCTTGTGCGCCGAGAAGGACATCAGGTCGACGTCCATGGCCCGCACGTCGATGGCGACCTTGCCCGTGGCCTGGGCCGCGTCCGAATGGAACAGCACGCCGCGCTCGTGGCAGATCGCCGCCAGCGCGGCGATGTCCTGCACCACGCCGATCTCGTTGTTGACCAGCATGACCGAGGCGAGGATCGTGTCGGGGCGCAGGGCCGCGCGCAAGACCTCGGGATCGAGCAGGCCGTTGGCGGCCACGGGCAGGACCGTCACCTCGAAGCCCCGCCGCTGCAGTTCGTGGCACGGATCCAGCACCGCCTTGTGCTCGGTGGCGACGGTGACGATGTGGCGTCCCCGCTCGCGGTGGAATTCGGCCACCCCCTTGATGGCGAGATTGTCGGACTCGGTGGCGCCGGAGGTCCAGACGATCTCGCGCGGATCGGCCCCCACCAGGGCGGCGACCTGGCCGCGCGCGCGCTCGACCGCGTCCTCGGCGTCCCAGCCGTAGACGTGGCTGCTCGAGGCCGGGTTGCCGAAGCGCTGGGACAGCCACGGGAGCATGGCCCGCAGCACCCGTTCGTCAACGGGCGTCGTTGCGGAATAGTCCAGGTAGACGGGGGGGCTTGCGGGCATGGAGACTCCGGGTCATGCCGATACGACCTCGCCTCGGGGGAAGATATCGGCGGCGACGGGCTTGATCGGGATCGAGCGCGCCTGGTTGGCTTCGTGCAACTGGCGCATGCGCTGCTGGTCGACCAGATCCTGCAGCGACACGGAATCCAGGTACTCGACCATTTTACGGCTAAGCGTGGCCCACAGGTCATGGGTCATGCACTTGCCGGCATTGCCGTTGCGCCCGATGTTGCAGTTTTCCTTGCCCCCGCAGCTCGTGGCGTCCAGCGGCTCGTCCACCGCGAAGATGATGTCGGCCACGGTCATGTGGCGCGCCGCGCGTGCCAGCGTATAGCCGCCGCCCGGGCCGCGGATGCTCTCCACGAGCTCGTGGCGGCGCAGCTTGCCGAACAACTGCTCGAGGTAGGACAAAGAGATGTTCTGGCGCTCGCTGATCGCGGCCAATGTCACGGGTCCGCTGTGCTGACGCAGCGCCAGATCGATCATCGCGGTTACCGCGAAACGTCCTTTGGTCGTTAAACGCATGGTGAGTTCCTTGCCTGGGGGAGTGAGTCGAAAAGTCCCAGCCGGCGGTACCCGACTGTTCGAGTCAAGTATAACAATTTACTTGACTAAAACACTCGGCTTTTAAGGTCTGGATCATGGTGAAAATTGATGTAAATCATGCACCTGGCTGCTGATGCGGCGCGCGGGCCACAAGATGATGCCGCGCGCGTGCCACGAGATCCGCAAGCGCCGCGCAGCGCCGGCCGATACACGGGCCGATGCCCCGCAAGCGGGCCACGGGGGCGGAAAGCACGGCGCAAGAATGCACGGCGCAAGAATGCCGAACGCCCCTTGCGGGGCGTCCCGGCGCGGATCCGCCCGGGGGCGGTCGGGTCTCAGGCGGCCTGATACTGGAGGGCGCGCTTGCGGACGAGCTCTAGTACGCCCTGGCAGGCGTCCTCGATGTAGTCGAGCACCTTGTTGAAGCCCTCGGGCGCCCCGTAGT
>JBIQHJ010000026.1:0-46872 GCA_044508625.1 Alcaligenaceae bacterium
CCGGCCTTCACCGGCTCGATCACCCTGCCGTACACGGTCGATGACGGCAGCGGCGCGGCCAACGCGACCGCCACCGCCAACTGGATCATCAACGTCGCCGGCGTGGACATCGTCGACGATACGAGCCCCGGCACGCCGGGGACGGGCGATAACGTCCTGGCGAGCATCGACGACCTGCAGCACGTGGTCATCACCGGCCATGCGCCCGTGGGCGGCAGCATCGCCGGCCTCAAGGTCACGGACGGGAATGGCCACGACGTCAGCATCGATCCGGCGACCATCATCCTGAACCCGGACGGCAGCTTCAGCACCACCGCCGACCTGCGCACACTCGAAGATGGCACCTTGACCGTGACCCTGGACGTCGTGGACAGCGGCGGCCATACCGCCTCGGTGACGGACACCATCCTGAAGGACACGGTGACCACGGTCGCCATCGATCCGCTGCTGGTGGTCGATGGCGAGGTACCGGTCATCAGGGGTACCGGCGAGCCGGGCTCGAAGGTCACCCTGAAAATCAATGGTGTCGATGTCCCGGGAACGGACATCACGGTCGATGGCGACGGCAAGTGGACCTATACGCCGCCCGCGGCGCTGGCGACCGGCGAGATCACGATCGCGGCCGCCGCGGCCGATCCCTATGGCAATACCAACAATGCCACGCGCGAGGTCGCCAGCCTGGATATCCAGGACAAGGAACCTGGGGATACGAACGCCCATATCCTGGTGCATGAGGCGTCGCTGGCCGGCGGCTCGGACGCCTCGGCCGATACCGAGTCGGCCGACGCGACTTTCACCATCGGCACGAGCGAGGGCGGCATCACGCAACTGGTGATCGGCAGCACGATCGTCGATGGCGCCTTGAGCGGCGGCACGGCCGTGACCGTGAGTCAATTGGAAAATTTGGGTACGACACCCATCCCAGCAATCCCCACGGCCTACGGCACGCTCACCATCACCGGCTATGACGCGGGCACGGGCAAGGTGAGCTACACCTATACCTTGTCGGGCAGTACCCAGGACCATGGTGCCAGCGGCACCGACACGGTGTACGAGGGCATCCAGATCGCCGTGGTCGACCACAATGGCGATACCCGCGTCGGCACGCTGAAGGCCGGCGTGGTCGATGACGTGCCCGAGGCCAAGGACCAGGCCGCCGTCGCCTTGGATGAAGGCGGCGTGACGGTGGGCTGGGATGGATCGGCCTGGACCGGCGGCACGGCGAACCTGATCACCGGTGATCCCGCGAACGGCATCGCTGCCGATGTCCAGGGCGCCGATGGCGCGCGTGTGCATCAGGTCACTTACAACAAAGCCGGCGGCGGCACTGACACGGTCACGATTCCCGACGGCGGCAGCGAAACAGTCACGACAGCCTACGGCAGCCTCACCGTCCACAGCGACGGCACCTGGAGCTACACCAGCAACGGCACGATCGCGCACGGCAGCGCCGCCAACGTGGGCGACAATTTCACCTACACCCTGATCGACGGCGACGGCGACATCAGCAGTCCCGCCACGCAGCCCATCACGGTGGACGACACGGTCCCCACGCTGGGCACGCCGGATGATCGCTCGGTGGCGGAAGACGACCTGCCCTCGGGCAGCGACGGCACCAAGGAGCCGCTGGCGGTCACCGGAACCCTGGCGGTCGACAAAGGCGCGGATCCCATCGACACCAAGCTCACGACGTCCTCGGCGCCCGCCGGGCTGACCTCGGGCGGGGTGGCGGTACAGTATGAGCTGTCCGCCGACGGCCACACGCTCATCGCCTACAAGGGCGCGGGCCGGACCAACGCGGACAAGGTCTTCACGGTCGAGGTGACCGATCCGGATGGCGCCGATGGGACGCCCGGTTATCGCTACACCCTGCAAGGACCCCTGGATCATCCGGCGGGGAACGATCCGCTCGAGCTCACCTTCGGCTTCACGGCGAAAGAAACCGAGGCGGCCGACGGCGATCAAGTCACCGGCACCTTCAAGGTCACCGTGGCGGACGACGTGCCGGCGGCGGTGGACGAGGCCGCCGTGTCCGTGGCGGAAGGCGCGGGCCGGATCGGCTACGACGGTGTGGGCGCGTGGAGCGCCGGGACCGCCAATCTGCTCGCGAACGACACCCAGGGCGCCGACGGCGCGAAGATCACCCAGGTGAAGTACACCGACGGCGGGGGCGCGGAGCAGACGGCGACGGTCGACCCCGCCACGGGGACCGGAGAGCTCACGACGCAATACGGCAAGCTGCAAGTGCTTGCGGACGGCACCTGGTGGTATGTGCCGAATCCCGCGATCGCGCATGCGGGCGGCGCGCCGGTCACGGATCCGTTCTCGTACCAGCTCACCGATGGCGACGGAGACGTCTCCGCCCACTGGGCCGTGCAGCCAATTTCGATCACGGATACCGCCCCGGTGGCCGCGGACGACGGCCAGGCCACGCACGCGGAGGGTTCCGTATCCTTCGGCGGCAATGTCATCGCGAATGACACCGCGTCGAAGGATGGCGGCACGTTGCTGCACTCCATCAAGTACAAGGACGCCAGCGGCACGGAGCAGACGCTCTCGTTCACCGATGACACCGACCAAACCGTCCAGACGCTGACCGGCGAACTCACGATCAACCGGGCCGGCGTCTGGACCTTCACCCCCGCCCTGAGCTACGACCACGACGCGCCGGGGGCCGATCGGGATGGAGGCGGCTTTACCTATCGACTGGTCGATGCCGACGGCAGCCTGTCGAACTCGGCCACGCAAGCGATCCGCATCACGGATACCAGCCCGACGGCCGGCCCTGTCGTGTTGGCCATCGATGAGAAGAACATCAAGACCATCGGCAGCGAAGGCGCGGCCGGGGACAACGAGAGCACTGTCAATCTCTCGATCACCCGGTCGGCCGACGCCATCAGCGATGTGGTGTTCAACGCCGCGACGATCACCGGCCTGAGCGGCCAGGCCCTGAAGTCGGGCGGCGTGGCGCTGGCCTATGTCGTGAGCGGTGATGGCCACACCCTGACCGCCACCGCCGGCAGCGGCGGCCCGACCGTGTTCACGCTGCAATTGAACAATCCCACGGATGTCGATGGGACGACGCAAAGCGTCACCATGATATTGGAACGCCCCCTGGACCATGCCGACGCCAATGGGACGAACGATCTGTCGATCTCGGTCGGCTACCAGGTCCAGGACATCGATTCCTCGGTGAATGGCACCCTGACCTTGACCGTCACCGATGATGTGCCGGCGACGCCGCAAGCGGATCCCCACGTGCCAGTCTCGGAGGGGGGAACGGCCATCGGCTCCGCCAACGGCGGCGCCAACCTGCTGGCCAACGACACCCTGGGCGCCGATGGCGGCCGGGTCCACGACATCAGCTACACCGATCGCGACGGCGCCGCGGTGACGAACCATGCGGTGCCCGACGGCGGCAGCACCACCGTGCAGACCCAATATGGCAGCCTGACGGTCCACAGCGACGGGACGTGGAGCTACACGCCGGTCGAGTCCGCGGACCACGAGAAGCCCGCCAAGGATATGTCGGTGACGGATAACTTCACCTACCGCGTGATCGACGGCGACGGCGACATCAGCAGCTCCGCAACGCAGCCCATCACGGTGATCGACACGACGCCGGAGATCGGTGATCCGGTGGACGGCTCGGTGACCGAGGCGAACCTGCCGCTGGGCAGCAGTCCCAATGCCGGCGGCGCGCCCGTGCAGGCGAGCGGAACGCTGGACGTCCAGCCGGGCAAGGACAGCTTCGGCGTGGCCTTCGATCCCGCCCTGGCGGGTGCGCATGCCACACTGAAGTCCGGCGGCGAGGCATTGTTCTACGTGCTCACCGACGGCGGCCGCACACTGACGGCGCACAAGGGCGACGCGTCGGGCGCCGCCGTCTTCACGGTGGTGATCACCAATCCGGCGGCGGGCAACGCGGGCTATCTGTTCACGCTGCATGAGGTGCTGGACCATGGCGCGGCGGCGACGCTCGACCTGGATTTCGGCGTGGTCATGACCGACAGCGATGGCGATACCGCTACGGACCAGTTCACCATCACGGTGGCGGACGACAAGGCCTCGGCAACGGCGGCCTATACGCTGGACGAGGACAGCACGACGACGTTCAACACCTCGGCGGATGCAAACCCGGACAACACCAAGATCTACCAGGGCGGCAGCGAGGTGACCGATGTCACGACCCATCCGGATGGTAGCAAGGACTACAAGACCGACAACGGCACGGTGACGGTCAATGCCAACGGCACGATCACCTACACGCCCGATCCCGATTACAGCGGCACGGAGGTCTTCACCTACCAGACGGACGATGACGGCAACATCGAGTCGACGGAGGTCACCATGACCATCGATCCGGTCTCGGATGCGCCCGACCTGTCGGTGGCCGCGGCGGCGATCAACACGCTGGAAGACACCGCGGTGTCGCTGGGCTTGAAGGCGCCCACGATCACCGACGGCACGGATCAGAATGACGCGGCGCCCGGCGACGCGCCCGAGCGCCTGGGCGCCATCACCTTGGAGGGATTCCCCAAAGGGGCGGTGCTGCTGGCGGCGGACGGTGTGACGGTGTTGCATACGTTCGATGGAGTGGGTGCGACCCAATCCATCACCATCGTGCTCACCGACGGGCCGACGGTGGCGGGGACGACGGGCGACCTGTCCATGACCCGGGCGGAATTCGAGGCGTTGAAGGTCCTGCCGCCCGAGAACTCGCACGCCAACTTCACGGTCGGGATGACGGTGTCCAGCCATGAGGTGGATGGGGCCGGCAATATCGCCACGGTGGGCGGCACCCCCGTGCCGGGCGCCGAATCGACCACCACGGTCGACGTGTATGTGCAGGCCGTGACCGACAATGCGGCGCTGGTGTTCAATACCGGCGCCACGACGGGCATTGCGGGCACCGAGGGCACGATCGCCTATGGCGGCGCCGGTGGCAATACCGAGGCGACCGTCACCCTGCGCGAGGAAGGCAGCTTCGACGTCCGGGACATCCTGTCCGCGAGCTTCGGCGACCTGGACGGGACCGAGCTGCGTTCGATCACCATCAAGAACGACACGGGCACCACCATCCTGGTCAATGGGACCGAACTCGCCGATGGCGCGAGCCGGACGATCGACGCCAAGGCCGGTGCGGCCGGCCAGACCGGCGGCATCGACAGTTTTCCTGCCGTCCGCATCGGCGGCGTGGGGGATTACAGCGGCGACCTGGACGGCGTCAAGATCACGATCAATGCCCAGGACAAGGATGGCGACGGTTATTGGAATGCCGGCGCCCCCGTGCCCGGCACAGTCGACGGGGTCGCCGAGGCGAATGTCGCCGACAACACGGTGACGCTGAATCTGCGCGTCCTGCCTGGGGCGGGCGATGTGACGGCGGCCGATGTCGACACGTCCGAGGACGGTGCGGTGGCCTTCCTGGCGGGTGTGGCCGTTACCGATGCGGATAGCCACGGCTCGGAGGTCATCGATGCGATCGCCTTCGAGATCCCGGCCGGCTGGGTGGTGACGCCCCCCGCGGGCGGGGACTTGATGGCCGATGGCTGGGCGGTCTCGGGTGCCGGGACCACGGCCGATCCCTACACCATTTCGTTCAATGCGGATCCCGGCGGCACGGTCCTGAGCGAAGCCGCGCGCGAGGCCGTGCTCGATGGCTTCATGATCCTGCCGCCGCCGCACAGCAGCGCCGATGCGACCATTTCGCTGTCGATCACCTCCACCGACACCAATACGGTCGGCGGCGCCCCGGTGTCGGATACGAAGACAGTCCCGCACGACGTGAAAATCACCGTCACGCCGGTGGCGGAGGAAATCGGCGCGATCCCCGGAGCCGGCGATAGCGACGGCGACACCCTGCCCGACCTCGCCATGAACGGCAACAAGGACTACGCCACGCCGGGCAAGGAGGACCAGTGGTTCGAGCTGAATAGCGACGGTTTCGACATGAAGACGCCCTGGAGCAACCAGGACGCCTCCGAGGTCACCTATGCCCGCCTGACACCGAACCTGATCGACGGCGATGGCAGCCAAAACGATCCCAATGGGGCGAAGTTCCGTTGGAGTGAGGATGGCGGCAGCACGTGGCAGGAGGCGACCTACGGGGGTGATCCCGTCGATGTGCCAGTGGAGTATCTGGGCACCCTGCAGTTCATGGCGCCGCCGAATTTCTCGGGCATGTTCGAGATCAAGGTGGAAGCCTATACCGTGGACGTGGACGAGGATGGCGGCACGACCTCCACGGCGGTGTCGGGCTCGGCCAAGCTCACCAACGTCCTGATCATGCCGGTGGCCGACGAGGTGACACTGACGCTCAATGGCCGTGCCAGCGGCCATGAGGACCAGGAGATTCCGCTATCGATCCGGCCCAAGAGCTCCGACACGTCCGAGACGTTCAACGTGACGATCAGCCAGATCCCGCCCGGGGCGACGATCACCTACGGGACCGGTGCCGGCCAGATCGTGTTCACCGCGACGGCGGACGATACCAGCCTGACGATTTCGCAGTTCGACAGCACGCAGCCGATGACCATCCGGCCGCCCGCGAACAGCAACGTGGATTTTGACCTGAAGGTCTCGGCCGCGTCGGTGGACGAGCTGAGGTTGCCGGACCCGGGCAATCCTGATGACTACATCACGCACACCAGCACCAAGGACGGGCCGGAGCTCACCATCTCCGTGTCGGTCAAGGGGGTCGCCGATGTGGCGCCGGTGGCGCCGACGCCGCAGACCTATGCCGAAGCGGAACTGGACGGATCCAGCCCCGCCAGGACGGTCGCACTGAACGAGGTGGTGTCCATCACGCCGGTGGATGCCGATGGTTCCGAGGCCCTGACGGTGCGTGTCACGGGCCTGGCGGACGGTTTCTCGCCCAGCGTGGGCACCTTGCTGACCGCGCCGGAAATCACGGGCGCGGCCCGTGTCTGGCTCCTGACCATGGCGCAGTTCGAGGCGGCCACGATCCGGGTGCCGCAGAACTACAGCGGCGAGGTGACGTTCCAGGTGGCCGCGGTGACGACCGAGAACGACGGCAATTCGCTGACCGGCGGCTGGACGGGCGTGGGCTTCTCGGTCACGCCATCGCCCGAGGCGACGGTCTCGACCGGCGCCACGGTGACCGAGGACGTCCTGGGCAAGCTGGACCTGCGCATCGTGCACCAGAATGGCGACAACGACGAGGTCCTGGGGGACGTGCGCATCAAGGTCGACGACGCGAGCGGGCCGGGCTTCACCCTGTACCTGGGCGATGACCCGGCGGCGGCCAAGACCCTGGCGCAGGCGGTGGCCGATGGCTCGATCGCCCAGGTGAGCGATGGGGGCGTGGATTACTACCTCATCCCGGCGGCCCTGGTCCCCGAGCTGGCCGCATTGGGCGGTCCGAACCTCGATGAAGCCTTGGGCGGGGGCTTCGATTTCCAGTACCGGATCACCGATAGCGGATATGGCGCGGCGCCGGCCCCGGTGCCCGTGACCAGCGACTGGCGGGACGCGCATTTCACCATCGAAGCCACGCCGGTGACCGACGTGCCGAACGTCTCGATCACGGCGATCACCGGCACGCTGGAATCGACGACCGCGGCGGACGACGTCGCGAGCGACGATGCCGTGCCCGATACGGCCACCCTGGGCGCGGCCGACAAGGTGACGGTCGACTTGAATGTCAGCTCGCCGGATTGGGACGGCAGCGAGCACGTGGTCCGCATCGTGATCGACGGCGTGCCGCTGGGTGTCACGGTGACCGGCGCCGAGTACCTCGGCAGCAATGCCGGCGGCGGGCGCTGGCTGCTGGTCTACGAGGGGACGAACGCGAAGCCGATCGATGCGGCGGGCGGCATTTCCCTGCCGGTCGAGTTCGTGGTCAGCAAGCAGGCGGGCGGCCTGACGAACGAGGCCATCACCCTGTCGGTGCAGGTGCAGGATCGCGGCGACGAATCCGATGCCGGCACGGACGTCGAGCGCGATGCCGTGACCTGGTACCTGAACACCACCTTCGCGCCGGCGGAGGACCAGGCGGCGGCGCGGATCCTGCAATGGGAGTACAACAACGAGCACGCCACGGAGGATACGTCCTTCAGGCTGTCGGACAAGATCACGGCGCAGGTGGACGTGCAAAGCACGAACATCAATACGTTCACGATCACGATCGAAGGCCTGCCGACGGGTACGATCGTGTCGGGCATGGTGCATACCACCATCATCGAGGGCGGCGAGACCAGGGACGTCTGGACGGCATCGATCGACAGCCTCCCCGAGATGAGCAAGGCGCAGATCGAGGCCCGGCTGGCCGAGTTGATGGACCGCATCACGATCGTGCCGCCGCCGAACTCGAACGAGAACAATGCCGCGGGGACGTTCACCTTCGAGGCGATGCTGACGACGGCGGTGCTGGGCGGCGAGACCCATGCCATGGACAATATTGCGTCCATCGCGCCCACGGTGCCGGTCGATCCGGTGACCGATACGGCGGTGTTCTCGATCGCCGTCGATACGGCGGTCGAGACCGGCGAGCTCAACGAGTCCGACAGCAGCATTCCGCTCACCCTGACGGTCGGCAACGCGGCCGATGGCGCGGCGGGCAGCATCGTGGACGGAACGCTGTACTTGCGGATCTCGTCCGCCGAGACGGCGCTGAAGGATGGCACATTGGTCCTGAGCGGCACGCCGGATACGACGCTGACGCTGCAGCACGTCGATGACGTGCCCGGCCTGCCGGCGGGCGACTACTACGTAATCACGGGCGTGGCAATGGGCGATCCCCTGGCCCTGGTCTACACCCCTGGCACCATGACGGCGGGCACCGTGACGGTCGATGCCTGGGTGCGCAATCAGGAAGCCAACGCCACCAATGGCGACGGTGGCGATGGCATCATCGTGTCCAGCGGCTCGACGCCGATCGTGGTGCACATCAGCAACGATGGCGTCGACATCGCCAGCAATCCGGTGAGCGGCGGCGAGGCCGCCAGTTCCTCCAAGTCCTCGCTGATCGCGCTGGACCTGGCCGTGGCCCTGAACGACGGCGATGGCTCCGAAAAGATCGACTCGATCCTGCTGGGGAACCTGCCCGACGGCTTCCTCGTGTATGTCGGGGCCGATGCGGCCTCGGCGACGCTGGCGAGCAATGCGGGCGGATCGGGCGGCCTGAACACCTGGGTGCTGTCGGGGGATGGCCAGATGCCCGCCTATGTCGGCATCCTGCCGCCGCAGCACTGGAGCGGCACGCTGGACGACCTCAGGCTGATCGTGGAATCCGGCGAGACGGCGCTGGGCGAGTCCCGCGTCGATGAGGCGACCATCGCCTCGGTCACCATCACGCCGGTGGCCGACGGCCTGGTGATCACCCCCACGACCACCTTCGGCCGCGAGAACGGCGTCATCTCGCTGAACCTGAACTCGGCGGTGCAGGATACGGTGGACGCCTCCATCAAGAAGGCGGGCGGGGAGGTGGTGGCGCAGGACGAGAGCCTCGAGACCACGACGCTCAAGATCACCGGCCTGGGCGAGCATGCCTCGTTCTATCTCGGCGGGGTGGAAATCACGCCGCTCGACCATCCCGGCATCGCCATCGCCTACAGCGGCGGCGCCTACATCCTGTCGGGCTTGAACCAGGACGACCTCGATCGCCTGGGCTTCAAGCAGGCCAAGTCGGCGCTGGTCGACCAGGATGGCGACAGCGGTAATGGCCTGCAGATCGGGATCGAGGCCTGGACGGTCGAGAGCGGCGCGCCGGGCGATGAGTCCGCGCATGTCACCAGCACCATCACGGTGAGCGTCTCGGACCAGCTCGCCACGACCGGCAACGACACCCTGCTCTGGACCGGCGGCAGCATCAACGCACGCTCGGGCACGGATACGGTGCAGTTGCGCTCGGGCGAGGACCTGGGCGGGGCCGACCTGGCGGCAAAGCTCTCGAACGTCGAGATCATCGACATGGGCGTGTACGGCGCCAATACGATCGCGGACCTCACGCCGGAGCAGGTCAAGGCCATCATCGGCGCGGGTGGCACGCTGACGATCAAGGGTTCCGCGGACGATGCCTTGACGCTGGACGGCGGTTGGACCGACAGCGGCGGCGGCTCGTACACCGGGACTTTCGACAGCGGCGGCACGCCGGTCACCGTCACGCTGAACGTCACCGGAGGCGTCGGCGTCACGATGCCGCCGGAGGGCGGCGGCGGATTCGGCGGGGGCGGCGGGGGCGAGCCCCTCGGCTTCGCCGCCTTCATGGCCGGCTTCGACGGCATGGAAGGCGCCGACGACGACTACCTGTTCGGCGGCGGCGAGCTGCCGGACCTGGAAGGCGTGCTCGACCCGTCGGGCGCCGGCGCGCAGGACCTCGGCGACTGGCTGCCGGGCGCCGGGGCGGACGATGGCGGCTCGTCCATGGGCGCCGGCGCGCCGGATACCTCGGCAGGCGCCACACCGTCCACTGACGGCGGCGGCGCCGAGTCGTACGCCTATGTGCCCGATCCACTCGCCGACGATGAACTGGAGCATGCCCTGCATGATGGACACCTCGTTGGCTGAGGCCGGGATGCGCCGCCGGCGCTTGCGGCCGGGCCCCGGCGCCTGCCTGCTCGCGCTCGCGCTGGCGGGCGCCGCCGCGCCCGCCCTGGGGGCGGGCGGCGCGCTGGACATGCGTTCGGCGGTGGACCTGGCGGTGCGGTGGCATCCCCTGGTGCGCAATGCGCGCAGCCAGGTGCTGCAGGCCGGCGAGGGCGTGGACGCCGCGCGCGCGGGCTACTATCCGCGCATCCGCGCCGGCGTCAATGCCCGCGCCGGCAATTCCACGATCTCCGGCTACGACAGCCGCGACATCCAGCGCGCCGAGCTGACGCTGTCGCAGACGCTGTACGACTTCGGCAAGGTCGGCAGCCAGGTCGAGCAGGCCCGGGGCGCGCAGGGCGTGGCCCAGGCGCGCGTGCTGCTGTCGCTCGACGAGGTGGTGCGCAATACCGCCGAGGCATGGATCGAGGTGCGCCGCCAGGAGGCGATGGTGAACGTGGCGCAGGACCTCGTGGACGCGGTGGAGGACCTGGCGCGCCTGGCGCGCGAGCGCGAGGACAAGGGCGCCAGCACGTACTCGGACACCGTGCAGGCGCGCGCCCGGGTGGATGCCGCGCGGGTCGAGCTGCTGACCGCGCAGTCGCAGGTGCGGCGCTGGCGCACCACCCTGATGCACTGGATCGGCGGCGGGACGCCTCCGGAGGTCGGCGGCGAGCCGCTGGCCGGGCTGGACGGGGCCTGCGCCGGCGCCGCGGCGGCCATGACCGCCGGCGGCGGCCCCGTGGCGCCGCTGCGGGACGCCTCGTCCGTGCAGGTGGCCGAGGCCCAGCTCGCCGTGGCGCGCGCCGGCGCGGAGGTCGCCCGCACCCAGTTGCTGCCCACCCTGTCGGTCGACGCGACCGCGGGCCGGGCCCTGAACGACCGTTCGCGCACCGTGGACGGGCGCAGCAACGACGCCTCGGTGATGCTGAATTTCTCCGTGCCGCTGTACGAGGGCGGCCGGCTGCAGGCCGACCGCCGCGCGGCCGAGCATGCGGTGGCGGCGGCGCGCGCGGCGCTGGAGCAGGCGCAGTTGAACGTCGACCAGGGCGGGCAGGACGCCGTGCTGGAATGGCGCAAGTTCGCCAGCCGCCTGAAAGTGCAGGCCGGCCGCGAGGAAAGCATGCGCGTGACGCGCACCCTGTATCGCGAGCAGTACCTGCAACTGGGCACGCGCTCGCTGCTCGACCTGCTCAACGCCGAGCAGGAATACTACGGCGCCCGCAGCGACCAGATCGACAATACCCATGAAATGCTGCGCCTCGGGGTGGAGTGCCTGTATTACGCCGGACGCCTGCGCGAGGCGTTCGGCGTCGCCCCGGACCCGTCGCCGGCACTGGCGGGAGTGTCCGGGATGCCGGGCGTGACCGTGGCGGCCGGAACGCCCGGATCGGCCGGCGGCGCCGTGCGCGCGTCCGCGGGCGGGGAGGCGGTCCGATGAGCGCCGCGCCGGATATGCTGGGCGCCACGCCGGATACGCTGGGCGCGCCCGATCGCCTGCCGCCGCTGCTCGAGGGCTGGCTGGAGGCGGTGCTGACGGTGGCGGGCCATTATCACCTCGAGGCCTCGCGCGAGCGCCTGCGCGTGGCGGCGGGCTGGGGCAGCGGCGGCGAGCTGCGGGCCCATGTGCGCGAGCTCGCGCGCCAGGCCGGCCTGCGCCTGCAGTGGGTGCGGCCCCGGCTCAAGGGCCTGACGTCCTGGCGCCTGCCGGTGGCGGTGCAACTGGACGACGGACAGGTCGCATTGATCACCGCGGTCTCGGACGAGGGCCTGCGCCTGGTGTTCAGCGGCGACCAGGGCCTGGAGACCACCCTGCCGGCCGAGGCGCTGCGCGACTCGCTCGCGGCGATGGCGGTGATGCGGCCGATCAGCACGGCCGCCGACCCGCGCGTGGACCACTACATCAAGCCGGTGGAGCGCCACTGGCTGCGCCGCATCGTGTTCGCCGACCTGCGCCCCTACGCCCACATCCTCGTGGCCTCGCTGGTGTCGAACCTGATGGCGCTCGCCAGCATCATTTTCTCCATGCAGGTCTACGACCGCGTGATCCCGGCGCAGTCGGCGCCGACGCTGTACGTGCTGTTCTCGGGCGTGATGCTGGCGGTCGTGCTCGGCTGGGTGATGCGCAACGCGCGCGTCACCATCATCGACGTGCTGGGCAAGCGCGCCGACCTGCGCATCGCCGACCGGGTGTTCGGCCATGCGCTGCGCCTGCGCAACACGGTGCGGCCCAAGGCCACGGGGACCTTCGTCTCGCAGGTGCGCGAGGTCGAGCCGGTGCGCGACATGCTGACCTCGACGACGGTGGCGGCGATCGCGGACCTGCCGTTCTTCCTGCTGTTCTGCGTGATCTTCTGGTACATCGCCGGCAGCCTGGTGTGGGTGCCGCTGGCGGCCTTCGTGCTGCTGGTGCTGCCCAGCCTGATGGTGCAGCGGCGCCTGCGCGCCCTGGCGCAGGAAAGCATGCGCGAGTCGTCGCTGCGCAGCTCCATGCTGGTCGAGGCGGTGCAGGGCATCGAGGACATCAAGCTGCTGCAGGCCGAGCCCAGCTTCCAGAACCGGTGGAACCACTACAACGCGGTGGAGGCGGAGGCGGGCCTCCGGCTGCGCCATCTGATGCACCACCTGAGCAACTGGTCGCAGACCGTGCAGGGCGGGGCCTTCGCCGTGGTGGTGTTCTTCGGGGCGCCCATGGTGATGACGGGCGAGATGAGCACCGGCGTGCTGGTGGCGGCCTCGATCCTGTCGACGCGCATGCTGGCGCCGCTGGCGGGCGTGACGCAGGTGCTGAATCGCTGGCAGCAGGCGCGCGTCGCCGCCGAGGGCCTGGACCAGTTGATGCGCCTGCCGGT
This sequence comes from Alcaligenaceae bacterium, assembly GCA_044508625.1. GTDB lineage: Bacteria > Pseudomonadota > Gammaproteobacteria > Burkholderiales > Burkholderiaceae_B > Castellaniella. The sequence goes on from JBIQHJ010000026.1 coordinate 13,401, forward strand.
GGATCACGCGCCCGACGGCACGCGCGTGCAGCGGCCCGCCATCCTGGGCGAGTACGAGCTGCGCCAGGCGCTCTACACCTACGACGGCCAGACGCCGGCCCTGCGCATCAAGCACCTGGCGATCCGGCCGGGCGAGCGCATCGGCGTGCTCGGCCGCAACGGCTCGGGCAAGTCGACGCTGCTGCAGGCTCTCTCGGGGCTGCTCGAGCCGCAGATGGGCACCATCACCCTGGACGGCGTGGCGCTGGGCCACATCGATCCGGCCGACGTGCGCCGCGACGTGTCGCTGCTGACGCAGCAGGCGCGCCTGTTCCATGGCTCGCTGCGCGAGAACCTGCGCCTGGGGGCGCGCCACGCCACCGACGAGGAAATCGTGGCGGCCCTGCGCGCCTCGGGGGCGTGGAGCTTCGTGCAGCGCCTGCCGATGGGGCTGGACTATCCGGTGACCGAGGGCGGGCTGGGGCTGTCCGGCGGGCAGCGCCAGAGCCTGCTGCTGGCGCGGCTGCTGCTGCGCCACCCGACGGTGCTGCTGCTCGACGAGCCGACCGCCATGCTGGACGAGGCGTCCGAGCGCACCGTGATCGCGCAGTTGCGCGAACTGGCGCCCGGCCGCACGCTGGTGGTCGCCACGCACCGCCCCGCGCTGCTCGAGGCGGTCGACCGCGTGATCGTCCTGGAGGCGGGCGCGATCGTGCTGGACGGCCCGCGGGATGAAATCCTGGCCACGCTGCGGCGACAGCGCTCGGCGGCGGGCGTGGGCGCGCCCCGGCCCGCGGCCGCCGGAGGACCCGCGTCATGAGCGGCGAGACGCTTGCGCGGCTCGACGAGATCGACGAGGTGCGGCACAGCGGCGCCGGCCGGGTGGTGTGGCTGCTCGCCGTGTTCCTCGCGGCGTTCTTTGCCTGGGCCTGGTATTTCCAGATCGACGAAGTATCCACCGGCGCGGGCAAGGTGATCCCGAGCTCGCGCGAGCAGCGCATCCAGTCGCTCGAAGGCGGCATCCTGGCCGAGCTGCGGGTGCAGGAAGGCCAGATCGTGGAAAAGGGCCAGGTGCTGGCGCGGCTCGATCCCACGCGCGGCGAGTCCAGCGTCGAGGAATCGGCGGCGCGCTACCGGGCCGCGCTTGCCGCCAGCGCGCGCCTGCGGGCCGAGGTCGGGGACCTGGATTCGCCCAAGTTCCCGGCGGACCTGGACGACTACCCGGCGCTGCGCGAAGCCGAGCTCGCGCTGTTCCATTCGCGCCGCGACAGCCTGCGGGAGACCCTGCATGGCCTGAACGAGACGCTGGGGCTGGTGCGCCGCGAGCTGGACATCACGCGCTCGCTGGTGCAGAGCGGCGCCGCGAGCAATGTGGAACTCATCCGGCTGCAGCGCCAGCGCGCAGAACTGGAACTGAAGATCACCGAGGCGCGCTCCAGCTACATGGTGCGCAGCCGCGAGGAACTGGCCCGCGCCAATGCCGAGGTGCAGTCGCTGTCCTCGGTGGTCCGCGGGCGCGAGGACACCCTGGAGCGCACGACGCTGGTCTCGCCCGTGCGCGGCGTGGTCAAGCGCATCGAAGTCACCACCATCGGCGGCGTGGTGCCGCCCAACGGTTCGATGATGACGCTCGTGCCGCTGGACGACCAGTTGCTGGTCGAGGCGCGCATCTCGCCGCGCGACATCGCCTTCATCCATCCCGGTCAGGAGGCCCTGGTCAAGGTGACGGCCTACGACTACGCGATCTATGGCGGCCTCGAAGGCAAGGTCGTCACCATCGCGCCCGACACGGTGCGCGACGAGGTCAAGCCCGAGATCGTCTACTACCCCGTGTACGTGCGCACGGCCTCCGATGCGCTGGTCAACAAGGCCGGCACGCGCTTTCCGATCGTGCCCGGGATGGTGACCACGACCGACATCCGCACCGGCCGCAAGACGGTGTGGGACTACCTGACCAAGCCCTTCAACAAGGCGCGCGAAGCCTTGCGCGAACGCTGAAGGCAATCGTTTCCGGAGAAAGAGGACGCATCATGCAAGCAGGCAAACTCATCATTCGTCCGGCGCCGCGGCGCGCCCTGGGGATGGCCGGCGCCACCGCGCTGTGGGTGGCCGCGATCGCGGCGCTGTGGGCGGCCGGCGCCGCGCAGGCCGCCAATCCCATCGATCCGGTCAGCAACCCCGGCAAGCTGGACTACCCCGACGTCCAGATGGAGCTGCCGGACTACGACGAACCCTTCCAGCGCGACGGCGTGATGTCGCAGCCGCAGCGGTTCCGACAGATCGTCCCGGGCCTGCCCGCGGCGGAAGTGGTGCGCCTGATCGGCCGGCCCCTGGAGGGCGCATCGGCGGGCGCCACGTGGGACTACAACTTCACCTTCCGCCTGCCGCGCTCCGAGAACTACATCGTGTGCCAGTACAAAGTGGTGTTCGACGCCCGGCAGCAGGTCAAGGAGGCCGCCTGGCGCCGCCACCAGTGCCTGGACATCGTGAACGGGGCGGGATAGGCGCGCGCCGCCGGCCCTCGTCCCTCCCGCGCGAAAAGCACAGCGAGAAGCTGTGCTTTTCGCTTTCCGGGCCGCATTCCGTTCCTCGCATCGCGCCCACTGCCTGCCGACCGCAGCTCCACGCCCGGCGCCCCGGCACCCAGCCTCTCGCCCCCTCCGGCGGCCCGCCCTCGCCGCGGCGGACCATTATGTTCCCGATCGAATAGTCGATATTAGACAGGGGTTTTCCATAGCCCCGTAATGTTGACATAAATTGTGCACAAACAATAAGATCCTTGGACCGAACCGCGACCCGGTGGCGGTCGGCGACGCGGGATGATCCGGCGGCGAAGGCCCGGGGCCCACGAATGAAAAAGAATCCGCGATCGATCGCGGATCAACTCGGAGACAACTATGGCTACAAGTCGCAGGACCGTCCTTCTCTCACTGGCGGCCATGGCCGCCGCTCCCCGTGTGTACGCGCAGTCCGGCAAGCCGCTGGACGTCGTGTTCCTCTATGACAATCCCATCGGCGACGTGGGCTAGGTGCGGCAGCATGAGCTCGGCCGGCTCGCGCTGGAGAAAGCCCTGGCCGGCAAGGTCAAGACCCGCTACGTGCAGGTGGCGACGGGCGCCGATTCCGAGCGCGTCATGCGCACCCTGGCCCAGGGCGGCACGGATCTCATCTACGGCGTGTCCTTCGGCTACATGACGCCCATGTCCAAGGTCGCCAAGCAGTTTCCCAAGACCATATTCATGAACTGCCAGGGCTTCATGACGTCCAGGAACATGGGCGTGTACGCCGCGCGGACCTACGAGGGCTTCTACCTGAACGGCATCCTCGCCGCCAGGATGAGCAAGACCGGCGTCGTGGGCTTCATCGCGTCCATGCCCGTCCCGGAGGTGATCCAGGATCTCAACGCCCTGATGATCGCGATGCGCAGCGTCAACCCCAAGGCCGTGCTCAAGGTCACCTGGCTCAACACCTGGTACGACCCCGGCCGCGAGCGCGAGGCCGCCAACGCCCTGCTCACCGACGGCGCCGACATCCTGATTTCCGAGCTGTCCTCGCCCGTGGCGGTGCAGGTCGCGCAGGAAAAGGGCGCCTACGCGGCGACCTTCCAGAGCGACATGGCCAAGTACGGCCCCAAGTCCCAGTTGAGCTGTGCGCTGCTGGACTGGTCGGGCTTCTACATCCGCAACACCCAGGCCGTCCTCGACAAGACCTGGAAATCCGGCAACGAATGGCTGGGCGTCAAGGAGGGCGGGGTGCGGATGGTCGCGCTCAACGACGACATCCCGGCCGACGTCAAGGAACTGGTCGCCAGGCTCGAGGCCGGTTTCGAGGACGGCTCGCTCAAGCCCTTCACCGGCCCCATCCAGGACCAGGACGGCAAGGAGCGGGTCGCGGCCGGCGTGTCGCTCACCGACGAGCAATTGCACAAGCTCGACTGGCTGGCCGCGGGCATCCAGGGCCGGCTGCCGTCCAACTGAACCGCAGGCCCCGGACAGGGAGGATCCGCATGACAGCGCACATCGTGCCGCCGGCCTCCGGGCCGCGCCTGGAGATCCGCGGCCTGACCAAGGCATATCCGGGCATCGTGGCGAACGACCGGATAGACCTCACGGTCCAGCCCGGCGAGATCCATGCCGTGCTCGGCGAGAACGGCGCCGGCAAGAGCACGCTCATGAAAAGCATCTATGGCGTGGTGCGGCCCGATGCCGGGGAAATCCGCTGGGAGGGCAAGCCGGTCACGGTCCACAGCCCCGCCCACGCCCGCGAACTGGGCATCGGCATGGTGTTCCAGCATTTTTCGCTGTTCGAGACGCTCACCGTGACCGAGAACGCCGCGCTGGCCCTGCCCGGCAAGCCCGACCTGAAGGACCTGGCGGCGCGCATCGAGGCCGTATCGCGCCGCTACGGGCTGGCGACGGATCCCCGGCGCGCCATACACACCCTGTCGGTCGGCGAGCGCCAGAGGGTCGAGATCATCCGCTGCATGCTGCAGAATCCGCGGCTGCTGATCATGGACGAGCCGACCTCCGTCCTGACCCCGCAGGCGGTGGACAAGCTGTTCGACACCCTGCGCCAGTTGGCCGAGGGGGGCTGCAGCATCCTCTACATCAGCCACAAGCTCCACGAGATCAAGGCGCTGTGCGATTCCGTCACCGTCCTGCGCGGCGGCCGGGTGATCGGCACCTGCGATCCGCGGCGCGAGACCGAGGCGGCGATGGCGCGGCTGATGGTCGGCGAGGAGGTCGTCACCTGCCGGGCCTCGGAATCCGAGGCGGTGGGCGGCGAGGTGCTGGTGGTCCGGGGCCTGTCCAAGGCGGCCGACGACATCTTCGGCACGGACCTCGAGGACGTGTCCCTCGCGGTCCACGGCGGCGAGATCCTGGGCATCGCGGGCGTCTCGGGCAGCGGCCAGCAAGAGCTGCTCGCCCTGCTGTCGGGCGAGGCCCGGGCGCGCGACGCGGCCTCGATCCAGTTGCTGGGCATGCCCGCCGGCCATCTCGACGCGGCGCAGCGGCGCCGCCTCGGGCTGGGCTTCGTTCCCGAGGAACGCCTGGGGCGCGGCGCCGTGCCGGGCATGTCGCTGCTCGAGAATTCGCTGCTGACGGCCCACGGCCAGGGCATGGTGGCGCATGGGCTGGTCGACGTGCCGGTGGCGGAGGATTTCACGCGGCGCTGCATCGACGAGTTCGGCGTCAAGTGCGGCGGCCCGCGGGCGCCGGCCGAGAGCCTGTCGGGCGGCAATCTCCAGAAATTCATCGTGGGCCGCGAGATCCTGCAGAACCCCAAGGTCCTGGTGGTCGCCCAGCCGACCTGGGGCGTCGACGTGCAGGCCAGCGCCTTCATCCGCCGCGCGCTGGTCGCGCTGCGGGACCGGGGGGTGGGCATCCTGGTCGTCTCCGACGACCTGGACGAATTGTTCGAGATCAGCGACCGCATCGCGGTGATCGCCGCCGGCAGGCTGTCGCCGGCCAAGCGGCGGCGGGACACGGACACCGAGGAGGTGGGCCTGTGGATGAGCGGACTATGGCCCGGAGCCGGCGGCGAAGCCGGCCGGGGCGCGGACGGGGAGGCACGCCATGTGGCTTAAATTGGAACGCAGGCCGCTGCCCTCGAGGGCCATGCGCTATGGGTCGCCGCTGATCACGCTGGTGCTGACCGCGGTGATCGGGACGGGCCTGTTCATCTTTCTCGGGCGCGATCCGCTGGAGGCGTTCCACGCCTTGTTCGTCACGCCGGTGAGCAGCCTGTTCGGCGTCGGCGAGCTGCTGATCAAGGCATCGCCGCTGATGCTCATCGCCATCGGCCTGACGATCGGCTTCCGCGCCAATGTCTGGAACATCGGCGCCGAGGGCCAGCTCGTCATGGGCGCCATCGCGGGCGGCGGCCTGGCGATCTATTTCCATGACGCCGACAGCGCCTTCCTGCTGCCCGCGATGGTGCTGGCCGGCGCGCTGGGCGGCGGGCTGTGGGCCGCCATCCCGGCGGTGCTGCGCACGCGCTTCAACGCCAACGAGATCCTCACCACGCTGATGCTGAACTACATCGCGCTGCTGTTCCTCGGCTACCTGGTCTACGGCCCGTGGCGCGATCCCGGGGCCTTCAACCTGCCGCAATCCCGGGTGTTCGAATCGGCGGGGCTGTTCCCCATCCTCATCGAGGGGACGCGACTGCATGCCGGCATCTTCGTCTCGCTGGCCGCCGTCGCCGCGGGCTGGTTCTTCATGCACCGCAGCTTCCTCGGCTACCAGATGCGGGTCGCGGGCCTGTCGGACGCGGCCGCCCATTACTCGGGCATCAGCCCCAAGCGCATCGTGTGGGTGAGCATGCTGATCGGCGGCGTGGCGGCCGGCGTGGCCGGCGTCGGCGAGGTGGCCGGCCCGGTCGGCCAACTGCTGCCGGTCGTGTCGCCGGGCTATGGCTTCGCCGCCATCATCGTCGCCTTCGTCGGGCGCCTGCATCCGCTGGGCATCGTGCTCGCGAGCCTATTGATGGCCCTGCTGTACCTCGGCGGCGAGGCCGCCCAGATGGACCTCAACCTCCCGGCCGCCATCACCGGCCTGTTCCAGGGGATGCTGCTGTTCATCCTGCTCGGCATGGAAGTCTTCATCACCTATCGGCTGCGCGTCGTGGGCACCCCGGCGCGCCGCCTCGTCCAAGGAGCGGCCGCCTGATGGAAATGATCATTCCAATCCTCATCGCCACCATCCCGGCGGGCACGGCCGTGCTGTTCGCGGCCCTCGGCGAGCTCGTGGTCGAAAAATCCGGCGTGCTGAACCTCGGCGTGGAAGGCATGATGCTGGTGGGGGCGATCGCCTCCTTCGCCGTGGCCTCGGGCACCGGCAGCCTGTGGCTGGGCGTCAACGCCGGCATCCTGGCCGCCATGGTGATGGCGCTGCTGTTCGCCTTCCTCACCCTGACGCTGATGGCGAACCAGGTCGCCTGCGGGCTGGCGCTGACGATATTCGGCGTGGGCCTGAGCGCCTACGTCGGCCAGTCGTACCTGAACATCGTGCTGCCGATCCAGCCGGAGTACGAGATCCCGCTCTTGTCGGACCTGCCGGTCGTGGGCCGGGTGCTGTTCGCGCACCAGCCGCTGGTCTACGTGTCCTGGATCGCGTTCGCGGCCATCTGGTGGTTCCTCTATCGCAGCCGCGCCGGCCTGGCCCTGCGCGCGATCGGCGAGTCGCCCGCCTCCGCCCATGCGCTCGGCTATTCGGTGATCGGCATCCGCTACCTCGCGATCCTGTTCGGCGGCGCCATGGCCGGCCTGGGCGGCGCCTTCCTCGCGACCATGTACACCCCCATGTGGGTCGAGGGCATGACGGCCGGCCGCGGGTGGATCGCCCTCGCGCTGGTGGTGTTCGGCACCTGGCGGCCCGGGCGCGTCATGCTGGGCGCGTACCTCTTTGGCGGCATCACGGTCGCGCAGCTCTTTGCCCAGAGCCGCGGGGTCGCGGTGTCCTCGCACCTGCTGTCCATGTTGCCGTACTTCGCCACGGTCGTGGTGCTGGTCGCGATATCCAGCAACCCCGTCCGCATCCGCTTGCACACCCCGGCGTCCCTGGGACGCCTGTTCGAACCCACGTCGTAGCGCGGCGCCGGCCGCACCCGGCCCGGCATCCGGCGCCCGCCCACCCCAGCCCCTCGAATCGGAAGATCGCCATGAACCTCGAAACCCTCGAACTCCCGTCCCAACGCTCATCCCCCTCGCGAGAGCAGATCGTGCGCCACCTGCTGCGCAGCAACGAGGTCGCCAAGCGCGCGATCGGCCTGGGGTGCCATCCCTTCGGCGCCATCCTGGTGGGCCCCGACCACGAGACCGTGCTGGTCGAGCAGTGCAACATCGACACCGTCAATCACGCCGAGGCCGAGCTGGCGCGCATCGCGGCGCGCAATTTCCGGCCCGAATTCCTGTGGCACTGCACCCTGTACACCTCGGTCGAGCCCTGCTGCATGTGCGCCGGGACGGCCTACTGGGCCAACATCGGGCGTGTGGTCTTCGGCCTGACCGAGGCCGAGCTGCTCGAGGCCACCGGCAACCACGCCGAGAACCCGACGATGAGCGTGCCGTCGCGCTATGTCTTCGATCACTGCCAGAAGGAGGTCGACCTGATCGGCCCGGTGCCCGAGGTGATCCCCGAGGTGGCCGCCCTGCAGCGGGAATTCTGGCGCAGCCGCTGACTCTTTCAAGGTTCGGAACACGCATGACATTCTTTCGCCCCGCCAGCCTGCCGGAGGCCCTGAGCATCAAGTCCGAATTCCCGGATTGCGTCCCGATCGCCGGCGGGACGGACTTGATGGTGATGATCAATTTCGACCGGCGCCGGCCGCCGGCCCTGCTGGACTTGTCCGGCATCGCCGAGCTGCGGGCCGTCGCCGCGCAGCCGGACGGCGTCCTGCGCATCGGCGCCGGCGTGAGCTGCAAGCGGCTGCACCGCGACCACGCGGACGCATTGCCCGGCCTCGCCATGGCGGCGGGCACGGTCGGCTCGCCGCAGATCCGCAATCGCGCGACGATCGGCGGCAACATCGCCACGGCCTCGCCCGCCGGCGATACCCTGCCGCCCCTGGTCGCCGCCGGGGCGGTGGTGGAGCTCGCCTCGGTCCGCGGGACGAGGCGGCTGCCGCTCGAGGAATTCCTCGTCGGCCCCAAGCGCAACGCCTTGCTGCCCGACGAGCTGATCACGGCCGTCCACGTGCGCCGCCAGGCCGGCCCGCAGCTTTTCTCCAAGGTCGGCACGCGCAATGCCATGGTCATCTCGATCTCCAGCATCGCCCTGGACCTGCGGCCGGCGCAGCGCGAGATCCGCTGCGCCATCGGCTCCTCGGCGCCCAAGGTCATCCGCGTGGCGGGGATGGAGGCGCTGGGCGCGTCCCTGCCCTGGCCGGCCCTGGGCGAATCCCCGCGGCCCCTGGACGGCGCGCTGGTGGATGCGTTCAGCGAGCTGGTGGGCCAGGCCTGTGCGCCGATAGACGACGTGCGGGGGACGGCCCGCTACCGGAGGCGTTCGCTCGAGGTGCTGGCGCGGCGCAACCTGGATTGGGCGTGGAAGGCACTGGGAAGGAGGACATCGTGCGTCTGACGTGCACCATCAACGGCCGGCCTCATGCCGCCGAGGACGTCCGGGAGGGCGAATCGCTGCTGTACGTGCTGCGGGAGCGCTTCGGACTCTACGGCTCGAAGAACGCCTGCGAGCAGGGCGAGTGCGGCTCCTGCACCGTGCTGATCGACGGCGACCCCGTGTGCGCATGCCTGGTCGCGGCCGGCCAGGCCGAGGGGCTGGACATCGCGACGGTCGAGGGCGTCGCCGACGGCGGGCGCATGGCCGCCGTCCAGGAGGTGCTGACCGAAAGCGGCGGGGTCCAGTGCGGCTTCTGCACGCCCGGCATCGTGGTCGCGGCGCACGAGCTCCTGTCCCGCAATCCCGCGCCGGACCGGCTCGAGATCCGCGAGGCGCTGGCCGGCAACCTGTGCCGCTGCACGGGCTACGAGCAGATCATCGACGCGGTCGAGCTCGCGGCCGGGCGGATGCGGGGCGAAAAGCCCGCCGTGCCGCCGGCCGGACGGGGGCGGATCGGCGATTCGCCGGTGCGCCCCGACGCCGCGCCCAAGGCCATGGGGGCCTTCGAGTACGCCTCCGACCTGTGCGCGCCGGACATGCTGTGGGGCGCGACGCTGCGCAGCCCGCACCCCCATGCCCGCATCGTGTCGATCGAGACGGGCGAGGCGCGGGCGCTGCCGGGCGTCCATGCGGTGCTGACGGCCGCCGACGTCCCCGGCCTGAACCGCCACGGCATCGAGCGGCCGGACCAGCCCGTCCTCGCCGAGGACGTCGTGCGCTACGAGGGCGAGCCCATCGCCATCGTGGCGGCCACGCATCCCGAGATCGCCCGGCGGGCGCTCGAGGCCATCCGCGTCGAGTTCGAGGTCCTGGAGCCTCTCACGGATTCGTGGGCGGCGGCGTTCGATCCGGATGCCCGCAGGATCCACCCCGAGGGGAACGTCGTCCGCCACATCCCGGTCCGGCGCGGCGACCTGGCGGCCGCGCGCGCCGCCTCCGACGTGGTGGTCGCGGGCGAATACGAGGTCGGGATGCAGGACCAGGCCTTCCTCGGGCCCGAGGCCGGCCTGGCGCGCCCCTTGCCGGGCGGCGGGGTCGAGCTGCGGGTGGCCTCGCAATGGATACATTTCGACCGCATGCAGATCGCGCGCGCTCTGGGCCTGCCCCTGGATGCGGTGCGGGTCGAGCTCTCGGGCATCGGCGGGGCGTTTGGCGGCCGCGAGGACCTGACCGTGCACGTGCATTCGTGCATGCTCGCCTTGCGGACCGGCCGTCCGGTAAAGATGATGTACAACCGCGAGGAGTCCTTCCACGGCCACGTCCACCGCCATCCGGTGCGCATGCGCTACGAGCACGGCGCCAGCGGCGACGGCGTCCTCCAGTACGTCGCGGCGACCATCGTCTTCGACGGCGGGCCGTATGCGTCCTGCTCGCCCGAGGTCATCTTCAATGCCGCCGTGTACGGCGCCGGCCCCTACGTGACGCGGGCGACGCACAACGACTGCTATGCCGTGTTCACCAACAATCCCGTCTGCGGGGCCATGCGGGGCTTCGGGGCGGTGCAGGTCGCCGTGGCCTACGAGGCGCAGATGGACAAGCTGGCCAAGGCCCTCGGGATGCATCCGGTCGAGTTCCGGCAAAGGAACGCCCTGGGGCAGGGCGACGCCATGCCGACCACCGGCCAGCCGGTCGTCGCGCCGGCGCCGGTGGCCGAGATGCTGGAGCTCGTCCGCGGCCTGCCCCTGCCGCCGCCCCTGGACGGCGACCAGCGCAACATGCCCGGCGGCCTGGCCAGCACGTCCCGCGGCGAGGGCGTCCGGCGCGGCATCGGCTATGCGGTGGGATTCAAGAACGTCGCCTTCGGCGAGGGCGCGGACGATCACTCGAGCGCCAGCGTGCGGCTCGAGCGGGTGGACGGCCGGCCGGTCGCGACCGTGGGGACCGCGGCGGCGGAGGTCGGGCAGGGCATCCTCACCGTCCTCGGTCAGATCGTCCGGGAGGAACTGGGCGACGTCGAGGTGCGTTTCGAGACCAGCGACACCTCGCTCGGCGATCCCGGCGCCACGTCCGCCTCGCGCCAGACCTACATGAGCGGCGGTGCCGTTAAAATGGCGTGCGAGCGGATTCGCGAGCGCCTGATGGCGCGCGCGGCCGGCCGCCACGGATCCGACGGGTCCGGCCCCGTGCTCGACCGGGGCGGGATCGCGTCTCCCCCAACCGCAATGCGCATGTCCGAGCTACTCGATACGCCGATCACAGAGACGGCCAGGCATCATCACCGGCCGACCGAGCCCCTGGACCCTGAAAACGGGCAGGGCGCCGTCACGCTGCAATTCGCGTTCTGCGCGCACCGGGCCGTGGTCGACGTGGATACCGAGCTCGGGATCGTCCGGGTGGTGGCGCTCGACGCCGTGCAGGACGTCGGCCGGGCGATCAACCCCACCACGATCAAGGGGCAGATCCAGGGCGGATCGCTGCAGGGCATGGGGCTGGCGGTGATGGAGGAGCTCCTGGTCCGCGAGGGGAAGCTGCGGAATCCCTCGTTCACCGACTACCTCATTCCCACCATCGTGGATGCGCCCTCGATGCAGGTGCGCATCATCGAGCGGCCCGACCAGCATGCCCCCTATGGCCTGAGGGGGGTGGGCGAGCCGCCCACCATCTCCAGCGTCGCGGCCGTGGCGGCGGCGCTGCGGGACGCCACCGGGCTCGAGCTGCCGCGCGTGCCCGTGCGTGCGGACGACATCGTTTTCACGGGCGGGGCGCGGGCCGCCTCCGAGGGGCTGGCCACCGAGGCCCATGCCATGGGATAGATCCGATCGAATGAAACGGGACCTCGACAGCAAGCGATGAAACGCGACCTCGACAGCAAGCGGAATTCACTGCTCGAAGACGCCCTGAGCGATTTCCATTCCCGCCATGCCGGGGGCGGATCGCCGCCGGGCGACGAGAACGGCGAGGACCGCGTCTACAGGGTGCTGTTCGACAGCATCCTGGAACACCGCCTGACCCCGGGCATGAAACTCAAGGAGGTGCCGCTCGCCGAGGCCTTCGGCGTGACGCGGGGCGTGGTCCGCAAGGCCCTGACGCGGCTTTCGGCGCTCAAGCTCGTGAGCCTGCGCGCGAACCACGGGGCGGCCGTGGCCAATCCCTCGCGCAAGGAGGCGAGCCATATCTTCGAGGCGCGCCGCCTCGTCGAGATCGCGCTGATCGAGCGGCTTGCCGGCACCATCACGCCCCGGCAGATCGAGGAATTGCGCGAGTTCGTGAGGGCCGAACAAGACAGCTACGCCGGCGGCGACAGGCGCTCGGGCATCTGGCTGTCGATGGGATTCCACATCAAGCTGGGCGAATACGCCGAGAACACGGTGCTGTCCGAGTTCCTCGAGCGGCTCGTCGTCCAGACGCCGCTCATCTTTCTCGTCGACGGGCACGGGCATCCGGGCGAATCGTGCTCGGCGCGCGAGCATACCGGGATCATCGACGCCATCGCCTCCGGCGATCCGAAACGGGCGGCGGCCTGCATGGACGCGCACCTGCGGCACGTCGAGCAGAGCGCCCGGCCGCGGCGTTCAGAGCCAAAGTCCGAGCTCTCGATGCTGCTGGGCCTGGACTAGCATCGTGCCGGAGGCTGCCTTGGGCGTTGGCGTGATCGGGATATTGCTGGCGGCGGGCCAGGGACGGCGCTTCGACCCGTCCGGCCGGCGCAACAAGCTGCTGCAGCCCCTGGCCTGTGGCCGGCCGGTGGCGGCCGCGGCGGCCCGGACGCTGGTCGCCGCCACCGGATCGGCGATCGCCGTCGTCCCGCCCGGGGGCGACGCGCTGGCCCGGGTCCTGCGCGATGCCGGCTGCCGCACGGTCGTCTGCCCCGATGCGGCCCAGGGCATGGGGGCCTCGCTGGTATGCGGCCTGCGGGCGGCGGGGCCCGCGGATGGATTCCTCATCGCGCTGGCCGACATGCCTTACGCGAGGCCCGAGACCCTGGCGGCCCTGGCCGATGCCGTGGTCCGGGGCGCCGGCATCGCCGTGCCGGTTTGCGAGGGCCGGCGCGGCAATCCCGTGGCCTTCGGCGCCCTGCACCTGCCGCGCCTGCTGCAACTGGGCGGGGACGAGGGCGCCCGCAAGCTGCTCAAGGCCTTTCCGGTGCAGGAAATCGAGGTCCAGGACCCGGGGATCTTCCGCGACGTGGATCGGCCGGAGGACCTGGGGCCGCATCCTTGAATGCCCATCCGTGGCGCCGTACGGCCTTGCCGCGTCCGGATCCGTCATTTCGCCGCCGTGGACGTGGACTTGCGAGGCGCGGCGGCGCCCGTCGTGACCCCGCTCTTGCGGGGCGCGGCGCGGGCGTGGCGATCGCGGCGCCTGTTCAGGCTCCGGGAAGCTCGCAGGCGGGCTCGGTCAGGCCCATGAGGGCGAAGCCGCCGTCCTTGGCGGCGCGCACGTCGATCGCCTTGGTGATCGGGACGCCATTCTTGACGGCGATGATCTCGGCCATGATGCTGACCGCGATCTCGGGCGGGGTCTTGCTGCCGATGAAGATCCCGACGGGGCCGCGCAGGCGGTCCATGGATCCCTCGGTCTGGCCGAAATGCTCGATCAGGCGCCGGCGGCGGGCGTCCTGGTTGCGGCGCGAGCCGATGGCGCCGACGTAGAAGGCGTCGGAATCCAGGGCCTCGATCAGCGCCAGGTCATCGAGCTTGGGATCGTGGCTGAGCGCCACGATGCAGGTCCTGCGATCGGGCCGGCAGGCGACGACGGCGTCGTCCGGCATGTCCGCGATCACCCGGGCGCCGGGGACGGACCAGCCGCGCGTGTACTCGATGCGCGGATCGCAGACCGTCACCGTGAAGCCCGAGAACAGCGCCATGGTGGCCAGGTATTCCGCGAGCTGGCCGGCCCCGATCAGCAGCATCCGGTAGCTCGGGCCGAAAGTGGCGCGCAGCGTCCCGCCGTCCAGGGCGAGGGCGGCGGGGGCGTCGGCCGCCGCCAGCGTCGCGTGGCCATCGGACAGGCGCAGCACGCGGCGCACCAGCCGCCCCGATTCGAGGCGATCGAGCAGCTCGCGGAGGCAGTGCGGCTCGGGGTTGTATTCGATGACCAGTTCCAGAGTGCCGCCGCAGGGCAGGCCGAAACGGTGCGCCTCGTCGGCGGAGACTCCGTATTTCAGCACCTGGGTGCCGCTGCGGGCGTGCCACGCGGTCCCCTCGGGACCGTCCGGGCGATGCCGCGCGATCAGATCGTCCTCGATGCAGCCGCCCGACACCGAGCCCGTCACCGTGCCGTCCTGGCACAACGCCATGATGGACCCGATCGGGCGGGGCGAAGACCCCCAGGTCCGCACCACCGTGACGAGCGCCGCCGCCTGGCCCCGCGTGCGCCAATCGGCCAGCGCCTTGAGTACGGTGAAATCGAGGTTTTCCATGGCGGTGCCGAGTCTCCATGGTGGATTGAGGGGATGCCACCATGAATCATTGTCCACAAATATTGTGTACAAATCAAGACTGCCTGTGTGGGACCGCTTGGCAGCCCCGGCGCAGGGCCTCTTGCCGAGCGCCCGCCTCGGCATCCCGCCTCGGCATTGCGCAGTACACTGACGGCCTTCGATTCGTCCCCGCCCGTTTTCGCCCGCCATGCTGCTCACCCTGCTGAATATCGTCATCCCGGTCTTTGCCATCGCCGCGACGGGGTTCGTATTCGGGCGGCGCCAGGCGCGCGCGCCGGACATGACGTTCATCAACTACGCCAACGTCATGGTGTTCGTCCCGGCGCTCGTGTTCTCGGCGCTGGTCGGCAACCCCATCGACCTCGTCAAGGGCTGGCCCCTCCTGGCCGCGGGCGTGCTCATCATCCTGCTGCCCGGGCTGCTGCTGGCGCTGGTGCGGGGGCCGGCCATCGCCCGGCCCGCCTACCTCATGGTCGGCATGTTCCGCAACACCGGCAACATCGGCATCCCGCTGATGATGCTGGCCTACGGCAAGGAGCTGCTGGGCGACATCATCGTCCTGTTCGTCCTTTCCAACCTCCTGCATTTCTCCGTCGGCCTGTTCATCCTGTCCGGCGGCCGCAACGCCTGGATGTGGGTGCGCAACCCCAACATCTGGGCCGCCGTGCTGGGCGTGACGTTCGGCATGAATCCCGACGCGCTGCCGCAGTTCCTCCTGACCAGCCTGGACCTGCTGGGCCAGATCGCCGTGCCGCTGATGCTGTTCAGCCTCGGGGTGCGCCTGTCGCAGGACCGCATCGACCACCTGGGCCTGGCCTTGCGGATCAACGGCATGTACCTGCTGGCCGGCGCGCTCGCCTTGGTGATCGTGGTGTGGCTGCTGCCCCTCACCCCCGAATGGACGCGGCTGGTGGCCCTGTCGGCCATGCTGCCCCCCGCGGTGCTGAACTACCTGCTCTGCGAGCACTACAAGGTCGAGCCCCGCACCGTCGCCAGCGTGGTCCTCATGGGCAACCTGCTGTCGGTCGCCACCATTCCCCTGGTGGTATGGCTGACCCTGACGTGGGTCTAGCGTCCCGCGATCGCCGTGGCGGGGCTGGCTCGCCGAGGCCGGGCGCATCACCTGGGCCGCCTGGCAGCCCCGCGATCGCCGCGGCGGGGCAATGGGGCGGCGGGCGGGCTGCACCCCTGGCCGGGCGGCGCCGCGGGTAGCTGGTGTCCTGGCCGGACGGCGCGGTGGGGCGAATTTGTCATGCTGCTGTTTGACCGGCTGGGTGCTTCATCGTAATGTGATGGGTCCGATGGTTTCCGCCCAAAGCCATGCCCACCCCAAAGCCCGCCACGATCGCCAATGAGCTTTTCGACAAGCTGGCCGATGTCATCGCTTTCGGGCGCGTGATGGACGCCGGTTCGCCGGATTATTTCGATATGCGCCGCAAGGTCCGTGATCTCGAGCATGTCAGCGCCTCCGAGGGTCTCTTGGCCAGGGCCGCCATGTATGCGGTGTCCGGAAACCCGCAGGCCTTTTTGCCGATCGCCGCGGACGTCTTGCGCGCTGGCAGCGACCTGGACAGGCTCTACCTGGTCGGATATGCCCTGGTCCTGGGCGAGCGGCCTTTTGCGCGCCGGCTGCTCGCCGCGGTCGACATGGATTCCCCTGACGAATATACGCGCAAGATTTCCCTTTCCGTGGGCCTGCTCGATATCCGGGCCATGGAAGGGGCGATCGCGGCCGCACAGGCCGCCGGCCTGGACCTGTCCGGCTTGTGGTCCCACATCGTTTCCGGTTCGGGGCTGGGGGCATTCATGAATCGGGCGCAACGAGAGGGCTACACCACCGCTGTCCTGGATCTCATGCAGGACGTGGCGGCAAAGGCCGCGATTCGCGCGGGAATCCTGCTCTCGCTGCCGGGCGTTTTTCGTTTCGATGACCAGGACGGGGACTTGGCGCTGTCGTTCGATTTGCCGGTCGGCCTGGAAAAGGCCTTCGAGATCGAACGGCATATCGATGAAATCTCAGAGGGCATCGTTGATTTTCCACACACGCGAGCCGTGATCGCGATTCATGCACGCGACGCTGCGCCGGAAAGTTCGCCAGAGCGATCATATGACGATGTCACCGCATGATCTCATTGCCGTCGGCGATTTCCTGCACTCGGCGGATGCCCGCAAAGAGCATTATTTGCGGGCGGCCGTCTCCCGCTACTATTACGCGGCGTACTGGGCGCTCATGCCGATATCCGCCGGATTGCCTGCCCCCGAAAACGAGCGTGCCATTGGAGTGCATGCACGGCTGATCGCCAGGTTCTTGAGCTTCGAGGGCTCGGACAAGGCCCTGTTTCACAAAATGGGCAAAGAATTCCAGCGGCTCAAAGCCGCTCGCGTATGGGCGGACTACAATCCCGACGACCGGGTGCCGGCGGCCTTGAGTACGGAATCCCGCGCCAGGGTGTTGCGCATCCTCGGATGGTGCCGGATGGCGATGGCAGGTGCTGGCGGTCGGTCCGGCGACGTTTCCTAGCGCCTTCACGGGCAACCGCCGCTTCCCGCCTTGGGCGCAGGGGCCCGGCCCTGCGTGCGTCGGGTGCCGGAACGCTGCGTGACGCCCCTCGGGGGCTTGGGTCCCTCAGCCCCTGATCTCGGCCTGGGGCATCTCGATCTTGACTTCGAGCACTTCGAGGGAGTCCTGGCGGTCGAGGTTGACTTTGATGTCCTCGGGATTGATGTGCACGTAGCGGGAGATCACCTCGATCAGTTCCCTTTGCAGTTGCGGCAGGAAATCGGGCGTGCTGCGGCCGCCGCCGCGTTCGTTGATGAGTATCAGTTGGAGGCGGTCCTTGGCGATGCTCGCCGAGGATTTCTTCTGGCCTCGCAGAAAGTCCAGGAACGACATGATCATTTCCCCCCGAACAGGCGCTTGAGCAAGCCGGGTTTTTCGTAGTCCACGAAGCGCAGCGGCTTTTCCTCGCCCAGGTAGCGCGCCACCACGTCGAGGTAGGCCTGGGCCACGTCGCTGTCGCGGATGTGGATGGCGGGGATCCCCTGGTTCGAGGCCTGCAGCACCGTTTCCGATTCGGGGATCACGCCGATCAGGCGGATGCGCAGGATGTCCTCGATGTCCTTGAGCGAGAGCATTTCGCCTTCGGCCACGCGCTTGGGGTTGTAGCGCGTCAGCAGCAGGTGTTCCTTGATGGGCTCCTCGCCTTTTTCGGCGCGGCGGGACTTGGCCGAGAGGATGCCCAGGATGCGGTCGGAGTCGCGCACCGAGGACACCTCGGGGTTGGTCACGACGAGGGCGTCGTCGGCGAAATACGAGGCCATCACCGCGCCGGTCTCGATCCCGGCGGGCGAGTCGCACACGATGTAGTCGAAGGACATGTCCGCCAGGTCGTTGAGCACCTTTTCGACGCCCTTGCGGGTCAGGGCGTCCTTGTCGCGCGTCTGGGACGCCGGCAGGATGTAGAGGTTTTCCAGTTGCTTGTCGCGGATCAGGGCCTGGTTGAGCGTGGCCTCGCCGTTGATCACGTTCACGAAATCATAGACCACCCGGCGCTCGCAGCCCATGATGAGGTCGAGGTTGCGCAGGCCGACGTCGAAGTCGATCACTGCGGTCTTGTGGCCATGCATGGCCAAGCCGGCCGCGAAGCTCGCGCTGGTGGTGGTCTTGCCCACACCGCCCTTGCCGGAGGTCACTACAACGATGCGCGCCATGACGGATTATTCCCCTATCGTCGAAATCATGTAATCGTAAAGCAAAACCGGCCGCGCCACGCGGTCATCTGTATGCGCTGGTATCGCGACGCAACAAATCGGAGGCGGGCCGCGAATCGGTGGCGAGCCGCGAATCGGAGGCGGGCCGCGAATCGGAGGCGGGCCGCGAATGGGAGGCGGACTGGAAAGCGGACGCCGCCGCCCCCGTCGGGCTCACAGCGGACGGATGCGCAGCGTGTCGCCATCGAGCTGGACCAGCGCCGGCTGCTTGTGCAGGTTGTCGGACAGTCGCGTCTCGACCACCCGGTAGACGCCCGCGATCGCCAGCAGCTCGGGATCGAGCTGGGTCGTCAGGATCATCGCCCGCGTGTCGCCGCGCGCGCCGGCCATCGCCTTGCCGCGCAATGGGCCGTAGACGTGGATGTTGCCGTCGGCGATCACCTCGGCGCCCTGGCTGACCATGCCGATCACGATCAGGTCGCCGCCGCGGGCATAGATCTTTTGGCCCGAGCGCAGCGGGTGGCGGACCACCATGGTGCCCGCCGCCTCGGCGGGCGGCGCCGCGTCCGGGGCGCCGCCGGTTGCGGTTGCCGCATTGGCAGATGCCGATCCAGCCTTCGCCGCGCCCCCGACCTCGGCGCCGGCCCGGCCCCTGCTTCCGGCGGCAGCCGCGCCGGAGACCTCGACCGGGGCCAGGCCGCTGGCGAGCGCCTGCTCTCGCGCCTCGCCCTCGGCGAGCACGCCGATGGGGTGCAGCGCGTGGCGGCGCATGGCGGCGGCGAGGGCCGCCCAGTCGGGGGACTGTCCGAGTGCGAGCGCATCGAGCACCACCGGCTCGTTTTCGTAGAAACCGCCGGCCTCGGCCATGCGCTGCTCCAGGGCGGCGACCAGGGCGCCGGTGTCGTGGGTGTGCAGCACGGCGCGCAGGGCGTACAGGGTGGCGCTCTTGAAATCCAGGGCGATCTTGGGGGTGGCGCTCACGGTGTTCAGACCCAGGTGTCGCGCAGGGTCGCCGCGCGATTGATGATGGGCCGCCGGACACTGGATTCCTCGCGGTCGGCGACGAAATAGCCGAGGCGCTCGAACTGCCAGAGGGCGCCGGGCTCGGCCAGGGTGCCCGGCTCGAGCAGGGCCTGGACCACGCGGCAGGATTCGGGGTTGATGGCCGCGAGGAAATCCTTGTCGCCCGCATCCGGATGCGGGTCGGTGAACAGGCGGTCGTACAGCCGGACCTCGGCCGGCACCGCGCTGGCGGCGCTCACCCAGGTGACGGTGCCCTTGACCTTGACCGAGTCGGCGCCCGGCGTGCCGCTGCGGGTCTCGGGCAGGTACTCGGCGTGGACCTCCACGACCCGTCCCTGCTCGTCCTTGACGCAGCCCGTGCAGCGCACGACGTAGGCGTATTTCAGGCGCACCAGGTTGCCCGGGAACAGGCGGAAGTATTTGCGGGGCGGATCCTCGCGGAAATCGTCGCGCTCGATCCAGAGCTCGCGCGTGAAGGGAAAATGGCGCAGCGCGCCGTCCGGGTCGTGCGGATTGAGCGGGGCGGAGCAGGGTTCGACCCCGTCCTCGGGAAAATTGGTGATGAGCAGCTTGACCGGGTCGAGGACCGCCACCGCGCGCGGCGCGACCGGATCCAGGTCGTCGCGCAGCGCCTGCTCGAGCACGGCATAGTCGATGCGCGAGTCGGCCTTGGAGACCCCCAGCCGCTCGCAGAACAGCCGGATCGAGGAGGGCGTGTAGCCGCGCCGGCGCAGGCCGGCCAGCGTGGGCAGGCGCGGATCGTCCCAGCCCTCGACGTGTCCCTCCTGGACCAGTTGGCGCAGCTTGCGCTTGCTGGTCACCACATAGCTGAGGTTGAGGCGGGCGAACTCGTACTGGCGGGGCAGGGGAGGCTCGAGCTGGCCCAGCTCGGCCAGGCGCTCGAGGATCCAGTCGTAGAAGGGGCGCTGGTCCTCGAATTCGAGGGTGCAGATGCTGTGCGTGATGCCCTCGAGCGCGTCCTCGACCGGATGGGCCCAGGAATACATCGGGTAGATGCACCAGGCGTCGCCCGTGCGGTGGTGGCGGGCGTGGCGGATGCGGTAGAGCACCGGGTCGCGCAGGTTGATGTTGGGCGAGGCCATGTCGATGCGCGCGCGCAGCGCCATGCGGCCGTCGGGATGCACGCCCCGGCGCATCTCGTCGAGCAGGGCGAGGGATTCGGCGGCCGGCCGGTCGCGCCAGGGCGAGTCGGTGCCCGGCTCGGTCAGCGTGCCGCGCGTGGCGCGCATCTGCTCGGCGCTCTGCTCGTCGACGTAGGCGTGGCCCGCCTCGACCAGCGCCTGGGCAAAGCGGTACATGACCTCGAAATAGTCGCTCGCGTAATAGAGGTTTTCCTGCCCGTCGTGCGTCCAGTCGAAACCCAGCCAGCGCACCATCTCGATGATGGCCTGGACGTATTCGTCCTCCTCCTTTTCGGGGTTGGTGTCGTCGAAGCGCAGGTGGCAGGCGCCCAGGTAGTCGCGCGCCAGCCCGAAATTCAGGCAGATGCTCTTGGCGTGGCCGATGTGCAGGTAGCCGTTGGGCTCGGGCGGAAAGCGGGTGCGGATGCGGGCCGGATCGACGCCGCCCTGGCGCCGGACCTCGGCCGGGCCGGGCCGGCCCGCCCACAGGCGGCCCGCGTAGCGGCCGGCCTTGAGGTCGTTGTCGATGATGGTGCGCAGGAAATTGGAGACCGGCGCGGACGGGGAATCAGTGGTCATGGAGTCGGATGGAATGCGCGCAAAGGGCGGACAGGCTCTAAACTAGCGCACATTATGACGCAAACGGCATTGTTTCTGTCGCTGGCCCAGTTTCTGACGAGCTTCGGGTTCATGCTGGCGTTCCTCGCGCTGGAACTGGGTCTGGCCTGGGTGCTGCTGTATTTCCGGCTGCGCGCCCGCGCGGGCGGCGCCTCGCCGTGGATGCTCGCCTACCGGTTCTGGGTGCGGGTGTACGCCCTGTCGCTGATCCTCAGTTTCGCCGCCGCCATCCCCGTCCTGCTCCAGCTCGGCACGCTGTGGCCGGATTTCATGGAGAAGGCCGGCGAGGTCGCCGGTCCGCTGGTCGCCGCCGCCGTGCTCACCGCCTTCGTCTTCAAGTCCAGTTTCCTGGGCGCCATGCTGTACGGGCAGCGCCGCCTGTCGGATGCGGCGCACACCTTGATGGTGTTCATGGTCGCGGTGGGCGCGAGCCTGACCGCGTACTGGATCATGGCGCTCATGGCCTGGACCCAGGTGCCGATCGGCGCCTCGCTGGTCGATGGGCGCTACCAGGTCCGCAGTTGGCTGACGATCCTCGGCGGCCGCCTCGCGCCCACGCTGTTCGGCCTGATGGCGGTCGGCGGCCTGATGGTCGCGGCCGCGCTGATGCTGGCCGTCACGGCGGTGCGCACCCGCACGCGCCCCAGCGACGAGGGCGACCGCGGCGTCTACGCCACTGGCTTGCGGCTGCTGCTCGCCTGCATCCTGGTCCAGGGCGCGCTGGCGGCCGACCTGGGCCGCGTGCTGATGCCGGCGCAGCCCGCGCGCGCGGCGGCGGTGGTGCCTCAATGGCACAGCGGGCCGCGCGCCGACCTGACCGTGGCGGCCTGGCCGGACGCCGAGCGGCAGGCCAATGACTGGGAATGGGGCCGGCCCATCGAGGCGCCGGGCTGGCTCGCGCGCGATCCGGGCGGCACGGTGCGCGGCCTGGATCATTTCTCGGGAATGACGCCGCCGGTCTTCGCGACGTACTGGACCTTGCGGGTGGCCTTGTTCGCGGGGGCGCTGCTCGCCCTGGCGGCCCTCGCCGCCTGGTGGCGCGGCTGGCGCCTGGGCTACGAGCCCGATGGCTTGCGGCCCCTGGGGCGCGGCACGCTGCGCCTGGCCACGGTGCTCGCCTGCGCGATCCAGGTCGCGGGCCTCGCGCACATGTTCATCGGGGCCATGCCCTACGCGATCTACGGCACGGTGACCCTGCGCGAGCTCGGCGCCGCCGCCCCCGACATGGGCGAGCATGCCGGCATCACCCTGGCCTACGTCCTGGTGTATGCCGCCTTGCTGCTGGGCTTCTATCAACTGCTGCGCCACATCACCCGCTACGGCGTGGTGCCGGTGGCCCGGCGCCGGGGGCGCGCATGATCGAGTCGCTGGCCGCCATCCTGGGCCTGGGCGCCCAGGATCCCGCCTTCTGGATGCCCCTGGCCTTTGCCGCGGTGTTCTTCGCCATCGCCGTCGCCGGCGTCATCCTGGACGGCTTCGACGTCGGGGTCGGCTGCCTGTCCCTGATCGCGCCGCGCGCCCTGCGGCCGCGCATGCTGTCCCTGCTCAGCCCCTGGCGCGACGCCAACGAATTCTGGATGTTCCTGGGGATCGGCCTCTATGCCGCGGCCTTTCCCTACGCCTGGTCCGACACCCTGGGCCGCCTGTACGTGCCCCTGTCGCTGCTCGCCCTGGGCACGCTGCTGCGTTCGGCCTGCTTCGAGCTGCGCCTGCGCGCGCCGGTCGAGCTGCAGGGCCGCTGGCAGTTCGGGTTCGGGCTGGGCTCGCTGCTCACGGCTTTCGCCCATGGCGCCATGCTGGGGCGCATCGTGGTGGGCTACGAATCCGGTCCCGGCTACACCGGCTTCGCGATCGCGATGGGCGGCTGCACCGTGGCGGCCTATGGCCTGCTGGGCGCCACCTGGCTGATGATGCGCGAGGCGGGCGAGCTGCGCGTGCGCGCCGTCACCTGGGCGCGGCGGGCCATCCGCTGGACGGCGGTGGCCGCCGTCGGCGTCTCGGTGGTGCTGGATTTCTCCAATGCCGGCGTGTTCCTGAAATGGGGCAACGAGACCCGCGGCTGGGTGGTCGGCGCGACCTGGGGGCTGCTGCTGGCGTGCTTCGTCCTCGCCGAGATGACTTTGCAGCGCATGATCAACCACAGCTACCGCGCCTCGGCCGTGCCCTTCGTCCTGGTGCTGACGATGTTCGGCGTGGTGCTGGGCGGCCTGGCCTACAGCTTCTTTCCCTACCTGGTCCTCGACGAGGTCACGATCTGGGATGCGGCGGCGCCCGTGGACACCCTGCGCCTGGGCCTGTCGGCCACCGTGGTCGCGCTGCCGGTGGCGCTGATCTTCAACCTCTGGGTCTATTGGCGCATGTTCGGCCGCTCCAGGCCTCCCGAGCCGCCGAGCTTTCCGGGATGACCCGGCGGCGGGACGCGAGGAAATCGCGCGGCGTTCCGGCCCGGCCGCCCGCGGCGGCGTCCGCCGGCGGGCTATGATAGAGGCCCTCCGCAACCCGCATCCCGACGCTTTCGCATGACCACCCCCCTGGAAACCCTGAGGCAGATCTTCGGCTACGAATCGTTCCGGGGCGAGCAAGGGGCCATCATCGAGCACGTCGTCGCCGGCGGCGACGCGCTGGTGCTCATGCCCACCGGCGGGGGCAAGTCCCTGTGCTACCAGATCCCGGCCATCGTGCGCCCCGGCACCGGCGTGGTGGTCTCGCCGCTGATCGCGCTGATGCAGGACCAGGTCGACGCCCTGCTCGAGCTCGGCGTGCGGGCGGCGTTCCTGAATTCCTCGCAGGACCAGGCCGAGGCCCGCCGCGTCGAGCGCGCCTACCTCCAGGGCGAGCTCGACCTGCTGTACGTGGCGCCCGAGCGCCTGCTCACGCCGCGCTGCATGGACCTGATCGGGCGCGGCCGCATCGCCTTGTTCGCCATCGACGAGGCGCACTGCGTCTCGCAATGGGGCCACGACTTCCGGCCGGAATACCTGGGGCTGTCCGTCCTGGCCGAGCGCTGGCCCGACGTGCCGCGCATCGCGCTGACCGCGACCGCCACCGAGGCCACGCGCGCCGAGATCGCCACGCGCCTGGCCCTCGAGCACGCGCCGCGCTTCGTCGCGAGCTTCGACCGGCCCAACATCCGCTACCGCATCGTGGAAAAGCACGAGGTGCGCCGCCAGTTGCTGGATTTCATCCGCGCCGAGCACGCCGGTGAATGCGGCATCGTCTACGCCCTGTCGCGCGCCCGCGTCGACCAGACGGCGGAATTCCTGTCGCGCCACGGCATTGCCGCGCTGCCCTACCACGCCGGGCTGGACGCGCAGACCCGCGCCGCCCACCAGGCGCGCTTCCTGCGCGAGGACGGCATCGTCATGGTCGCCACCATCGCCTTCGGCATGGGGGTCGACAAGCCCGACGTGCGTTTCGTCGCCCACATCGACCTGCCCAAGTCGATCGAGGGCTATTACCAGGAAACCGGGCGCGCCGGGCGCGACGGGCTGCCCGCCGACGCCTGGCTGGCCTACGGCCTGCAGGACGTCGTCCAGCAGCGGCGCATGATCGACGATTCCGACGGCGACGCCCAGCACCAGCGCCTCCAGATGCGCCAGCTCGACGCCATGCTGGCCCTGTGCGAGACCGTCACCTGCCGGCGCCAGGACCTCCTCGCCTATTTCGGCCAGACCATCGAGCCCTGCGGCAACTGCGACACCTGCCTCGAGCCCCCCGCCGCCTGGGACGGCACGGTGGCCGTGCAGAAACTGCTGTCGGCCGTCTACCGCCTGTGGCGCGAACGCGGCCAGCGCTTCGGCGGCGGCCACCTCATCGACATCCTGCGCGGCCAGATGACCGACCGGGTCAAGCAGCACGGGCACGATACGCTGAGCGTCTTCGGCGTGGGCGAGAACCTCTCGGCGGACGCCTGGCGCGGCATCCTGCGCCAGGCCCTGGCCCTGGGCCTGCTGACGGTGGACCTGGAAGGCTACGGCACCCTGGCCCTGACCGAGGCCAGCCGCGCCGTCCTCAAGGGCGAGCGCACCCTGATGCTGCGCCCCGTCGCCGCCAAGCGCGCCAAGCCCAGCCGCCAGCGCACCACCACCGCGGCCCAGCTCGACGCCCTGCCGCCCGACGCCCTGGCGCGCTTCGAGCACCTGCGCGCCTGGCGCGGCCGCGTGGCGCGCGAGCACAGCGTGCCGGCATACGTCATCTTTCACGACGCCACGCTGCGCGAGATCGCCCTGCGCAACCCCGACAGCCTCGACGCCCTCGCCGGCGTCAGCGGCGTCGGCGCCCGCAAGCTCGAAACCTACGGCCCCGACGTGGTGGCCTGCGTGCGGCAGATCCGGGACTAGGCTCGAGGCGGACGAAACGGCCGTGACGGCCTGACCCGGCTCAGATGCCGTCGAAGGCCCGCCGGATGCTCGCGGGGTCGGGATTGTCGCGCAGGGCGAGCATGAGCAGTATCCGCGCTTTCTGGGGGTTGAGGTCGCCGGCGGGGATGAGGCCCCTGGCGGGATCGTCGCTGCGCGCGGACACGGCGCCTGCGCCGCTGCGGCTGGCGCGCACGCAAGGGACGCCGGCCTGCACGGCCAGCGCCGCGCCTTGGGCGGCGCCCGGGGACAGGCTGCCGTTGCCGCAGCCGGCGATGACGATGCCCTTGGCGCCGGCGGCGACGGAGGCCGTGTAGAGGTCCGCGGCGGCCCCCTGGTGATCGTAGAGGATGTCGACCCTGGGCAGCTCGCCGGCCGTGCGCGCGGCGTAGCGGGGCGCGGACCGGGCGGCGCGCGGCGCGGGACGGTGCCAGCGGACCCGGCCGTCATGGACATGCCCGGCGCAGCCCGGCTCGCGGGACACGAAGGCGTCCACGGCCGTGGTGTGGGCCTTGGTGACGTGGCGGGCCTCATGCACGCGATCGTTCATCACCACCAGCGTGCCGCGCTGCCGGGCCTCCGGGTGGCGGGCGACCAGCAGGGCGCCATGGAGATTCAACGGGCCGTCGGCGCTGAGCGCCGAGGCCGGGCGCATGGCGCCCACCATGACGATCGGCTTTTCGCCGCCCACGGCCAGGTCGAGGAAAAAGGCCGTCTCCTCGAGGGTGTCCGTCCCATGGGTGACGACCAGGCCGCCGACGGACGGATCCGCCAGCCAGTGCTCCGCCCGTGCGGCCAGCGCCAGCAGCATGGCATTGTCGATCGCATGGCTTTCGACGTTCCAGAGCTGTTCGTAGCGCAGCGGCCCCAGCCCGCCGGCCGCCGGCACGGCGGCCAGCAGCGATTCGATCGTCTCGGTCACGTGATATTCCGCCATGCCGTCCGGCGCCGGGGCGGTCGAGGCGATGGTGCCGCCCGTGGCCAGGACCACGATCGCCGCGCCGCGCTCCGGCGGCATGTCCCGAGCCACGTCCGAGGCACTGCCCGATTCGACGCCCTTGTTCATGTCATGTCCGCCCGCTCATCCAACCCAGCCGATCCCGGCGGATCGTCGGCCCCCCCATCGGTCGTCGATCCCCGTCCCACCGATCCCCCCTCACGCCGGCCGGGTGAAGGCGTAGGGGTCCACGATCCGCGCCAGCAATCCTTCGGGCAGGTCGTCCTGTTCCGCCAGCACCTCGCGGATCGTCCGCCCCGAGGCCAGCACCTCCTTGGCCAGGGCCGCGGCGCGCTCGTAGCCGATGGCCGGCGTCATGGCCGTCGCGATGGCGGTGCTGGATTCGAGGTGCCGCAGGCACGTCCCGGAATTGGCCGTGATGCCGGCCACGCATTTCGTGCGCAGCGCATCCACCGCATTGGTCAGCAGCTCGAGCGCGTGCAGGATGTCGTGGACGATCAGCGGCTCCATGACGTTCAACTGGAGCTGGCCGGCCTCCGACGCCAGGGTGATCGCCAGGTCGTAGCCGATGACCTGGAAGGCCACCTGGTTCACCACCTCGGGCACCACCGGATTGACCTTGCCCGGCATGATCGAGGATCCCGGCTGCAGGGGCGGCAGGTTGATTTCCCCCAGGCCGCCGCGCGGGCCGCTCGAGAGCAGGCGCAGGTCGTTGCAGATCTTCGATAGCTTGGTCGCCGTGCGCTTGAGCATGCCGGAAAAGAGCACGAAGGCCCCCGTGTCCCAGCACGCCTTGATGAGGTTCCCCGCCGGGGCGAGGTCCAGGCCGGTGATGCGCCCGAGCTCGGCCACCGCCAGCGACTGGTACTCGCGGCTGGCGTTGATGCCCGTGCCGATGGCGGTGCCGCCCAGGTTGATCTCGCGGAACAGGGCGGCGATTTCCCCCATCCGGGCGACGTCCTCGCGCAGGGTCGCCGCGAAGGCCTGGAATTCCTGGCCCAGCGTCATCGGCACGGCGTCCTGCAATTGCGTGCGCCCCAGCTTGATCACCTCGGCGAAGGATTCCGCCCGCGCGTCCAGCTCGCCCGCCAGCCGTTCCAGCGCCTGGCCGAGCCGTTCCTGCGAGCGCAGGATTGCGATCCGGATCGCCGTTGGATAGACGTCATTGGTCGACTGCGAACAGTTGACGTCGTCGTTGGGATGCAGCGCGTCATAGCGGCCGCGCGGCAGGCCGAGCAGCTCGAGCCCCCGGTTGGCGATCACCTCGTTGACGTTCATATTGGTCGACGTGCCCGCGCCGCCCTGGAACACGTCGAGCGGAAACTCGTCCAGGTGGCGCCCCGAGAGGATTTCCTCGCACACCCGGCAGATCACGTCCGCCCGTACGGGATCGAGGGCGCCCAGCCGGGCATTGGCGCGCGCGGCGGCCATCTTCACCGCGGCCAGCGACTGGATGAAGACCGGGAACTGGCCGATCCGGATCCCCGAGATCGGGAAATTGGCGATGCCCCGGGCGGTCTGCGGCCCGTAGTAGGCATCGGCCGGAATGGATACCGGGCCGAGGGAATCGCTCTCGATGCGTTCCGTCGATGGGTCTGCTGTCATGTCGCGGGTCCCCGTGCGGGCTCAGTGGCTCAGGATCTTGGAAAGAAAACTCTTGGCGCGGTCGGACGGTGTGCCGGTGAAGAACTCGGTCGCCGGCACGTCGTCGATGATCGCCCCGTCCTCCATGAAGATGATCCGGTCGGCGACCTTGCGCGCGAAGCCCATCTCATGGGTGACGACCATCATGGTCATGCCCTCGCGCGCCAGCTCGGTCATGACGTCCAGGACCTCGCTGACCATCTCGGGGTCCAGCGCCGAGGTCGGCTCGTCGAACAGCATGACGCTCGGGCCCATGCACAGCGACCGGGCGATCGCCACCCGCTGCTGCTGGCCTCCGGAGAGCTGCGAGGGATACTTGCCGGCGTGCTCGGCCAGGCCCACGCGCCGCAGCAGCGCCATGCCCTTGTCCACCGCCTCGGCCTTGCGGCGCCCCAGGACCTTGATCTGTGCGACCGTCAGGTTCTCGATGATGGTCAGGTGGGGAAACAGCTCGAAATGCTGGAACACCATGCCGACGTGAGTGCGCAGCTTGGCGAGGTCCGTTTTGGGATCCGTGATGGACACGCCGTCCACCCGGATGTCGCCCCCCTGGATGGACTCCAGGCCATTGATGGTCTTGATGAGCGTGGACTTGCCGGAGCCCGAAGGGCCGCACACCACCACGATGTCGCCTTTCTGGACCACGGTGGAGCAGTCCTTGAGGACGTGGTGCCGCCCGTACCACTTGTTGATCCCGCTGATTTCAATCATCCCTGTCTCCTCCGGGCGCGGCCGGCTGCGGCCGCCCGATCGGCCGGGCGGTCCGGCCCCGCCCGTTCATTTCTTGTCGAAGTAGCCGGCGCGGATCGAGGCGCCGATGAGATTGACGATGAAGCGCCCCGCCGTCACGCAGGTCAGCTTGCTGCCGGTGTCCTTGGACGGCTGGATCTCGACGATGTCCATGCCGACGACGCGCCCCTTTTTCACCAGCCCCTGGATGAGCTGGCGCGCCTGGACGTAGGTGACGCCGCCCGGCGCGGGGCCGTCCACGGCCGGCATGATGGCCGGGTCGATGCCGTCGGCGTCGATGCTGAGGTAATAGTTGCCGCCGTCGGGGATGCGGTCCAGGATGGCCTGCATGCCGACCTCGTGCAGCTCGTAGGCCGGCACCAGGTGGGCGCCGTAGGCCTTGGCCGTCTCGTAGTCGGCCGGCCGCGCGCTGCCCTGGGCGCGCAGGCCGATCTGGAAGATCTGGTCCACGTGCGCCATCTCGGAGGCGCGCCGGATCGGGCTGGACAGCCCTTCGCGCACGCCGTTGACGTCCTCGCGCCAGTCCAGGTGCGCGTCGACGTGCACCAGGGTGACGGGCGCCGCCAGCTCGTCATAGGCGCGCAGGATCGGCGTCGTGATGCCGTGGTCGCCGCCCAGGACGATGGGCAGCCCGCCCCCCTTCAGGATCTGCCGCGTGGCCAGCGTGGCCCGGCGATAGTGGTCGCCCGGCTTGGACAGGTCCGGCAGCACGTCGCCGCAATCGACGAAGCGGATGTCCTTGCGGCCTTGCAGCAGCGGCCCGTCGATGTCGAAATCATAGTGGTCGGGGTGGCGCACGATCCGGTCGCTGATGTCGCGCAGGACCTGGGGCGTGCGCGTCTGGTCATTGGTGAAAGAGCGCGGGCCGTAGGCGGAGCCGAACGGCATGCCGAGGATCGCGATGTCCGCCCGCAGGTTTTCCAGGTCGGTCACCAGTTCCGAGTACAGGAGCGTCTTGTGATGGGTTTGGGGCGGGACGGTGAGCTGTTCCATGGCATTTCCTCGTGTGGATCAAAAAAGGGTTTCGTACGTTTGCCGGCCGGCCGGCGCTCATCCGCGCATCCAGCGCGTCACGCGGCGCTCGAGCAATTGCCCGGCGGTGTCCAGCACCAGGCTGCAGAGCCAGTAGATGACCGCGGCCGTGCCGAGGATCTCGACATAGGCAAAGGATTCGGACGTCAGCAGATTGCTCTGGTAGGTCAGTTCCGGCAGCGTCACCACCGAAAAGATGGCCGTGTCCTTGAACATCATGATCACCAGGCTGGTGGTCGGCGGGATGAGGAAGGACAGCAACTGCGGCAGCACGATGTGGAATTGCGTGGTCCAGGCCGACATGCCCAGCGAGCGCGAGGCCTGGACCTGCCCCCGCGGCACGCTGTGCAGCGCGGCCCGCATCACCTCGCAGAAATACCCGCCGGTGTAGAAGGCCGTGGCGGCCAGGGCGACGTGGAAGGCGGACAGCCTCAGGCCGAGCTTGGGCAGGCCGAAATACGACAGGTAGATGACGATCAGGAAGGGGATGTTGCGCACCAGTTCCACGTAGAACTTGGCGAGCAGCCGCGCCGGGCGGTTGCGGCTCTCGCCCATGTAGGCGAACAGCCCGCCGGCCAGGATGCCCGCCGGGATGCCGATGACGCTGACCAGCACCGTCATCTGCAGGCCCTTCATCAGGACGGGCAGGGCTTCGCGGATGATGTCGAAATCAACGGGCATTTGGCAGCACCTCCGCGATCCGGCGTTCCAGGAACCTCGAGATGGAAGACGCGCAAAACAGGATGACGAAATAGGTCGCCGCGGTGGCGATGAACACCTGCAGGGGCAGGTTGCTCTGCAAGTTCACGTTGCGCGCCAGGGTCGAGAGCTCCACCACGGAAATGATCGACAGCAGCGACGAGCCTTTCAGCAATATCGTGAATTCATTGGTCAGCGGCGGCAGCGAGCGATGGAACACCTGCGGCAGCAGGATGTGCCACCAGATGGTCCACGGCTTCATGCCGAGCGAACGTCCCGCGGCCGCCTGGCCCTTGGAAACCGTGCTGTACGCCGCGCGCAGGATCTCGCTGATGTAGGCGGCGGTGTTGCAGGTCAGGGCCAGGATGCCCGCCTGCAAGGGGCTGAGCTCGAGGCCGAGCAGGGACGGAATCACGTAGAACGCGATCAGGAGCTGTATCAGCAGGGGCGTGCCGCGCATGAGGCTGACGTACAGCCGGATCAGGTATCCGAAGGGACGGGCACAGGTCACGCGGACGATCATCAGGCAGGCGCCGAGGGCCAGGCCGCAGAAAAAAGCCGTCGTGCTTGCCAGGATCGTCACCATGGCGGCGCCGAGCACCCCCGCGTAAAAGGGGCTCAGCGCGCCATGGACCGTCAGGAAATCGATCATGGCGCTCTCCTCGGTCCGGGCCGCCTACAGCGCGCCTTCGGGCAGGTAGCCGGTGGCCGGCAGATCCATGGTTTCGCCGAACCATTTCTTTTGCAGCTCCGCCAGCTTGCCGTTGGCCTTCATTTCCGCGATCGTGTCATTGATGAAGGCGCGGATTTCCTTGTCCTGCGGATGGGTGACCCAGGCGAGCAGCTTGCGTTCGCCGACGTCCCCGACGATGCGGTAGGCATCCGGCTTTTGCCGCATCTCGATCGCCAGCACGTTGGAGGGCAGCACGCCGACGTCGATCGTGCCGTTGGCCAGCGCCACGGACACGTCCGGGTAGGTCTGGTAGAGCTTCAGGTCCGAATAGCCCGCATTGCCCTTGGCCATCAGATCCTTGTTGAAATCCTGGATCGCCGGCTGGGCCAGCGAGCCCATCTGGGTGCCGACGATCTTGCCGGCGATGTCCGCGGGATGCTGGATGGTGGCGTTGTCCTTGCGCACCACCAGCAGCGAGCGGACCTCGCCGATCGGCACCGTGAACGCCACCTTCTTTGCGCGCGCCTCGGTGATGCCGACGCTGGTGGCGACGAAATCGAACTTGCGGGCCAGCACGCCGGGCAGCAATCCCTGGAACGGCAGGTTCATCTGGTTCAGGCTGACGCCGAGCTTCTTGGTCATGTACTGGAGGATGTCCTCCCCGTAGCCGACGATCTTGCCGTCCTGGATGAATTCGTAAGGCTCGTAGGCGGCCTCGGTCCCGACGATCAGGCTGCCGCGGTCCTGGATGTCGGAAATCGTGGCGGCGGTGGCGGCGGCGCCGATACAGGCGCCCGAGACGATGCCGATGGCCAGCGCGAGCCGGGCTAGGGATTTCCTGGCGAGCATTTTCATGGTCTCCTCCTTGCGGATGTAAAAGTTGTGCGGCTAGCTTAGTGAGGATCCCCCGCGATAAAAAGCGATTTTTCTGCCCACATGGTTTCGCAAAGCGGAACCTTCCGGGGACGCCGCCAGGTGGTATGCTGGGCCGGACGGCGAGCCTTGCGGCACAAGGGTTCCGGCCGTCGCACTGCATACGAATGAGCATGGGTCGCATTCATGAAACCGCAGCAACGACCGCTCACCGAGCGAGACCTGAAATCCCTGCGCGTGTTCTGCGCGGTCGCGCAGGCCGGTGGTTTTTCCGTGGCGGAACAGCGGCTGAACATGTCCAAGGCCTCCATCAGCCGCCACATCCGCGAGATCGAGGACAAGCTCGGCGTCCAGCTCTGCGAGCGGGGGCCGGCCGGCTTCCGGCTGACGCTGGCGGGGACGGTCGCGCTCGAGGTGTCGGAAAACGCCCTGCGCGCGCTCGACGGCATCCGCCCCGAGATCGACGCGGTGCGCGGCATCCTGTCCGGCCCGCTCACCATCGGCATGGTCGAGCAGGTCCTGACCGACCCCGCGTGCGCGCTGCCCGAGGCCCTGGTCGAGCTGCGGCGCATCGCCCCCGACGTCAGCCCCGAAATCCTGGTGCTCACCCATTCACAGTTGAACCAGGCCTTGCGCGAGCGGCGCATCCAGATCGGCCTGCGGGGCCAATACCAGGAGGACAAGGTCTTTCACTACCAGCCGCTGTTCATCGAAACGCACCGGATCTACGTGGCGGCGGACGTCGATGACGAGGCCGCCCACGGGCTGCCACTGGTCCATCGCACGCATCCGTTCATCGAGCAGGCCCTGGCCACGGGCCGTTTCAGGCGCGGCCCGGACGCCGAGGGCCTCGAGGCCGTCGCGGTCTTCGTCGCCACGGGCCATTATCTCGGCCTGCTGACCGAGCATTACGCGGACCGCGTCAATGCGCGCTATCCCTTGCGTGCGCTCGCCGACGGGCCGGTGTTCCACAATCCGATTTCCGCCATCACCGAGGCCTACCGGCCCCTGCCGGCCAGCGCGCGCGTATTCCTCGAGATCCTGCAGCGGTGCAGCCGCCGGGATGGCGTGGCCGGCGCCACGAGGCCCTAGACAGACGGTGTGGCCGGCGCCGCGAGGCCCTAGAACAGCTCGGGTTCCGTCCCGCCGGCGGGGGGCTTGAGCCCCAGGTGCTGCCAGCAGCGGCGCGTGGCCATGCGGCCGCGCGGGGTGCGTTGCAGGTAGCCGTGCTGGATCAGGTAGGGCTCGATCACGTCCTCGATGGTGTCGCGTTCCTCGCCGATGGCGGCGGCGAGGCTGTCGACGCCCACCGGCCCGCCGTCGAACTTGTGCACGATGGCCTCGAGCAGCTTGCGGTCCATCAGGTCGAGCCCCTGGGGATCGACCTCGAGCATGGCGAGCGCGGCGTGCGCGACCTGCGTGTCGATGCGCCCGCCCGCCTTGACCTCGGCGTAGTCGCGCACGCGGCGCAGCAGGCGGTTGGCGATGCGCGGCGTGCCGCGCGAGC
>JBIQHJ010000027.1:0-45123 GCA_044508625.1 Alcaligenaceae bacterium
GCTCGACGGTGCCGCCGCACAGCACGGCCTGCTCGCCGAACAGGTCGGTCTCGGTTTCCTCCCGGAAGTTGGTCTCGATGATGCCCGCGCGCCCGCCGCCGTTGGCCATGGCGTAGGACAGCGCCAGGTCGCGCGCCCGGCCGCTGACGTCCTGGTGCACGGCCACCAGGTGGGGCACGCCGCCGCCCTGGGTGTAGGTGCTGCGCACGGTGTGGCCCGGCGCCTTGGGGGCGATCATGATCACGTCGATGTCGGCGCGCGGCACGACCTGCCCGTAGTGCACGTTGAAGCCGTGGGCGAAGGCGAGCGCCGCGCCCGCCTTGATGTTGCCGGCGATCTGGTTGCGGTAGACCTCGGCGATGTTCTCGTCGGGCAGCAGCACCATGACCACGTCGGCGCCCTTGACCGCCTCGGCGACCTCCTTGACCTGCAGGCCGGCGCCCTCGGCCTTCTTCCAGGAGGCGCCGCCCTTGCGCAGGCCGACGGTCACGTTGACGCCGGAATCGTGGAGGTTCTGGGCATGCGCGTGGCCTTGCGAGCCGTAGCCGATGATGGCGACGTTCTTGCCCTTGATCAGGGACAGGTCGCAGTCTTTGTCGTAGAAAACTTTCATGGGATGACTCCGGGTTTTTCTTGGATTCAGGTTGAAAAAGGGGGATGGGCGCGCCGCCGGATCAGAGCTTGAGTACGCGTTCGCCGCGGCCCACGCCCGATACGCCGGTGCGCACGGTCTCGAGGATGGCCGTACGGTCGAGGGCGCCGATGAAGGCCGCGATCTTGTCCTGCACGCCGGTGAGCTCGATGGTGTAGGTCTTGTCGGTGACGTCGATGATGCGGCCGCGGAAGATCTCGGCCATGCGCTTCATTTCCTCGCGTTCCTTGCCCACGGCGCGCACCTTGATCAGCATCAGCTCGCGCTCGATGTGGGCGCCCTCGGACAGGTCGACGACCTTGACGACGTCCACCAGGCGGTTGAGGTGCTTGGTGATCTGCTCGATGACCTCGTCGGAGCCCTCGGTGACGATGGTC
Source organism: Alcaligenaceae bacterium (assembly GCA_044508625.1). Classification (GTDB taxonomy): domain Bacteria; phylum Pseudomonadota; class Gammaproteobacteria; order Burkholderiales; family Burkholderiaceae_B; genus Castellaniella. The sequence goes on from JBIQHJ010000027.1 coordinate 1,030, forward strand.
ATGCGCGAGAGCGTGGCGTCCTCGGTGGGGGCCACGGTCAGGGTCTCGATGTTGTAGCCGCGGGCCGAGAACAGCCCCACCACCCGGGACAGCGCGCCCGGCTCGTTTTCCAGCAAAACGGATATCACGTGTTTCATGGTCTTCCCCCTTACAGATCCTCTGAGCCCAGCAGCATTTCGGTCAGCCCTCGGCCGGCCTTGACCATGGGCCAGACGTTCTCGGTCTGGTCGGTGATGAAATCCATGAAGACGAGCCTGTCCTTGTACTTGGTGAACGCCTCGCGCAGGGCGGGCTCGACGTCGGCGGGCTTGTCGATGCGCATGCCGACGTGGCCGTAGCTCTCGACGAGCCTGACGAAATCGGGCAGCGCGTCCACGTAGGATTCCGAGTAGCGCGAGCCGTATTCGATCTCTTGCCACTGGCGCACCATGCCCAGGTAGCGGTTGTTCAGGCACAGCACCTTGGGCGTGAGCCGGTACTGGCTGCAGGTGGAGAGCTCCTGGATGTTCATCTGGATCGAGCCCTCGCCGGTGATCACGGCGACGTCGCGGTCCGGATTGGCCATCTGCACGCCCATCGCGTAGGGCAGGCCCACGCCCATGGTGCCCAGGCCGCCGGAATTGATCCAGCGGCGCGGCTCGGGGAAGGGATAGTACTGCGCCGCCCACATCTGGTGCTGGCCCACGTCCGAGGTCACGAAGGCCTGGCCGCGCGTGACCTCCCAGAGTTTCTGGATCACGAACTGGGGCTTGATCACCGTGTCGGAGGCCTCGTAGTCCAGGCATTTCTTGGCGCGCCAGGCGTCGATCTGGCGCCACCAGGCCTCGAGCGGGCGCGCCTCGGGGTTCTTTTCCGCGAGCGCCTGGCCGTACAGCCCGATCAGGTCCTGCAGCACGTCCTTGACGTCGCCGACGATGGGGATGTCGACGCGCACGCGCTTGGAGATCGACGAGGGATCGATGTCGATGTGGACGATCTTGCGGGGCACCTGCGCGAAATGGCGCGGATTGCCGATCACCCGGTCGTCGAAGCGCGCGCCGATGCCGATCAGCACGTCGCAGTTCTGCATCGCCATGTTGGCTTCGTAGGTGCCGTGCATGCCCGGCATGCCGACGAACTTGGGATCGGTCCCGGGCAGCGCGCCCAGGCCCATCAGCGTCGTGGTGCAGGGCGCGCCGGTCATGTTGACGAGCTTGCGCAGCTCGTCGGCGGCGTTGGCCAGCACCACGCCGCCGCCCGCGTAGATCATCGGGCGCTCGGCGGCCAGGAGCATCTGGACGGCCTTCTTGATCTGGCCCTGGTGGCCCTTGGTCACCGGCGCGTACGAACGCATCACCGTCTCGCCGCGCTTGGGGGTGAACTTGCACATCGCCACGCTGACGTCCTTGGGCACGTCGACCAGCACCGGGCCGGGACGGCCGGTGCGCGCGATGTAGAAGGCCCGGCGCATGGTCTCGGCCAGGTCCTTGACGTCGCGCACGAGGAAGTTGTGCTTGACGCAGGGCCGCGTGATGCCCACGGTATCGCATTCCTGGAAGGCGTCCTGGCCGATCGCGTGGCTGGGCACCTGCCCGGTGATCACCACCATGGGAATGGAATCCATGTAGGCCGTGGCGATGCCCGTCACGGCATTGGTCACGCCCGGGCCGCTGGTGACCAGCGCGACGCCGACCTTGTTCGACGAGCGCGAATAGGCGTCGGCGGCATGCACGGCGGCCTGCTCGTGACGCACGAGGACGTGCTTGAAGGTGTCTTGCTTGTAGATGGAGTCGTAGATGTAGAGGACTGCGCCGCCAGGGTAGCCAAAGACATGGTCCACGCCTTCCTCGATGAGACAACGCACGATGATATCGGCGCCATTGAGTTCCATGATGTTTTCCTTTCATGACCAGCGCGACGCACCAACCGGCCCTCGATGGCCCGGGCCAGTACCGGTGATCCTCAGCATGAACCGGCGCTCGGCGATTCACGGAACCGCTTTGCCCGGACACCCTGTGGAACCAGCCTGCACCCATTGACACGCGACGCAAGCGTTCACTGAACGCGGGAGGTAGAAATGGAAGTCCCGGCTCAGGCTCGTGGCCTGTCCAGGGACAAACGAAAAGCGGGCGTAAAAAACCGGGCGTGTGGCCCGGACATGCGCCTTTGAGGGCCGCCCGCGCTTGGCGGACGGCCAGGCGGCTACTTTACCGCGTTGCAGCAAAGGCCGCAAGCGATGTTCATGCGCCGTCCGCGGCCACGGGATCCTTTCGGGGTGGCTTGCGCCTTGCGCGCGAGGGCGGATCGCCCTCGAGGCGTCCGCCGAAACGCTCGGACGCCCGCTGCGCCGCCGCGAACAGCAGGGAGGACATCCGGGCCACCGCCTCCGGCGTGAAGCGGCCGATGGGCCCCGACAGGGACAAGGCCCCGATGAAGCGTCCCTCCGAGCCCAGCACCGGGCAGGCCAGCCCCGCGCAGGACGCATCGCGCTCGCCGTAGGATTCCACCACCCGCGCCTGGCGCAGCGCCGAGGCCGCATCGTCCTGGAAGGCCCGGACGACCTTGCCCGCCGCGCCCTTGAGCGGCAGCACCTGGCCCGCGCGCACGCTGTCGAGGGTGGAATGATTCGAATCCTTGCGCAGGATGCACAGCCGCTGGCCGGGGGAGTACGGGATGTGGAAGGAGGCGCTTTCGGTGCCCGCCGCCACCAGCTCGTCGAGGATGGGGGCGACGTGGGCGACGACGTTGTTCGTGCGCTCGTAGGCCATGCCCAGGCGGTAGGCCATGGACCCCAGGACGTAGCGCCCGTCGGGCAGGCGGCTCACGTACTGCGCCCGCTCGAGCGACTCGAGCAGGCGCAGGATCGTGCTCTTGTAGAGCTGGGACGCCCGCGAGAGCTCCGACAGGGTCATCGGCGCGGCGCTGGAGGCCAGGGCCGCGACGATCGCGAGCGCGCGGTCCACCGCGGCCACGCCGGACTGCTTAGATGCCTCGTCGTTCGATGTCGCCACGCAATGCCTCCATTTTCCGCCTAGGCCTCCACACCGCGAGCGGCGGCCAGCCACGAGGGCCGGGTCCGGTGGGAGACGTTCTTGACGGTCGTGTAATGCCGCAAGCCGTCCACCCCGCCCTCGCGGCCGTAGCCGCTGTCCTTGACGCCGCCGAACGGAGTCTCGGCCACCGAGGCCACGAAATGGTTGATCGACAGATTGCCGCATTCCATGCCGGCCACCATGGAGGCTACGTTATCAGAATTCCGGGTGAAACCGTATGCCGCCAGCCCGAAGGGCAGGCTGTTGGCCCTGCGGATCGCCTCCCCGGTCGAGGCGCAGGGGCAGACCAGGGCGAGCGGCCCGAAGGGCTCCTCGATCATGCAGCGGGCGTCGTCGGGCAGGTCCGACAGTATCGTCATCGGAAAGAAATTGCCCACGCCGCCATGCCGGGATCCGCCGGCATGCAGGCGGGCGCCGCGCGCGACCGCGTCCGCGACCAGTTCCTCCATGGCGCGCAGGCGCCGGGCGTTGGCCAAAGGGCCGATGTCGACCGCCGGATCCAGGCCGTTTCCCAGCCGCATGGCCGAGGCGTGCCGCGAGAAGGCCTCGATGAAGGGCTCGTAGACGCGTTCATGCACGAAAAACCGCGTGGGCGCCACGCACACCTGGCCCGCATTGCGGGACTTGGCGTCGGCCGAGAGCCTGGCCACCTCCTCGACGTCGACGTCGTCGCAGACGACGACCGGGCAATGGCCGCCGAGCTCCATGATCGCCGGCTTCATGTGCTGGCCGGCGAGCGCGGCCAGGCGCTTGCCGACCGGCACCGAGCCGGTGAAGGTCACCAGCCGGACCGCCGGGTCCGCGATCAGGAACTCGGAAATCTCGCTGGGAATCCCGAAGACGAGGTTCAGCACCCCGGCGGGCAGGCCCGCGTCCTCGAAGGCCTTTGCCAGCAGCATGGCGCTGGCCGGCGTTTCCTCGGCCGCCTTGAGAATGATCGCGCAGCCGGCCGCCAGGGCCCCGGCGACCTTCCGCACGGGGGAGCTCACCGGAAAATTCCACGGGGCGAACGCCGCGACCACCCCGATCGGCTCGTGGAAGGTCGTGTGCGTCATCCCGGGCTCGGCCGGAATCTGGTAGCCGTAGAGGCGGCGGCCCTCGTTGGCGTCCCATTCGATGATGTCGCAGGCCCGGTGGATCTCGCCCCTGGACTGGGCGATGGGCTTGCCCTGCTCCAGGGTCATGGTGGCGGCGATCTCGTCCACGCGGGCGCGCAGCAGGGCCGCCGCGTCCAGCATGATCCTCGCGCGCTGCGCGGGCGCCGTGGCGCGCCAGGCCTCGAAACCGCGCCGGGCCGCCAGGACGGCGTCCCGCAGGTCCGCGGCCCCGGCGCGGGGCACCCGCCCGATCTCGGCGCCGTCGGCGGGATTGACCACCGGCATCGTTTCGGCGGCGCGCCGCCACTCGCCGCCGATGTAGAGGCGGACTTCGGGATAACTCAGCATCTGTGCTCCTTTTCTTCGTCGACCCGTTCGGCCCGGCCGATCCCGAGGATCAGGTCCGCGGCCTTGTCGCCGATCATCAGCGCGGCGGCATTGAGATTGCCGGAAATCATCCGGGGCATGACCGAGGCATCCGCCACCCGCAGGCCCTCGAGCCCATGCACCTTCAGCGACGGATCCACCACCGCGCCGGGAGCGCCGGCCGGGCCCATCCGGCAGGAACAGCCGGGATGGAACGTCGAATTGCCCTTCTGGCGCGCCGCCTCGAGCAGCTCCTCATCGGTCTGCGCGCCGGGCCCCGGGAATTCCTCGAAGTCGTAGTACGGGCGCAAGGCCTCGCCGGCGAGCATCCGCCGGACCAGGCGCATCCCGGCCACGAGCACGCGCCGATCGAGCTCGGCATCGAGATAGTTGTGGTCGATGAGGGGAGCCCCGAAGGGATCGGGGGATCCGATATGGACGCTGCCCCGGCTCTCGGGACGCTGCTGCCAGACCGCCACCGTCATCCCCGCCGTGTCGGCGAGGCGGCCGATCACGCCTTCGTCATAGCTCGCGGGTGTGAAGGTGAACTGGAGGTCGCATTGCTCTGGCGTCACGCCCGAGTGCCAGGCGCCATAGAGCAGGGTCGGCGACAGCGACAGGATGCCCCGGCGCGCGACCAGCCATTTGGCGATCTCGAGGGCGAGCCTCGGGCCGCGCGAAAGCTCGTTGAGCGTGCGCATGTCCTTGACGCGCACCACCGTGCGCGGGGCGTAGTGATCCTGCAGTCCTTCGCCCACGCCGGGCAGCGCGTGCACGAGCTTCACGCCGTGCGCGGCCAGGATCTCGGGGTTTCCCACACCCGAGACCTCGAGCAACTGCGGCGTGTTGTAGGCCCCGCCGCACAGCACGACCTCGCGCCGCGCGCGCACCTCGGCGGCGGCCCCGCCGCGCCCGCCCCGGCGATAGCGCACGCCGACGGCGCGCCGGCCCTCGAACACGATCCCGGTCGCGTGCGCGCGGGTGCGCACCTCGAGGTTGGGACGCCGCAGCGCGGGGCGCAGGAACGCCGTCGCCGAGCTGACCCGCAGGCCCTTGTGGATCGTGCGCTGGGCATAGGCGATCCCCGCCTGCGAGGCGCCGTTGTAGTCCGGGTTGAGCGGGATGCCGAGGCTTTGCGCGGACTCCAGGAAGGCGTCGCACAGCGGATGCCGATGCTCGAGGTCGGTCACGACGAGCGCGCCGCCGCGTCCGCGGTAGGCATCCTCGCCCGAGCCGATCCGCCTTTCCATCCGCTTGAAGTACGGCAGGACGTCGGCATAGGACCAGCCGGCGTTGCCCATCCGCGCCCAGCCGTCGAAATCGATGGGCTGCCCGCGATTGTAGATGTGGCCGTTGATGGCGCTGGAGCCCCCCAGCGTCTTGCCGCGGGGCGCGAGCAGCCGGCGGCCGGCGACGTTGGGCGACGGCTGCTGCCGATAGCCCCAGTTGACGGAGGAATTCTCGAACGTCTTGATGAAACCGGCCGGGACGTGGATGTAGGGATTCCAGTCGCGCGGCCCCGCCTCCAGCAGGCAGACCGTGACGTCCGGTCGTTCGCTCAGGCGGCTCGCCAGGACGCATCCGGCGGAACCGGCCCCGACGATGACATAGTCGAAGGTATCCATCTTTCTCAGTGTCCAGGATGCAAGGGGTCTCGTCCGGCGTCCCCGTCGGCCGGCGGCACGTCCAGGCGCACGCAGATGCCCTGGAGATCGGCGCGGGGCGCGGGATAGCGCGCCATGACCAGCGGATCGTGGCCCGGTATGACGTGCCGGGGCGAGGACGCCAGCGCCCCGAGACGGACGTGGCCCTCGAGCATCCGGTCCACCTGCACCACGTTCGGGAAGGCGCGGCCGGTCTCGAAATGGGCGTAGTGATGGCTGGCGTCCGAGGCCAGCACCACCCAGCCGCGCGCCGTCCAGATGCGGACGCATTGCAGGCCCGGCGTATGCCCGCCGATCAGGTGCAGCGAGAGCGTCGGCAGCAGCTCGGCGTCGCCGCCATGGAAGCACACCCGCTCCTGGTAGACGCAGCGCACCATGCCGGCCACGTGTTCCACGTCGAAGGGATGCCGCAGCCGCGCGTGCCCCATGTGGCGGCCCGTGGCGAACGCCATCTCGGCGTCCTGCAGATGAAAGCGCGCATTGGGAAAGTGCGCGAAGTTCCCGACGTGATCGTAGTGCAGGTGGGTGATGATGACGTCGGAGACCTCGCGGGGCTCGACGCCCAGCAGGCGCAGGGCCTCGATGGGATCGCGCAGCAGCGTCCGTCCCCGGCGCGTGGCCGTCTCGGCGTCGAAGCCCGTGTCGATGACGTAGGTCGCCCGCGAATTGCGCGCCACCCACACGTAGTAGTCGAGCGGCATCGGCCCGTCATGGGGATCGCCGCCCAGGAAATTGTCGCCACGCCGCCGCTCGTGGGTGGCGTAGCGCAGCGCGAAAACCTCGAATGGCTCGTGGTCCCGATCCCTCATTGCAGATCTCCCGCCTGGCGCACGGCCTCGAGGCACAGGGCATAGACGGCATCGCTCGCCTGCGGCGCGGTGCCATCGACCGTCGGGACGTTCTCGCCGGAATAGCCGTCGTTGGCGCCCGCGCGCACCGAGGCCTCGATCGTGGCGCGCACCGCCGCCAGCGGCGGCAGGTCACCCTCCCCGCCGGTGAGCATGGCCAGGGCGGCGGCAACGCCGTAGGCCCCCCAGTTGGAGGTGGAGGCGCACACCAGGCTGTCCACGGGCGTCGCGTTCACGATTCCGCCGCCGCAGCCGCAGCCGCAGTCCCGGGCTTGCGGCAGGCCATCCTCGAGTGCGCGGCCCAGCCGCCCGAAACCGATCTCGTTGCCGCCGTCGCCGATGCCCAGGGTCGGGCGCCCGCGGGCCGCGAGCGCCTCCGCCAGGAGGTGGAGATGCGCGACGCCGGCCGGATCCTTGGGCTTGCCCGCGCTGGTGTGGAAGACTCCGCGATCGTTGGGGCCGGGCTTTTCGATGAAGACGCCACCCGCGGCATCGGGGTATTCCGCGAGCAGCGCGTCGGCCTTGCGTGCGCCTTCCTCGGCGCCCAGGGGAAACGCCTCGACGCGGACGCCGCCGTCCTGCCGCCCGTCCAGGCCGAGCGCCTCGAACGCGGCCACGATGCCCGGCAGGAAGGCCTCGTCGGACAGCAGCACGATTCCGTGGCCACGCGCCCGCAGCAGGCGTGCGATGAAGGCCGCCCCCGAAGGCCCGTCGGTTTCCCCCTTGGGCAGCGTCCGCGGGTTGCCCGCGCCGGTGGTGACGAACACGGGAGCCGCGGGCGCCAGGCCGGCGAGCAGCCGCGCGGCCTGCAGCGTCATCGGCATCCCCGCGGCCCGCCGCCCTACCTCGCAGCGCAGGCGGGTGCCGCCGAGCAGGGCCCGTTTCGACTTGAACTCGACGTTCACCAGGTCGTCGAGCGACTGGAAGAACGCCTCGGGCAGCGCGCGCATCATGCCTGTTCTCCGATGGCGAAGCGCACCCCGGTCCAGTGTTCCCAGAGGGTGGCCACGATCGCATAGTCCTCGGCCGCCAGCCCTTCGCGCATGGCGATTTCATATACCGAATGCGCGGCCTGCGTCGCGAACACCGGCACGTCGAGGCGGTGCGCGGTGTCGAGGAACAGGCGGGAGTCCTTGCGCGCGTTGGCGGTGGACATGCCGCCTTCGAAATCCCGCCCGAAGAGCCGCTCGCCGACGCGATGCGTCAAGGGCCGCATCAATCCCGACTTGCGCGCCAGCAGCCGATAGAGCACGTCCATCGGAATGTCCTGGGCGGCCGCGACGGCGGCCGCCTCGGCCAGCACCACGTAGACGGCGTGCGAAACCGCGTTGGCGACGAGCTTGGCGCGCATGCCGCCGCCCAGGCGACCCAGGTGGAAGACCTCCGCGGCAAGGCGCTCGAGGACGGGGGCGACGCATTGCGCGTCATGGGGGCTGGCGCCCACGAGGAACACCGCCTCGCCCTGCGAGAGGCTATGGATCCCTCCGATGACCGCCGCGTCGATCACCCGGGCGCCTCGCGGACTCAACACGGCATCGAGCTGGAAGACGTCGTCCGCCGCGACCGTGCTGGTCTCGACGACCACCAGGCCGGGCCGCACGGCGCCGGCGATGTCCTCGGCGACCGCGTGCGAGGCGCTGGGCGTCGGCAGGCAGAACAGAACCATGTCCACGGCGCCCGCCAGCTCGGCCGCCGAGCCCGCGCGATGCAGCCGCCCCTCGCGCATCAACGGGTGTCCCGCGCAGCGCTCCTGGTCCAGGTCGAAGACCGTCACCTCGAAGCCATCGGCCAGGACGCCGGCCATCGCCTGGCCGACCTGTCCGAAGCCGATGATGCCCAACCGCTTGTTCTGAATGCTTGCCTGTGTCACGACACGTCCGCCCTTTGCGTGGTGGTTCCTAGATATGCTGCGAGAATCTCATCCAGGCCGCCGGCCTGGCGCATTTCCGCGCCGTCCTTGCGGCCGACGATTCTGCCGCTGCGCATGAAGTAGGCGCAGTCGGCGATCTTCATGGTGATCCAGTAGTTCTGCTCGACGAGGAGGATCGTCAGCCCCGTGCGCCGCAGCTCCCCGAGCCGCTCGAAGACCCGCTTGACCAGCAGGGGCGCGAGCCCCAGCGAAGGCTCGTCGAGCAAGAGCAGCCGGGGACTGGACATCAGGGCCCTGCCGATGGCGAGCATCTGCTGCTGGCCGCCGCTCAGTTGCCAGGCCGGCGAGGCCAGGCGTTCGGCGATCTCGGGAAAGAGCGACAGCACCAGCTCGATCTGGGTCCGGTTCTCGGCCCGGCTGCGGGTCATGCCGCCCAGCAGCAGGTTTTCCTTGACGGAAAGCGCCCGCGCGATCGCGCGGCCCTCGGGGACGTACGAGACGCCTCTCTCGACCAGGTGGCGCGCATCCTTTCCGGCCACCTCGCGGCCCTCGAAGCGGATGCTGCCGGAAAACGGCGCGATCAGCCCGGCGATGGATTTCATCAGCGTGGACTTGCCGGCGCCGTTCGCGCCCAGCAGGGCCGTCAGGGATCCGGCCTCGACGTCCAGCGTGATGTCCTCGATGGCGACCTTTCCGTCATAGCCGCTGGTGACGCGCTCGACGCGCAGATGCTCACTCATCGCCGCTTCCCAGATAGATTTCCGCCACCCGCGGATCCCGCTGGATCTCGGCGGGCGTGCCGGAGGCCACGACGGCGCCGAAGTTCAGCACGTGGATGGCGTCGCAGATTCCCATGATGAGCTCCATGTCGTGCTCGACCACCACGATCACCCGCCCGGGCGCCTTCAGCCGCTGGATGATGCGCGCGAGCTCGGCGGTCTCGGCGGAATTCAGCCCGGCCGCCGGCTCGTCGAGCAGGATGACGCGGGGATCGCCCACGCTGGCGCGCGCCAGCTCCACCAGGCGCATGACCCCCGGCGCCGCCGTCGCGGCCAGGACGTCGGCCTGGGCGGCCAGGCCCACCCGCTCGAGGGCGGCCCACGCCAGGTCCCTGGCCTGCGCGCGGTCGCTCAGCCGCTCGGGCAGCGGCAGCAGCGCATCGAGCCAGCCCGAGCGGCGCGAGGTGTTCAGGCCCACGATCACGTTCTCGAGCAGCGACAGCTCGGAGCACAGCGCGGCGTGCTGGAACGTGCGCACGATGCCGCGCCGCGCGCGCCCCACCGTGGGCACCGAGTTCAGCACCTCGCCATCGAAGGCCACCGTGCCCCGCGACAGGCGATAGTGGCCCGTGAGGCAATTGAAGAAGCTCGTCTTGCCGGCGCCGTTCGGGCCGATGAGGCCGGTGATCACGCCGGGGCGGAATGCGAGGCTCACGTCCTTGAGCACGTGCAGGCCTCCGAAGCGCAGCTCGCCGCTCTCCACGAGCAGGGTCGACGCCTCATACATATCGTTTCTTCCTTCTGCTGATGTGGCGGGCGATGGCCGGCATCGCGAGGCTGGAGGCGAGGATGGCGCCCAGCAGCGACAGGCCGTAGATGATCAGGATGAGCTGGCCGTAGTTCGACAGGATCTGCGGCACCAGCGTGATGAAGGCGGCGCCGAACACCACGCCGTGGATCCGCGTCGAATACAGGCTGACCACCGAGCCGACGAGCAGCGTCACGGCATTCCAGAACGTGAAGCTGTTGGGCGATACCATCGAGGTCGTGAAGCCGAGCACGGAGCCGCCCAGGCCGGCGATCGCGGCGCTGACGGCGAAAACCGCGAGCCGCGCCCCGCCGGTCGTCATGCCGAAGGACGCCGCGGCATGGGGATGGTCGCGCGCCGTCAGGATCGCCAGCCCGATGCGCGAGTGGCGAAAGCGGTGGATCGCGAACACGGCGATGCACAGCGCGGCGAGCGCCAGATAGTACTGCTGGGTTTCGGAGCTCACGCCGGAGACGATTTGAGAGTCGATGAACAGGCCCTCGAAGCCGCCGGTGACGTCGGACCAGTGCAGGAGCAATTCGGGCACGCAGAGGCTGAGCGCGAGCGTCACCACGCTGAGGTAGATGCCCGAGAGCCCGCGCGAGGGCCAGGCGAACAGCAGCCCCATCGACACGCTCAATGCGATGGCCGCCGCCATGCCCGCCAGGAACGGCACCCCCAGCATCCCCTGGAGGATGGCGACGGTGTAGGCGCCCGTGGCCACGAAGAAATTATGGCCTATCGAGACCTCGCCGCTGAAGCGGAACAGGAAACTGACCGAGAGGATGCCGATGCCGTGCGCCAGCAGCAGCGATACCGAGTACAGCCAGAATCCGCCGCCGACCAGGATGGGAAGCAGCGCGAGGACCAGCACCGTGCCCAGGGAAAAGGCGCGCTCGTCCATGCGGATGGCGGGCCGGCGGCCCGCCGGCGCGACCGGGCTTGCCGGGGTTGCGAGTGGTTCAGACACGGGAGCCCATCCTCTTTGAAAGAATCCCGCCCGGGAAGAAGCTCAGCGAGAGCAGGATGAAGACCAGGAGGAAGGAGTTGAGCAGCTCGGGAGCCACGTAGAAGCTGAACAAATTGCAGCCCACGCCGACGAGGATGCCGCCGATCGCGCTGCCGGGCAGGCTGTCGAAGCCGCCGATGACCGCGGCCGCGAACGCCTGCAGCATGAAGGTGGTCACGGTGGTCGAGCTCAGGAAGGTCGTCGGCACGATCAGCAACGCCGCGATCACCCCGAGGATCGCCGAGATGATCCAGGAAAAGAGGTGGACGCGTGTGATGCTCAGTCCGCAGACCCGCGCGGCGAACGGGTCCGTGGAGGCCGCCCGGAACGAGATCCCCAGGCGCGTGCGGTCGATGACCAGGAACAGGATCCCCACCACGCCGGCGGTCACCAGTAGAACCGTCACGTCATACAGGGTGATGGACAGGCCGAACACCGAGGAGGAGACGCCGGGCAGCGGCAGGTCGAGCCGGAAGATATTGGAGCCGAACCGCCACAGGATGACCCCCTGGGCGACCAGCCCCACGCCCAGCGTGGCGATCGTCGCCGTCGTGTCGGAGCACTTCAGCAGCGGCGCGATCACGAGATAGACGAGCACCGAGACGAATATCGACGCGGCGAGCGCCACCGCGACGGCGGCGGCCCAGGGCCATCCGGCGCCCCCGGCGGTCAGGGCGTAGACGAGGAACGCGCCCAGCCCCGCCAGCGCCCCATGGGCGAAATTCACCATCCGCGAGCTCTTGAAGATCATCACCAGACCCAATGCCCCGAGGGAATAAAGGCATCCGGTCACGATCCCTTGCCAGACAACGGGCAACATGGCGGCGTTCCTCCTTTTCGGGCCTTATTTGGCCACGGCCTTGAACACGACCTCGGGATACGGCCTGAAGTCCTGGACGACCTTGAATTTCCCGCCCTCGGCGCGGATCATCGCCTCCTGCCGGGTGCCGCGGTGGTCGCCCTGCTCGAAGGTCACCTTGTCCGCGGCGCCGGCCGACACGCCCTCGAGCGTGTTCATGACCGCGATCATGTTCTCGTAGGTCATGGGCTTGCCGCTGGACACCAGCCTGTCGAAGGCCAGGGCGAACAGCGAGGCGGCCGACCAGCCGTTCAGGCCGAACACACCCAGCCTGTCGTTCGGATAGTGTTTCGGGACGACCGAGCGGTAGGCGGCGATCTGCTCGCGATCGGAGTCCACGGGCAGCAGCCAGGAGGAAAAATGAACGCCGTCGAGCAGCTTGCCGGTCAGCTCATACGTCGAGGGGTCCGCCGTAAAGAACGGCGCGAACCATTCGCCCTTCCACGAGATCCGGTCGGCGGCGCGCAAGGCGCTGGCCAGGTGCGCATTCGAGCCGAACAGCAGGACCACCTCGGCATCGGACGCCGCGACGCGCTGGATCTGCGCCGAAAGATCGGTGGTCGCCACATCGAACGACACGTCCACCACGGGCGCGAGGCCGCGGGACTTGAGAAAGAGCTCGAGCCCGAACTTGGCCCTGCGGCCGAGCTCGTCGTTTTCCCAGATGAGCGCGATCTTGTTCTTCTTGAGCACGTCGAGCGCGTATTCAGCGCTCGATGCCGCCGACAGCGCGTAGTCCGGCAGCAGCGGAAACATGTGCGGCTGGGCGATGATCTTGGGCGAGCCGCCGCTGGGGGCGATCACGGGCAGGTTCTTTGAGCGGGTATACGGAATGACCGCGACGTTGGTCGCCGTGCCGTTGCTCGCCACCAGGGCGAAGACGCCGTCGTCCTCGACGAGGCGCCGGGTCACCGCGAGGCTCTGGGCGGGATCGTAGCCATCGTCGCGGACGATGTATTTCACTTTCCACCCCTGGATGCCGCCACGCTCGTTCAGGTCCCGAAAGAAGGCGTCGGCCGCGTGGTTGATCGTGGCGTAGAACGGCACCGGCCCCGTGATGGGGGCGAAGGCGCCCACTCGCACCTCTTTGTTTGCCATGTCGATGCCGGGCAGCGATTCCGCCCGGGCGGCCAGGGGCGCGGATGCCAGCCCGGCCATCGCCATGGCGGCCGCCCCGAGGAACCGCCGCCGCCCCATGCCCATGGTCCCGCTGCCCAGCGACGTCCCCGCCGCGACTCGAGTTCTTTGTCGATCCATGAATCTTCCTCCAGTGTTGTTCTGTTAGACAGAACGATTGGTCTGTTTTTTATAATGCTACTGGACGAGTGGGTATCCGGTCAATCGTTTTTCCTTCGACCGGGCACTTTTCTCTATACTGCGTTTTTCCGGACGCGCTTCGCATGACATCGCTCATCGCCCAGTTCCAGCGATTCATCTACAGCCACTATTTCTTCGGCGGCCTGCGCCAGGCGGTGGGCGTGCTGCTGCCGGCCCTGGTCATCGTCGGCCTGTTCCACCTCTACGCGATCGGCATGATCGCGGCCATCGGCGCGGCCTGCGTGGCCGTGCTCGACCAGCCGGGCGGGCCGCGCCGCTACGGGATCAACGGCATGCTGGCCGCGCTGCTGCTGGGCTCGCTGACCGCGGCCGCGAGCGGCCTGGCCTCGGGCCATCCCGTGATGGTGTGGCTGGTGGTGCCGCTGCTGTGCTTCGTGTTCTCGATGTTCACGGTGTTCGGGCGGCAGGGCGGGCTGCTGGGCTTCGCCTGCCTGCTGATCATGACGCTGACCATGCGCACGCCGCTGTCGACCGCGGACGTGCTGCAGCACACCGCCTATTCCTTCCTGGGGGGCGTGTTCTACCTCGCCTACAGCGCCATCGTGCACCGCCTGATGTGGCACCGCGAGGAGCAGCAGGTGCTGTCGGTGGCGCTGTTCGCGACGGCCGACTACATGGCGGCGCGCGCCCGCTTCTACGACGTCGGCCTCGATCTCGAGGACAGCTACCGCAAGCTGATCCGCAGCCAGGCCCTCATGACCGAGGCCCACCAGGCGGCCCGCGACATGGTCCTGCGCGAGCTGCCGCGCGGCAGGCCGGGGCGCGGCGACCGGCTGCGGCAAAGCTCGCTGAACATCTTCATCGACATGGTGGGGCTGCTCGACACCATGGTGGCCACGCACACCGACTACGCCACGCTGCGGCGCACGCTGCCCGACAGCGACATCCTGCTGTTCGTGCGCGACGCGCTGAACAAGCTGTCCGAGAACGTCTCGAGGATCGCCCTGAACGTCGCGCGCAATCGCCACACGCGCGAGCGCAACAGCGTCAAGGCCGAGCTGCGCGCGCTGGAATACGAAATGGAGATGGCGCGCGCCCGCGGCCTGGAGACGTCCCAGCCCGAAATCTACGCCCTGCTGGTCCAGATCCAGCGGCGCCTGCGCAACATGACGCGCCTGGTGGACCGCATGGCCGGCCATTCCGAGCACACGGTGGACCGGGACGCGCCGCCCGCGGACCTGCGCCTGGACAAGTCGCTGAACCGCTTCCTCTCGCGCCAGAAGTGGCGGCTGGGCATGCTCACCAGCAACCTGCGCGCCGATTCGCCGCATTTCCGCTATGCCCTGCGGGTGGCCATCGCCGCCCTGCTCGCCATGACGCTGGCGGCCGTGCTGGGGACGCTGCCGCTGCTGCGCGACGTGGCCCCGGGCATGGCGGCGCACGGCTACTGGATCATCCTCACCGTCATCATCATCATGAAGCCGGGCTTTGCGCTGACCCGCCAGCGCAACGGCTGGCGCCTGACGGGCACCCTGATCGGCTGCGCCGCGGCGCTGGCGCTGTTCACGCTGACCCACAGCACCACCACGCTGCTGGCCATCCTGGTGGCGTGCAGCATCCTGGGCTACAGCCTGGTACAGGTGAACTACATGCTCTCGGCCGTGTTCAACACCATGTTCGTGCTGCTGGTGTTCCATTTCCTCGTCCCCGGCTCGAACGCCGTCGTGGGCGAGCGCCTGCTCGACACCCTGATCGGCTCGATCCTGGCCCTGAGCTGCAGCTACATCCTGCCCTCATGGGAACGCAACGTCATGGGCTCCCTGGCGGTGGCCCTGCGCAACGCCAACCGGCACTTCCTCGACACCGGCCTGGCCTACGCGCGGGCCGCGCGCGCGGCGCGCGCCGCGGGCGGCGGCGACGGCGACGGGGACGGCCGCGCGCGCGAGGCGGACACGAACTGGCGCGTGGCGCGCAAGAACGTGCACATCGCCTTCGGAAATTTCGCCTCGGCCTTCTACCGGATGATGGACGAGCCGGTGCGGCGCCAGCGCCACGTCCCGGAACTCAACAACCTGCTGCTCCAGCACCACGCCCTCGCCTCGCAGATCTCGGCGGCCATCCCGATCCTGGCGCAGCTCGACCACGTCCCCGACGGCATCCGCCAGGCGCTGGAGGCGACGCAGGCCTACCTCGAGGACCGCGACATGGCCGCGCCCACCTCGCTGGAGACCGAGGGCGAGCTCGCCGCCCTCGCCTACCCCCTGCGCCAGATGGTCAAGGCCGCCGGCCTCGTCCGCCACGAGATGCGCGGCCTGGAGCTGCCCGGCGCCCCTTCCGGGAACACCGCGAAGGCAGCCGGGGAAACCGCGAAAGCCTGAGGCCCCCGCCGGGGCGCTCATGCCCTGCCTCCGCGCATTCCGATTCCGCCTCCACGCCTTCCGCTGGATCCGGGCGCCCGCAGGCGGACGCCTTCAGCCCGGCAGGATCTTGGACAGGAACTCCCGCGCGCGCGGCCCCCGGGGCGTCTCGAAGAATTCGTCCCGCGCGCGGTCCTCGACGATGCGCCCGCGATCCATGAAGATCACCCGATCGGACACCTTGCGGGCGAACCCCATCTCGTGCGTGACCACCATCATCGTCATCCCCTCGCGCGCGAGGGAGACCATCACGTCCAGCACCTCGTTGACCATCTCGGGGTCCAGCGCCGACGTGGGCTCGTCGAACAGCATGGCGAGCGGGTCCATCGCCAGCGCACGGGCGATGGCGACGCGCTGCTGCTGGCCGCCCGACAACTGGCCGGGAAACTTGCGGGCATGGTCCTTCAGGCCGACGCGCTCGAGCAGGGCCAGGGCCTTGGCCGTCGCCTCGTCGCGGCCGCGCCGCAAGGCGCGCATCTGGCCCAGCAGCAGGTTCTCGGTGACATCCAGGTGCGGAAACAGCTCGAAGTGCTGGAAGACCATGCCGATCTGCGCGCGCAGCCTTGGCAGGTCCGTGCCCCGGGCGCCGACCGAGACGCCATTGAACAGGATCTCGCCTTCCTGGAACGCCTCGAGCCCATTGGCGCATTTGATCAGCGTCGACTTGCCCGAGCCCGAGGGCCCGCACACCACCACGACCTCGCCCTTGCGCACCGAGGTCGTGCATTGCTCGAGGACCTGGAAATCCCCGTACCACTTGCTGACATCCTTGAACGAGATCATCGCCATCCCGGTCCCTCCCCCCATCAGCGGACGATCGCCACGCGGCGCTCCAGCCGCCGCACCAGGCGGGACAGCAGGTAGCAGACCGCCGCATAGACGAGGGCCGCGAACACGTACATTTCGACCAGGCGGCCATCGCGCTGCCCCACCTTGGTCGCCGCCCCCAGGAAATCCGTGATCGACAGCACGTAGACCAGGGACGTGTCCTGGAACAGCACGATGGTCTGGGTCAGCAGCACGGGCAGCATGTTGCGGAACGCCTGGGGCAGCACGACCTCGCGCATGGCCTGTCCGTGGGTCAGGCCGATCGCGTACGCCGCGCCGAGCTGCCCTCTCGGCACCGACTGGATGCCCGCGCGGGCGATTTCCGCGAAATAGGCGGCCTCGAAGAGCGTGAAGGTCACGACGCTGGACCAGAAGGCGCCCACCTGGACGGGGCGATCCTCGCCCAGCAGCCAGGCGCCGAAATAAGGCACCAGGAAATAGAACCAAAAGATCACCAGCAGCAGCGGGATCGAACGCATGATGTTCACATAGAGCGCGGCGGGCCAGGACAGCAGCCTGATCGGCGAAAGCCGCATCAGGGCGAGCAGGGTCCCCAGCACCGCGCCGCCCAGCGCCGCCAGCACCGTCAAGGTCAAGGTGAACCGCATGCCCTCGGCGAACAGATAGGGCGCGGAACGGATGATCACGCCGAAATCGAAGGATGCGATCATTTCCGCGCGCCTCCGGCGGCCCGGCCATGGAGGCCGGGCACGGCGAGCCTTCGCTCGAGGGATCGCATCGCCAGCACCACGATCGCGTTGACGAGCAGGTAGATCACGGTGGCCGCGGCAAAGGCCTCGAACACCTGGAAGCTGAACTCCTGCATGGAACGCGCCGCCGCGGTGAGCTCGAGCAGGCCGACGGTCAGCGCGACCGAGCTGTTCTTGATGGTGTTCATGAACTCGGAGGTCAGGGGCGGCAGGACGATGCGCAGGGCCATCGGCAGCAGCACGTGGCGATAGCTCTGGAACACGGTCAGGCCCAGGGCCAGCGCCGCATGCCGCTGGCCGCGCGACTGCGACTCGATGCCCGCGCGCACCTGCTCGGCCACCCGCGCGGAGGTGAACAGGGCGAGCCCGATCACGGCCGGCCAGAACGAGCCCCAGGGCGGGCGCATGGCCTTGATCGCGTCGCCCAGCGAGGCGGGCAGGAGTTCGGGCGCCACGAAATACCACAGGAAGATCTGCACCAGCAGCGGAATGCTGCGGAAGGTCTCGACCCAGAACGCGGCAAAGATCGACACCGCGCGGTTGGGCAGGGTCCGCAGGGCGCCCACCACGAGGCCCAGCGCCAGCGCGAGCAGCCACGCGGTGAGCGAGACCGCGACCGTCCATCCCAGGCCATCGATCAGGGTCTGGAGATAGGTCCCGCGGCCGTCCGGAGACAGTTGCAGGAAAATCGACCAGTTCCAGTCGTAATTCATCCTTGGCACCCCGCGTCCAGGCCCGGGTCGAAAACGGCCCGATCAGACTCCGCGATCGTTGGGATCGGCCACCGCGTCCTTCAGGGGCTGCGTCATGGGAAAGTTCAGGTTCAGGCCCTTGGGCGGGATGGGGCTGGTGAACCACTTGTCATACAGCGCCTGGAACTTGCCCGAGCGCATCAGCCCGACGAGCGTGCGGTCCACCAGGGCCTTGAACTGCGGATCGTCCTTGCGCAGGATCAGGCCGTAGGGCTCGACGCGCAGCGCGTCGTCCAGGATGCGCCATTGGCCGGGATCCGGGCTGTTGGCCACCATGCTCGCCAGCAGGATGTCGTCCATGACGAAAGCCTGCGCGCGCCCCGTGGTCAGGGCGAGGAAGGAGGCGGCGTGATCCGGACTGAAGATCTTGACGGTCTGGAAATTGCGCTCTTGCTCGCGGGCGGTCAGCAGCGCGATCGACGTCGACGCCGCGGTCAGGGAAACGACCTTGCCGTCCAGGTCCTTGAAGGTCTGGATCGGGCTGTCCTTGCGAACCACGGCGCGGATGCTGGACACGAAGATGGTATCGCTGAAGGCCACGACCTTTTGCCGCTCGAGCGTATTGGTGGCCGGGCCGCAGACCATGTCGATGGTGCCGTTCTGGATCAGCGGGATCTGGTTGCTGAGCTGGATGGGGTGCAGGCTGACGCGCAGCTCCGGCAAGGCGAGCTCGGCCTTGACGGCATCGGCCACCTGATGGCAGAGGTCCATGGCGAAGCCGATGGGCTGCTGCCGGTCGTCCAGGTAGGAAAACGGGACCGACACGTCCCGGTGGCCCAGGCGGATTTCGCCGGACTCCTTGATCTTGGCCAGCGTCCCGTCGAGCGTCTGGGCCAGGGCGGGACCGGCGCCGAGGGCCAGCGCGACGGCCGACGCCAGGACGGCGGTGAATAGTTTTCTCATGGGGTGTCTCCTTGGGTGGAATGAAGTGAATGAATCCCCGCCCGCTTGCGGCGCAGCACGCTGCGGGTCTTTTCGATGTGGGCCTCGAGCAGGCGCAGGGCGCGGCGCGCATCCCCCCCCGCGCAGGCCTGCAGGATCCGGTGATGATCGGCCTGCGGGCCCGAGCGCCCGACCGTCACCGAGATGTATGTGCGGATGAAGCGATGGTTCACCAGCACGGCGTCCTCGATCATCTTGAGCAGGCGGGGACGCCCGCAAGGGCCATAGAGGGTCATGTGGAAGCTCATGTTCAGGTCACGCCATTCCTCGGGATTCTCGCTGCCGTCATACTCGTCCAGGATCGCTCGCGCCCGCGCGAGGACCTCGGGCGTCATGTTGGGGATGGCGAGCTTGAGGGCCCGCGATTCCAGGGCGATGCGGATATCGAGCATTTCCTCGAGCTCGTCCAGGCTGAGCGACGAGACGAACGCGCCGCGGTGCAGCTCGGAGGTCACCAGCCCCTCGGCCTCGAGCTGGCGCAGCGCCTCGCGCACGGGCACCCGGCTGACGCCGTACCGGTCCGCCAGCGCCTCCTGGCGAATCTGCAATCCCGGCGGCAGCACGCCATCGAGGATGTCATGGCGCAGGGCCCGGACGATCCGCAGCGATATCGGTTCAGCATCCGTCATGTCGATCCCGAATCCTCATTGAAAAAACATCCATGCGGCGGAATGCCTCCGCCCCTCAGAGGCTGCCCTTGCCCATCCGCGCCAATTCGGCCATCAGGGCCGCATCCTCGCGGCGGGCCAGGCTCAGCGGCACGGCGAAATCCGGCAGATCGCGGCCCGCGATCCATTGCGCGCACAGGGCGCCCGCCGCGCAGGCGCCCATCGAGCCGAACCCCGACAGGGCCCCCGCCACGAACGCGCCTTCGGGACCCATCGGGCCGATCAACGGCCAGTTTTCCTCGGTCATCGTGTAATAGCCGCCGTAGTGCCGCGCGCCGCGCGGCAAGCGGCCGATGTAGGCGGCCAGCCCGGGGTTGAGGCGGCTCGCGCCGCGCAGGACGGTGTCCGGGAACTGCGGATCGATCGGATCCTCGCCATGGGGATCGGAGGCCGCCTGGTTGTAGGCCCAGCCGAGCTTGATCCATTTGCCGTCGGGCGCGCCATCGGGCCGGCAATGGATCCCGCCGGCCATGGGTTCCACCAGATGGCGCGTCGCGGGGTCTTGGGCCAGCAAGGCCCTATCCTCGTCATCCCAATGCAGGACCTGGCCATCCAGGTCGATCGAGAACGGCATGCCGCGCGGAATCGCCCCCGCCCTGTCCTCGAATGCGATCTTTTGCTGGTACACGGACCGCACCGGCAGGTCCTGGCCCAGCATCGCGCCGATGTCGTTCAGATAAGGGCCCGCGGCATTGACGATGCGCTCGGCCTCGATCGAGCGCGTCCCGTCCGCGCAAGCCAGCTCGAGCCGATAGCGCGCGCCCCGCGCGATGCCCACGACCCGGCCCCGGACCAGCCGGCCGCCCAGCTCGCGGATCCGCTCGAGCATGAACTGCCCCATCTGCTGCGCACTGATCGATCCGGCCCGGCGGATGTGGATCACCGTGGCGATGTCGGACGCATAGGAGGGAAACACCTCGCGGATCAGGGCGGGATCCATCAGCACGTCCACCCCGTCCGGCGCATGATCCCAAGGGGCGCGCAGCGGGGGCTGGTAATCCGAGGCGGCGCGATCGCGGATCCGGATCCGATCGCCGGAACCGGAATAGCCTCGATACAGGTCCTGGATGAGGTCCTCGGGCTGCCGGCGGCGCGTCGCCAGCGCGTACCCGCCCCGGCTCATGTTCAGCCTGCCGCCGCTGCGCCTGTCGATGTCCTCCATCAGGGAAATGGAGTGGTCCGTGAAGGCGGTCATCATCGGATGCGGCCACCAGTTCCGATAGTTTTCGCCGGACTGCGCCGAGGTGAGGCTCATCGGGTCGAGCGGATCGAGCAGCACGAGGTCACGAAACCCCTGCTCTGTCGCCAGGTAGTACGCCACTGCGATGCCCACGCTGCCCGCGCCGATCACGGCGATGTCCGTCGGTTGGAAAGGGCCCATCGGCACGCTCGCCTCCTGCCTGTAAGGGTTCGATGACAGCGGGAATTTTCCGCTATTTGTTATTCAATATCGTATCCAATCTTGGCTACGAAACCGTATTAGGGATAACGCGAGGAGTCCGCCCGTCCCACAAAAATTTTCTTAGGGCTTTCCCTTTATTTCCCATTTTATGGGACTAACGTATGCAATTTTTGGGAATAAACGCTAATCTACGTCGACCCCGCATCCGGAGGATCCGGGGCCTCACCATCCCAACCACAGGTTTCGCACATGGAAGACGGCATCAAAGGCGGCGCTGAGCGCGTGCTGTTCGTCCTGGCCACGCTGGCCCGGCTCGAGCGCTCGGTGTCGATGGCCGACCTGATGGCCGAGACCGGCCTCGCCAAGAGCACCCTGTACCGGCAGCTCGCGCTGCTCAAGCGCTGGGGCTTCATCATCGACCGCAACAACGAATACCTGCCGGGGCCCATGTGCGTCCCGCTCGCCTGGGGCTTCGAGCAGTCCTCCTACCTCCGGCTGGAGGCGCGCGCCGAGCTCGAGCAGCTCTCGCAGGCCAGCAACGAGTCCGCGGGCCTGCTGGTGGCGGTCAGCAACCAGGTGGTCTGCCTCGAGATGATCGAAAGCCGCCAGCCCCTGCGCTGCTCCTTCGTCAAGGGTCGCAGCCTGCCCCTGCTCAAGGGCGCCTCGGCCAAGGCGCTGCTGGCCTTCATGGCCAAGGACCGCCGGCTCTCCGTGTTCGAGGACCTGCGGCAGCGCGGCCTGATCGACGCCGGCGGCCGCGCCGCCCTCGAGGACGAGCTGGCCCGCATCCAGGCGCAGGGCTACGCCTGCTCGGTGGGCGAGGTGGACGACGGGGTCTGGGGCGCCAGCGCGCCCGTCTTCCAGCAATCCAGCCACGCCATCGCCGTCGTGACGCTCATGGCGCCCAGCACCCGGATCGGCGACCGCTCCGGGACCCTCATCGATATGACGATGCGCGTGGCATCGCGCATATCTTCCCGGCTGCAAAGCCATTGACCCGCAACAAAGGACCCATCATGACACTGAGCAAGAAACTCCTCTCCGCCGTGCTCGCAGTCTCCCTGAGCGGCTTTGCGGCCGCCGGCGTCGCCGCCTCCGACACCCTGCGCATCGTCACCGACCCGACCTTCCCGCCCATGGAATTCACCCAGTCCGGCGTGCGCACGGGCTTCGACATCGAGCTCACCGAGGCCCTCGCCAAGGAGGCCGGCAAGACCATCCAGTGGACCGACATCGACTTCAAGGGCCTGATCCCGGCCGTGCTGTCCGACCGCGCCGATGCCGCGGTCTCGGCGATCTACATCACCGACGCCCGCAAGCAGGTCGTGGATTTCTCGAACCCGTACTACGCCGGCGGCCTGGTGGTCCTGACGAAAAAGGACGGCCCCATCAAGAGCCTCAAGGACCTGGACGGCAAGAAGGTCTCGGTGCAGGTCGGCACCAAGTCGGTCAAGTACCTGCAGGAACACTTCCCCAAGGTCCAGCGCGTCGAGGTCGAAAAGAACGAGGAAATGTTCAACCTGGTCGGCGTCGGCCGCGTGGATGCCGCGGTGACGGGCAAGCCCGCCGCCAAGCTCTACGCGCAGTCCCATCCCGAGCTGACGGTGCTGGACGAGCAGATCACCACCGAGGAATACGGCATCGCCGTCAGCAAGAACCAGCCCGAGCTGCTCGCGGCCCTGAACGCGGCGCTCGACCGCATCAAGGCGAACGGCACCTATCAAAAGATCGTCGACAAATGGTTTGAAGGCGGCGCCCGATGAATTTCGACTTCACGCCGGCGCTGACCGACTGGACCGCGCTGCTCAGCGGCGCGATCGTCACCATCGAGGTCACCGTCAGCGCCCTGGTGCTGTCGTGCCTGCTGGGGCTGCTGATCGGGATCGGGCGCCTGAATCCGGACCGCAAGATCGCGTACGGGGTGTGCAGCGTCTATCTGTCGTGCTTCCGCGGCACCCCGCTGCTGGTCCAGCTATTCATCTGGTTCTTCGGCCTGCCGCGGTTCGGCATATTGCTGCCCGCCTTCGTCTGCGGCGTCGTGGGCCTGGGCATGTATTCCGCGTCCTACGTCTCCGAGATCGTGCGCGGCGCCATCCAGTCGATCGACCGCGGCCAGATGGAGGCCGCGCGCTCGCTGGGGATGTCCTCGCGGCAGGCCATGCTCAAGATCATCCTGCCCCAGGCCTTCATCCGCATGATCCCGCCGCTGGGCAACGAGTTCATCTCGCTGATCAAGAACTCGGCGCTGGTGTCCCTGGTGACGATCCACGACCTGATGCACGAGGGGCAGAAGATCATCAGCGTGTCCTACCGCTCCCTCGAAATCTACCTGGTCATCGCGGTGATCTACTGGATCATGACCAGCGTGACGACCCTGATACTGCGCCGCATCGAGCTGCGCATGAAAGCCGGAGGAATGGTGCAATGACGGCTCCCGCCATGATCAAGATCAGCCGGCTGCATAAGTCGTACGGCAGCAACGACGTCCTCAAGGGCGTCGACCTCGAGGTGGACCTGTCCCAGGTGGTGGTCGTCATCGGCCCCAGCGGCTCGGGCAAGAGCACCCTGCTGCGCTGCTGCAACGGCCTCGAGGTGGCCCAGCGGGGCACCATCGACATCTGCGGCCAGCGCCTCGTGTCCGACGGCCGACTGCTCGCCGAAAAGGACCTCAACAAGCTGCGCACGCAGGTCGGCATGGTGTTCCAGTCGTTCAACCTGTTCCCCCACCTGACCGTCCTCGAGAACGTGACCATCGGCCCGCGCACCCTGCGGGGCATGCACGCCGCGCAGGCCGAGGATCTCGCCCGCCAGCTCCTCGCCAAGGTGGGCCTCGCGGAAAAGGCCGACGCCATGCCGGCGAGCCTGTCCGGGGGCCAGAAGCAGCGCGTCGCCATCGCCCGCGCCCTCGCCATGGAACCCCAGGTCATGCTGTTCGACGAGCCCACCTCCGCGCTGGATCCCGAGCTCGTGGGCGAAGTCCTCAACGTCATGAAGCTCCTCGCCAAGGAAGGCATGACCATGATGGTGGTCACCCACGAAATGGGGTTCGCGCGGGAAATGGCCGACGTCGTGGTGGTGATGGACGGCGGCCGCGTCATCGAGGCCGACGTGCCGGACGTCATCTTCAAGAACCCGAAAGAGGAACGGACCCGCTCCTTCCTGCAAGCCGTACTGAAGAAAGAAGGATGAAGGACCCAGGCATGGATCAGGACGCCAACCCCTGGCGGGGCCGCGACGACTCCGGCGAACAGGGCGACACCCGCCGCTTGTTCCAGATCGTCAGGACGGGCGAGCCCCCCGGGCCCACCGCGGACGCCGCCTTGCTGGGATTCGCCAGCGACGCGGGCGTGCGGCGCAACCAGGGGCGCCCGGGCGCGCGCTCGGGCCCGCAGGCCATCCGCCGCATGCTTGCCGGCCTGCCCGTGCACGCGCTCGGCGCCCTGTGGGACGCCGGCGACGTGCAGTGCGAGGGGGACGCGCTCGAACAGGCGCAGGAGGCGCTCGCCGAGCGCGTCGGCCGGATCCTGGACACCGGGGCCCGGCTGGTCGTGCTGGGCGGAGGCCACGAGATCGCCTGGGGCAGCTTCCAGGGCCTGCACGGCCATCTGCTGCGCCAGGCGGCGCGGGAGGGCGCGGGCCGGCCGGCCCCCATCCTCATCGTCAACCTCGATGCGCACTTCGACCTCAGGACCAGCCGCCCCGCCAGCTCGGGCACGCCGTTCGACCAGATCCTCGCGCATTGCCGCGAGCGGAGCCAGCCGGTCGCCTACGCGGTATTCGGCATCTCGCGCCTGGGCAATACGGCGGGGCTGTTCCGGCATGCCCGGGACCTCGGCGTATTCCACGTCGAGGACGTCGACATGCAAGAGCGCCACCTCGAAGCCCGCCTGGCCGACCTGGACCGGCTGATGGCGCAGGCCGGCCACGTGTACCTCACGATCGACCTGGACTGCCTGCCCGCCGCCGTGGCCCCCGGGGTCTCGGCCCCCGCCGCCTTCGGCATCCCGCTGGCGATGGTCGAGGCCATGGTCCGCCACGTCAAGGCCTCCGGCAAGCTGCGGCTGGCCGACCTGGCGGAAATGAACCCCGCCCACGACATCGACGGGCACACCGCGCGGGTCGCTGCGCGCCTGGCCTGGACGCTGCTCGAGCCCTGAGCGGGCCCGCGCGGCCCGGCCCCGGCCGCCGCGCGGCGGCCGCCCGGCGCGCGCATGGCTTCAGAACGGGCCCTTGAACACGAAATACGCGCCCGCGCAGATCAGGGCGAAGCCGATCGCATGGTTCAGGGTCAGCGCCTCCTTGAGGTACAGGACCGAGAACCCCGCGAAGACCACCAGCGTGATGACCTCCTGGATGGTCTTGAGCTCGGCCGCGGAATAGACCGCGTGGCCGAGGCGATTGGCGGGCACCGCCAGGCAGTATTCGACCAGGGCGATCGACCAACTGATCAGCACGACCTTGGCCAGCGGGCTGTTGGGAAATCTGAGGTGTCCGTACCACGCGATGGTCATGAACACATTGGACATGAACAGCAAGGCGATCGGCAGGAACTTGTGCATGGCTTTTTTTCTGAAAAAAGCCAGTATCGCACGGGGCGGCGCCGATGCCGACCCCGTGCGCGCCTCGCCCCGCGTGGCGCGGCCTTACCCCCGCCGGGAGCGCAAGCGCCGCGTGGCGTCGGCGTCCACGGCCGTACCGGCCGCATCCAGCGCCACCCCATACTGCCGGGCGGCGGCCTGCACGCTGACATAGCCGTCCAGGACATCCTGCAGCACCAGATCGGGATCGCGCTCGAAAGGATCGCCCGAACCACCCGCGCCGCAAGTCTGCCAGCGGATCAGGTCCCCGTGGCGCAAGCGATACGTGCCTTTGGAGCTCAGCTCCCGCTGCTGCGGCGTATCCGGATTCAGGAGGGTGCACCCCAGCGTCCCCGGCTGGCCGCCAAACAGGCCGAATGCGGGATGGCGCGCCCGGTCGCCGACGTTGTAGAAGTTGGTCTCGTCGGCCAGCAGCCGGACGTCCTTGCGGATGGCGGTGCCTCCGCGATAGCGCCCCGGCCCGGCTGAATCCCGCACCAGCTCCACACGCTCGACGAGCACCGGCGTGGCGATTTCCTGGAGCTCCACCGGCACGTTGGTGGTGTTGTAGGGCGATGCCGTAGCCTCGAAGCCATCCTTGTTGGTGCGCGCGCCGATGCCTCCCACGATGATTTCCCACAGGATGAACGGCTTGCCGGTGCGCGGATCCACGCCCCCGATCATGGGATTGAAGAAATGGGAGCCCGCGGCGATCACCCGTTCGGGCACCGCCTGCGCCAGCGCACCGAGCACGGTCTCGTAGATCCGGTGCGACGCCACGGCCCGGCCGCCGCAAGGCGCCGGACGCGCGGCATTGACGAAGGATCCGCTGGGTGCCCTGACCTTGACGCAACGGATCGCGCCTTCGTTCTGCGGCGCCTGGGGCAGGGTCACGCTCTTGACGGCGGCGATCGAGTACGACAGGGTGTAGTGCAGATAGGCGTTCATGCCCGCCTCGACCTGCGGGTCGGAGCCCTCCCAGTCCAGCTCGATCACGCCGTCGCCGATGGTCACCGCCACGCGCAGCCGGATCGGATCGGTGTCCGGGCCATGGTCGTCCAGCCGGTCCTCGAAAGTGAACGTGCCCTGCGGCATCGCGCGGATCACGTCGCGCATCTGCTGCTCGGTGCGAGCGATGATTTCCTGCATGGCCTGCTTGAGCACCGGCACCCCGTAGCGGCGGGCCAGCCGGATCATGCCCGCCGCGCCGACCGCGTTGGCGTTGTATTGCGCCCGCAGATCGCCCAGGACGTCCGACGATCGGACGTTGGCTTCGATGATGCGAAAGATCTCGGGGATGGGCTTGCCGTCCCGAAAGCACAGCGTGGGCGGGATACGCAAGCCCTCTTGATAATTGTCCAGCACCCCCTGGATGACGGTCGAGCCCACGCCCGCCCCGCCGACGTCGATCTGGTGGGCGATGCAGACGGAAAAGCCCAGCAGCGCGCCCTCGTGGAATACCGGCGAGATCAGGTAGACGTCCGGAAGATGGCCGGAGCCCATGCCCGGGTCGTTGCACATGATCGCGTCGCCGGGGCGCAGTTGCTCGCGCGGAAAGCCGGCCAGCATCTCGTTCACCGCGAAGGCCATGGAACCGAGATGGCCGGGGCTGTAGTCCCCCTGGGCCACCATGTGGCCATCGGCGTTGAAAACGCCCGTGGAGAAGTCCGAGCCCTCGCGCACGGCCATGGAATAAGCCGTGCGGCTGAGAGCGACGCCCATCTCGACGCCGGCGGCCACCAGGCCGCCCCAGATGACGGAAAAAGCGATCGGATCGAGTTGCTGTCGTTTCATGAGTGCGCTCCCTCGGGCGTCAGCGTGACCAGCAGATTGCCCAGGGCATCGACGCGCGCCTGGCTGCCGGGAATCAGGACAATGGTGGACTCTCGTTCTTCGACGACCGCCGGGCCGTCCACCACGGCGTCGGGCGCCAGGGCATAGCGATCGTAGACCGGGCACGGCACGAAACCGCCGGTCTCGGGGAAGTAGATCGGCCGCTCTCCCTTGCGGGCGTCGCGCGTGCGATGCTCGAGCGGAGGCATCCGGAATGGCGCCCGCTCGATCACCGCGTGCAGGCGCCAGTGCACTCCAGCGATGGCTGCAGTGCGCTCGAACGAGCGGTCGCCATAGGCCTTGGAATAGCCATCGAAAAACGCGGAGCGCAGGGTCTCGAGATCCGCCCGCCCATAGCGGCCACCCGGCAGGGCCACATTGATCTCGTAGCCCTGGCCGACGAAACGGATGTCGCAGGAACGGCGCATCTCGAAGCGGCCCCGGATCTCGCTCGCATCGAGCATGCGATGCGCCTGCGCCTCGAGGTCTTCGAAGATCTCATTGATCGCCTCCAGGCCATCCTCGTCGACTCGAATGACGCTGGTACGCGCCAGGTCGAATGCCGGCTCGGCCATCAGCAGGCCGATGGCCGAGGCGACGCCGGCGCCCACCGGGAACAGGATCTGGCGCGAACCCAGCATGGCGGCGAGTCGCGCCGCATGCACGGGCCCCGCGCCGCCGAACGGGATCAGGACGAAATCGCGGGGATCCTTGCCCTTTCCCACCGACACCACGCGCGCCGCCTGCGCCATCTGCGCCGTAACGACTTCGTAGACACCCCAGGCGGCATCCTCGATGCTCAGGCCCAGGGGCCGGGCGATGGCTTCCTCGATGCCCGCGCGGGCCGCCGCCAGGTCCAGCGGCATCTCTCCCCCCAGGAAGGAGTCGGGATCCATGTAACCCAATACCAGATTGGCGTCGGTGACCGCCGGGCGGGTACCCCCACGCCCATAGCAGATCGGCCCGGGGACTGAACTGGCGCTCTCCGGCCCGACCGCGATCGCGCCCATCTCGACGCGTGCGATGCTGCCCCCGCCCGAACCGATCTCCATCAGGTCGAAAGCGGCGATGGTGACCGGCATGCCGCTGTTTTTCTTCAGATTGATCGTATCGATCTCGAACTGGCCGGCGATCACGGGCTGGCCATTCTCGATCAGGCACACTTTGGCGGTGGTGCCCCCCATGTCGAAGGACAGCAGGTCGCCCAGCCCGGCCCAGGCCCCGTAGCGTGCGGCCGCCAGCACGCCGGCCGCGGGGCCCGACTCGAGCAGGCGCACCGGAAACCGGCGGGCGACGTCCAGCGAGGCCAGTCCACCGTTGGACTGCATGATTTGCAGGGTGCCGGCATAGCCGCGCTCGCGCAGCCCCTGCTCGATGCGGCCGATGTAGGCGACCAGCGGCGGCATGACATAGGCATTGATCGCCGTGGTGTTGGTCCGCTCGTACTCGCGGTAGCTGGGCGAGACCTCGCTGGAGCAGGTGATCAGCAGGCCGGGAGCCACGGAACGGATGACCTCGGCGCAGCGCCGTTCGTGCGCGCCATTGGCGTAGCCGTTGATCAGGCTGATCGCGACGGCGCTCATGCCGGCCGCCTGGATCTCGCCGGCGATGCGATGCAACTGCGCCTCGTCCAAGGGGGTGATCACCGTGCCGTCATAGCGCATGCGCTCGCGGATTTCCCAGATATGGCGCCGGGGAATGATGGGCTTGGGCTGATCGATCGCGTTGTCGTACAGTTCCCAGCGTTTCTGCCGGCCGATGGTCAGGACGTCGCGAAAGCCCTCGGTGACGATCAGCGCGGTACGCGGCCCGTTGCGCTGGATCACCGCATTGGTGGCGATCGTCGTCGCGTGGCCGACCTCCGTGAGATCGGATGCCGCGATGCCTTCGCGGGCCAGCAGATCATCCAGGCCGCTCAGCACCGCCTTGGATGGATCCTCCGGCGTCGTCGGCGTCTTGCCCAGGCGCAGGCGGACGCCCTGTTCGTCGTACAACGCCAGATCGGTGAACGTGCCGCCGACGTCGATCCCAACTCGATAAGCCATTTTTCCACACCTCTAGACCTTGGTTTCCAGCCGCCGGCCCCGGAGGCGCCACGCGGCCCATAAAGCGTCCTATCTCGACATCATCGTGGGCAAAAGCAAGGCGATGTCGGGAAAGACGTACAGAATGAATACGACGATGACGTTCACGACGCAAAATGGCATCGCGCCCATGTAGATGGAATGCAGGGTCACCCCCGGGATGGAGGCCTTCATGACAAAGAGATTCAGGCCCACGGGCGGCGTGATGGCGGCCACCTCCATCAGGCAGACCAGGATGACACCGAACCAGACGGGATCCCAGCCGGTGGCGACCGCGATCGGCAACGCCAGCGGCACGGTGAGCGCCAGGATGCTCGTGGCCTCGAGGAACATGCCCAGCACCAGATACACCAGCACGAACAGGCTGAACAGGGAGAAAGGCGAGAGCTGCAGGCTGATGATGAAGTCGGCCAGTTTCGTGCTGACACCGGTCATGGCCACGAAGTTGCTGAAAATGAGCGAGCCGATCACCACCAGCATGATGGAGGCGGACACGATCACCGCCTCCAGGGCGGCATCCAGGGCGAGCCGCAGGGTGAGCTTCCTGCGCATCAGGCCCAGCAGCATCACCAGCACCAGGCCCGTGGCGGCCGCCTCGGTGGGCGTCCAGACACCCAGGAGCATGCCCAGGATGATGACCGTGACAATGCTGAAGAAAGGCACGACCTTCCATAGCGACTCCATGCGCTCCGCCAGGGAATGGCGTGGCCCGCCCGGGCCCAGCCGCGGCGTCAGGTGGCATCGGACGACGATCTTCAGCAGGTACAGGGCCGTCAGCAGGACGCCCGGCAGGATGCCGGCAATCAGCATCTGGCCCACGGACTGCGATGCGAAAATCGCATACAGGACCAGCGTGATGCTGGGAGGAATCATGATGGCGAGCGTGCCACCCACGGCGATGGACCCAAGGGACAGGCGATCGTCGTACCGGTAGCGGCGCAGCTCGGGCAGCGCGATCTTGGACATGGAAGCCGACACCGCCAGGCTCGAGCCGGTAATCGAGGACATTCCGGCGCAGGTCATGATGGTGGCCACGCCGATACCGCCGCGGATATGGCCGAACCAGCGATAGAAGGCGAGAAAGAGGTCGGTCGTGATGCCGGAGCGTTCGGCGATGGAGCCCATGGCGATGAACAGCGGGATCACCATGAGCGTGTACGACCCCGTCACGTCCAGGCTCTGGATGAGCGGCAGCGCGACGGCGCCCTGCCATCCGCCCACGAGGTAGGCCGAGCCGGCCATGCCCGCCAGGGCGAGCACGACGCCCACCTGGACGCCGGCCGCCATCAGGGGAAACAGGACGAGGCTGGCGACCAGCAGCGAAGGCAGCGCCTGCATCATGATCCGGCCCCGTCATCCATCCGCGGAGCCGGCGCCTCGGGCGCGCGGCCGTCCCGGCCGAACAGGCACGCCAGCGCGCCGCGCAGTTGGCCTGCCAGCGTGATCAGCATCATGAGGCTGCCAAGCACCACCAGGCCCAGGGGGAGCACCATGGGAATCTGCACGATGCCGTTGCCCATCAGTCCCAGCTCGTAGGCTTCCCCGAAATCGAGGCCTGCGGTCCAGGCCAGCACGAGAAAGAACACGAGGGCGGCCAAAGCATCGAGCGCCGACAACGCCCCTCGTTTGCGCCGTCCTCGCACGACGGAGGTGAGGATGTCGACGTTGAGCTGGCGTCCACTGCCCTGCACGCCGGCGAAGGCCAGGAACGACAGGGCGACCAGCAGAACCTCCGAGTATTCATACACGCCGACGATCGAGCGCCCGGCGAACCAGCGATACGCCACGTCGACGCTGATGCTGAACGCCAGGGCAAACAGCAAGGCCGCGCACAGCAGCAAGGCCCCGCGCAACAGGCGCGACCAGCCCGAGGCTCGGGCGGCGCATCCGGCCGGGTCGGAATGGGTGTGTGTGTCCATGATCGGCGGGTCTCCAGCAAGAGGTTGTCATCGCCCGGCGGCCGGGGCCGGCGCCCGCGCAGACGCGGGGCGCGGGCACCGGGTGTCGACCGGCCTGCGCCGCTTACGGCTTCCACCGGCCGGACAGGTACTCCTCGGCCAGCTCGCGGTAGCGCTGCGCCATCCGCGTGCCCGGCAAGCCCCGCTCATCCAGGAGCTTGGCCGATTCATCAAAGAGCGGCGCCTTGGCATGCAGCGTCTCGAGGTCGGCCTTGGACAGATGCGAAACCGTCACCCCATCGGCCTTCAGGCGTTCGAGGCCTTGTTTCGAGGTGTCGGACATGGCCTTGTCGATGTAGTCGAACATCCCCACCGTGACTTCCTCGATCTTGCGCTGATCGGCCTCGGGCAGCGCGGCCACGGCATCGGCATTGCAGAGATACACCACGGAGGCGCCCGCCAGGTAAGTCCCGTCGGTGGGACCGGTCACCAGCAGATGCTTGGCGATCTCTTGCAGGCGAGCGGTCACCATCTGCGCGGCATCGGTCATGGCCCCATCGATCACACCCGTCTGGATGCTGGTGTACATCTCGGCATTGGCCACGGAGACCGGCACGGCGCCCATGGCTTGCTGGAACTTGGGCAGCACCGAGCCAAACGCCCGCAGCTTCTGGCCTTTGAGGTCGTCGAGATTGCGCGTTTCCTTGCGGCTGATGATGATGTAGGGCGCGGTCGGCACCCAGACCATCGCCCGCAGGCCGAGCTTCTCGAATTCCTGGCGGAACTCGGGGAACTCGTTGAACAGCCGATTGTTGATGGCCATGATGCCCTTGAGATCGAGGCGGTTGCCCAGGTCCAGGTCCATGGAACCCATCAGGGTCGTGGTGATCGGCAGGGCCCCCGGTTTGTAGCTCGTGACCCAGGGACCGCAGGTGGCCACCCCCTTGCGTACGCCATCGAGCGTGGCCTCGGATTTCAGCAGCGCGCCGCCCGGCACGTGGCGGATCTTGAGCCGACCCTCGGTGGCTTCCTCGATGCGCCGAATCCATTCATCGGCGACGACGCCGACCTGCACGTGCTCTTTGGGCCAACCGCTGGCGTATGTCCATTGTGTAGCCTGCTGCGCAGATGCGGGCGCGGACGCCACCAGCAGCGGGCCCGCCATCACGGCCGCGGCCATGGCGGCCCCGGCGCGGCGTCCAAGGTGTTTCCCGGAATTCGTGTCCATCGTTGTCTTCCTCCTGTGTGTTCGTACGTTATTCAAGCGCCTGGCGATTCCATGGTCTAGGGCCTCTTATTGCATCGCCGGCTTAATGTACGTACACTTATATTAAATGTACGTACACTAGCTTGTCAAGAATCCTTGGCACTGAAGATTCAATCGGATTTTTCTCCGAAGTTAATGTAAGTACATTGTCATATAAAGCACCCTTTCAGGGGCGAAGCGCGCTTTGCCCGCGCCGCCCATACGACGACATGCCATGACGCTCAGCACACAGATCAGCAACCCGCCCATCGCCTGGTCCGCCGCCCTTCATACCCTGGCCCGGCAACACGAGGGCCGCGTCGCCGTCCAGGCGGCCGAGGGCCCGATGTCCTACCGGTCGCTGTGCGTCCTCGCCCATGGTGTCGCCAGGGCGCTGCTCGAACGCGAGGCCGGTGCGGGGGTGCGCGTGGCCACCTGCCTGCCCAATGGATTGGAGGCCGTGCGCGCGGCCTATGGCGTCCGCCTGAGCGGCGCCGCCGAGGTCCCACTGAACTGGGGGCAGACCATCGAGGAAACGGCCTGGTGCGCGCAGGTGGCCGGCTTCGAATACGTCCTGACCACGCAGGACCGGCATGCGGCCATGACGCGCGCCGGCCTGAAGCCCCTGGCCATCGAAGCCATCGAGGCCTGGCCGGATGCCCCCACCCTGCCGGCCGTGCCGGGCGATGCTCCCGGCCGGCTGATGTTCACATCCGGCACCACCGGCCGGCCTCGCGCCGCGGTCTATACCCATGCCCGGCGCTGGGTGGCGGAGCAGTTGCTCAAGGCGACGCTGCCGTTCCGCCCGATGCCCGGCGAGCGCCTCTTGCTGATGACGCCGTTTTCCCACGGGGCATCGCTGCTGACCTTCGCATGGTGCGACGACGGAGGCGACATCGTGCTGCTGGACGGCGTCGATGCCCGCCAGGTATTGGCCCGGCTGCGACACGAGCCGATCACCGCCATGTTCGCCCCGCCCACCGTCCTGGCCAAGATGCTGGCGGCGCCCGACGAGGGCTCCGGCCCGGCGGCGCCGTGGCTTCGCTGCATCCTCACCGGCACGCAGCCCTTGCCCGCGACGCTGTATCGCAAGGTGCGCGAGCGTTTCGGCCCCGTGGTGCGCGTCACCTATGGCAAGGCCGAGTGCTTCAACCCCATCACCGTCCTGCCGCCCGATGCCACCGAGGCCCTGCTGGGCGGCGAGGACGCCCCGGCCTCGGGCCTCGATGGGGGGGTGTGCGTCGGCTGGCCCGCCCCGGGGGTCGAGCTCGACGTCCGGCCCGCCGAGGCGGCGGCGGCCGACGGACGAGGCGGCGAAATCTGGATACGCGCCGCGCACATGTCCAACGGCATGCTCGGCCCGGAAGGCTACACGCCTCACCCTGATGGCTGGCACCGCAGCGGCGATCTGGGCCACATCGATGCCCAGGGGCGCCTGGTCCTCACCGGGCGCGTCGCCGACGTGATCAAGACCGGCGGCTACCGCGTCAATCCGCAGGAGATCGAGGCGGCCCTGTCGGGCGTCATGGCCGAAGACCGGCTCTGCATCACCTCCATCCCCTCGGAATACTGGGGCGAAATCATCGTCGCCGTCGCGGAAGACCCGCCCGAGGGCTGGGAAGGCGCCGCCGCCGCGCGCCTGTCGGCGATATCACGCCACAAGCGGCCTCGCGCCTACCTGCCCGTGGAGCGCCTGCCGCGCAATGCGCAGGGCAAGGTGCTGCGGCGGGCCGCAAGCCGGCTGGTATTGGACGGCTTTCGCCTGGTGGACGGCCCCTACCCGCGGCTGGAGCCCCGCGCGGGGAAAGAACCACCGGCGCAGGAAGCCGGCGCCGGCCCGCGGGCCTAGCCGGGCTGGCGCTTGTTCCAGGAGTGTTGCAAATGAAAGCGATCGGCCGCGTGGAGATTCGAGGACATCGTGAGCAGCCGCCCTTCGTCGTTGAAATAAGAGCGGCGCACCAGCAATGCGGCGCTGCGCGGCTTGACCCCCAGCAGGCGGGCGGCGTCGCTGGGCATCAGCGCCGCCTGGATGGTCTGCCGCACCTCGGCGATGTCCTGTCCGTAGAAGCGCTCGAGCATGGAATAGATGCTCATGTGCCGCCCCCGCAGCCGCTTTTCCAGGCCCGCGAATTCCGGGCGCAGGTAGATCCGCGCATAGGCGATGGGATCGACCGCACCCTCGGCATGGCGGCGCGCGCGCAACTCTATCCAGTCGGACCCGGGCTCGCACCCGAGCTCGTGGGCTTGCTTCTCGTCCATCACCAAGGCGGCGACGTCGAGCAGTTCCAGCCAGGTCGTGCTCGTGTACTGATAGAGCTCGCGCAAGGCCCCCAGCGGCGACACATACGGCTGGGCCGACTCTTGGCTGCGGACGATCGTGCCGATGCCCGGATGGCGGGAAATCAAGCCGGTCTCAGCCAATTTACGGGTGGCCTCGCGCACGGTATGGCGGCTGACACCGTAGGTGCGCACCAGTTCGCTTTCCGGAGGCAGCAGGCTGCCCACAGGATAGCGGCCAGACTTGATGTCGTTGACCAGGCATTCGCGCAACCAGAGATAGCGCGGGGGAACCCGCGATACACGCCGCCCCGGGCCGTTCTTTTCCGTCGTCATGCCCCATTCCTCCCATTCCGCCACGCCCCGATGGGCCGCCATGAGCGTGGAAACCGGGTCGCCCCGTCCAGCCGAAATTGTGTCACGTTTGGGCGGGACTGGCAAAGAGATCCCCCGATCCATAGGTCCATACATATCAATGTACGAACATATGATCAATGGCATATTTCATGAAGGCATCTGCAATTCATTGATTATAAATAGATTTATTATGATATTTGACCATCGATAGTATACAAAATATAATGTACGAACATTTGAATAAGAATGGTCCGCTGAATCCTCGGCACAGGGGGCAGGATCTGGAGGGCGACATGGCGATACATCCACCGGTTGAACGGCCCTTGCAAGGGATTACCGTCGTCGAGCTCGGCAACAGCGTGGCCGCGCCCTTCTGCGGCCAGATCCTGAGCGAGCTGGGTGCCCGGGTCATCAAGGTCGAAAGGCCCGAAGGCGACGACGCGCGCCGCTGGGGGCCGCCATTCTGGGAAGGCGCCTCGTCCTTCTTCCAGGCGATGAACCGGAACAAGGAATCCGTGGTCTGCGACCTGCGCTCGCCGCGGGACGCCGAGCGCATCGCCGAATTCATCCGTGCCCACGCCGACGTCGTGATACAGAACATGCGTCCGGGCAAGGTCGAAAGCCTGGGCCTGGACGCCAACAGCCTGCGCCGCGACAACGACGCCCTCATCTACTGCAACTTCGGCGCCTTCGGCCACAAGGGCCCGATGCGGGAAAAGCCCGGATACGATCCGCTGATGCAGGCCTTCGGCGGCATCATGAGCACCACGGGCGAACCCGGCCGCCCGGCGGTGCGGGTCGGCGCCTCGATCGTGGACATGGGGACGGGCATGTGGGGGCTCATCGGCATACTGGCCGCGCTCTACGAGCGTCGCGCCACCGGCCGCGGCAAGACCATCGACGTCTCGCTGTTCGAGACCGCGACCTGCTGGGTGTCGCTGCTGGCCTCGCAGTACCTGGCCTCCGGCCAACTGGCGGGCAAGCAGGGCTCGGGCGCTCCCAGCATCGTGCCATACAAGGCCTATCAGACCCGCGATGGCGAAATCATCGTCGCCGCCGGCAGCGACGAGCTGTTCCGCCGGCTCGCCCTCGCCGTCGGCCATCCCGAATGGCGCGAGGATCCGCGCTTTGTCGACAACCCCGCGCGCGTGACGCACCAGGCGACCCTGTACGCCCTGCTCGACGACATCTTCCTGGCACGCGGCAACGCCGAATGGCTGGCGCTGCTCGAGGCCGCCGGCATCCCCTGCTCCCCGATCCAGGATCTCGGCCAGATGCTGGCCCACCCGCAGACCGAGGCGCTGGGGCTGGTGCAGCCGGTTCCCGGCACCGGCATGCGCTTCCTCGGCCTGCCGCTCAGTTTCGACGGACGGCGCCCGGCGCCCATGGCCGCTCCGCCCCGGCTCGGCGAACACAACGACGCAATCTTCAAGGAGGCTTGAACCATGCGGATGGATTTCGATACCCTGGCCCTGCAGCGGCACGGGCCGCACGTGCTGCAGGTCACCCTCAACCGGCCCGAATCGGCCAATACCATCAACACCCAGATGGGCCGCGAGCTCGAATCGCTCTGGGCGGCGCTCACCGAGGACCCCGGTGAAGTCCGCTGCATCGTCCTGACGGGTGCGGGCGATCGGGTTTTCTGTGCGGGCGGCGACCTCAAAGAGCGCGACGGGATGAGCCCCGCGCAGTGGCAACGCCAGCACGAGATCTTCGAACGCATGTACTGGCTGCTCACCGACCTGCCCCTGCCGGTGATCGCCGCGATCAACGGGCATGCCTACGGCGGCGGCTTCGAAACGCTGCTGTCGTGCGATTTCGCTTACGCGGCCGAGCACGCGCGGCTCGCCCTGACGGAGGTGACGCTGGGCATCATGCCCGGTGCCGGCGGCACCCAGAATTTGCCGCGTGCGGCGGGGGAGCGCCGCGCCAAAGAGATTCTCCTCACCGGCCGTCCGATTTCGGCCCAGGACGCGCTGCGCTGGGGCATCGTCAACGCCGTCCATCCCGGACCCCAGCTCCTGCCGCGCGCACTCGAGACCGCCGCGGCCATTGCGAGCAACGCCCCGCTGTCGGTGCGCCAGATCAAGAAGTCCGTCCGCTACGGCACGCAGATGGAACTGCGCACCGCCTTCCGCTTCGAGGTCGAGGCCTACAACCGCCTGGTCGATACCGAAGACCGGCGCGAGGGCGTACGGGCATTCAACGAAAAACGCGCACCGGCCTTCACGGGCCGCTGAAACGCCCAAAGGAAATGCCATGCAAAGAGAAACCGATGTGATCGTGCGCGAGGTCGGCTTGCGCGACGGCCTGCAGATCCACCCGACGTTCATGTCCACGGAATGCAAGCTCGCCTGGATACGGGCCGAGGCCCAGGCCGGCGTGCGCGAGATCGAGGTCACCTCCTACGTTCCGCCCAGGCTCATCCCCCAGTTCGCCGATGCCGAGGACGTGACCCGCGGGGCCCTGGACATGCGAGGCCTGACGGTCGCCGCCCTGATTCCAAACGGCCGCGGCGCCCGGCGCGGCGTGGACCTGGGCGTGCACAAGCTCAATTTCGTGATGTCGGTCAGCCGCACGCACAACCAGAAGAACGTGCGTCGCGAGCGGGACGAGTCCGTCGCCGATTTCCGCCAAATAGCCGCCATGATCCAGGCCCTGCCCGCCGGCGCACGCCCGCGCCTGGTCGGCGGCCTGGCCACCTCGCTGGGATGCTCGTACGAGGGCCCCATCCCGGTGGACGACGTCGCCCGGTACGCCACGCTGCTGGCCGAGGCGGGCGCCGACGAACTGACCATCGCCGATACCGTGGGCTATGGCGATCCGGCGCAGGTCCGGCGCGTGTTCAAGGCCGTGCGGGCCGCCGTGGGCGATGCCATGCCGGTGGCGGCACACTTCCACGACACGCGCGGTCTCGGCCTGGCCAACGTGGCGGCAGCGCTCGACTGCGGCATCCGCCGCTTCGATGCCTCGCTGGCGGGCATCGGAGGCTGCCCCTTCGCGCCGGGCGCCTCCGGCAACATCGTCATGGAAGACCTGTGTTTCCTGCTCGAATCGATGGGCCTGGACACAGGCGTGGACATCGAGGCGCTGATCGCAGTCCGCGCGCAGGTGCAAGATGCCATGCCCGACATCCAGATGCACGGCGCCCTGGCGCGCGCCGGCCTGCCGCGCGGCTACCGGCCCGCCAGCGCTGCGCCGCAGGAGCCAGCCCGATGAGCACCGCCCACGTCACCATGAGCCTCGGCGAGGATTTCCCGGAAATCCGCGAGGGCGTCCGGCGCATCTGCGCCGGTTTCCCCGGCGATTACTGGCGGACGCTGGAAAACGAAAAGGCCTATCCCCAGGCATTCGTGCAGGCGCTCACCGAGGCCGGCTACCTGGCCGCGCTGATCCCCGAGGCCTACGGCGGCGCCGGGCTCCCGCTCCAGGCGGCGGCCGCCATCCTGGAGGAGATCCATGCCTCAGGCTGCAACGCCGGTGCCTGCCATGCCCAGATGTACATCATGGGCACCTTGCTGCGCCACGGCTCGGAAGCCCAGAAGGCGCGCTACCTCCCCGAGATCGCGGCGGGGCGCCTGCGACTGCAGGCCTTCGGCATCACCGAGCCGACCACCGGCACCGATACCACCTCGCTCAAGACCCGCGCGCTGCGGGATGGCGACCGCTACCGCCTGTACGGGCAGAAGGTCTGGACCTCGCGCGCCCTGCATTCCGACCTCATGCTGGTGCTGGCGCGCACGACTCCCTTGGAGCAGGTGCGCAAGAAGACCGAAGGCCTGTCCGT
This sequence comes from Alcaligenaceae bacterium, assembly GCA_044508625.1. GTDB lineage: Bacteria > Pseudomonadota > Gammaproteobacteria > Burkholderiales > Burkholderiaceae_B > Castellaniella. The sequence continues at coordinate 40,358 of JBIQHJ010000027.1, forward strand.
CTTCCTGCTCGACATCCGCGAGACCCTGGGCAAGGGGCTCGAGATCCGCCCCATCGACGCGATGATCAACCACCATGCCACCGAGGTCTATTTCGACGGCGTGGAGGTTCCCGCCGATCAGCTCATCGGCGAGGAAGGCCGGGGCTTCCGCCACATCCTCGACGGCCTGAACGCCGAACGCATCCTGGTTTCGTCCGAAGCCATCGGCGACGCGCGCTGGTTCATCCGCAAGGCCTCGGCCTATGCGACCGAGCGTGTCGTCTTCGGCGCCCCGATCGGGCGGAATCAAGGCATCCAGTTTCCCATCGCCCGGGCGTACGCCGAGACCGAGGCGGCCGCGCTGCTCCTGCGCAAGGCGTCCACGCTCTTTGCCGCGGGCCTGCCCTGCGGCCATGAGACCAACATGGCCAAGCTTCTGGCCTCCGAGGCCGCCTGGCACGCAGCCGAGGCCTGCATGCAAACCCACGGCGGCTTCGGCTACGCGCGGGAGTATGACGTGGAACGCAAGTGGCGGGAAACCCGGCTGCTGCAGATCGCGCCGGTCTCCACCAACCTGATCCTCGCCTACATCAGCGAGCATATCCTGGGAATGCCGCGCTCGTATTGACCGGCCACAGGCCACCAGCCCCCAAGCGTAGAGACTATGACGACACTGACCCAAGACATCGCCGGCTTCGTGGCGCACGCCCAGGGCCTGACGGTCCCGCCAAAAGCGCTGGACACCATCCGCAACGGCTTCATCGACACCTTCGCCACCATGATGGCGGGCCGGAACGACCCGGCGGTCCACGTCGTCCGCCGCCATGCTCGGGCGAAATCCCTCGGAACGAGGCCAGGCCAGGCCAGCGGCGCCGATGAGGGGCTGGACAGCGCGGCAGCGGCACTGATCGATGGCACCGCGGCGCATGCGCTCGATTTCGACGACGTCGCGCTCAGCGGCCATCCCAGTACGGTGCTGGTGCCCGCCATCCTGGCCGAGGGCCGGCGCCTCGAAAGCACAGGCGCGCAGGCGATCCGAGCCTACCTGGCCGGCTATGAAACCTGGGCCGAACTGGTCGCCCGCGAACCGGATCCCTATCATTCCAAGGGATGGCATCCCACCGCGGTCCTCGGCACCATGGCCGCCACGGCGGCGGTCGCTTCCCTCAACGGCCTTTCCGCCACGCAATGCGCCGAGGCCCTCGGCCTGGCCGCCAGCATGGCGAGCGGGCTGGTGGCCAACTTCGGCACCATGACAAAGCCGCTGCACGCTGGCCGGGCCGCAGCCAATGCCATCGAGGCGGTACAACTGGTTCTGCTGGGCATGAGCGCCGCCCGCGACGTCCTGGAGCACGACCGGGGCTACCTGGCCGCCCTTTCGCCGGGCGGGCGCGCAGACCGCCGCTCACCGGCGGACATGCTCGGTCAGCGCTTGCGCATCCTGACCCAGGGCCTGTCGATCAAGCGCTACCCGGTCTGCTATGCCGCCCACAGGGCCATCGACGGCACGCTGTCCCTGGCCGGCAGCCGCGGGGCCACGCCCGGGCGGATCGAATCCATCGAGGTCCAGATCGGACCGGCGCAAGACGCCATGCTTCGCAACCGCAGCGCCCGCACGGGGCTGGAGGCCAAGTTCAGCCTCGAGTTCGTGCTGGCCTGCGCTCTGATCGTCCGCAAGGTCGGGCTCGCCGAGCTGAACGATGCCTTCGTGGCACGCGCCGACGTGCAGGCGCTCATGGGCCGCGTGCGCCGCCACATCGTTCACACGCAGTGCCCGATCGAGCCTGTCTTCGCCCTGCATGATCGCGTCCGCATTCGGCTGGCCGACGGCCAGGCGCTGGACACGGGCGACATCCGTTATGCCAGGGGCAACGCACAGGCGCCGCTCTCGCCCGACGAGATCCGCGAGAAATTCATGGATTGCGCGGCCCACGGAGGCTTCGCCGGCGGCGCCGCACGTCTGTATGATGAGCTGCTGCGGCTCGAGCAGCTCGATGCCCTGCCCGGCCTTCCCCCGCCCGACGGGGATGGCCTTGCTTCACCCACCCCTTGAACCTCTGGAGTCACGTGTCATGAAATTGCTGCGCTATGGGGCGCCTGGGCAGGAACGCCCCGGCTGCCTCGATTCAAAGGGCGTCCTGCGCGACCTGTCGTCGGTCATCGCCGACATCACCGCTGAAACCCTGGCGCCGGGCGCCCTGGACGCGCTGCGCGCGCTCGATCCGGACACCCTGCCCGCCGTTTCCCAGCCGGTACGGCTGGGGACCCCCTACGCCGGCACCGGCAAGTTCATCGCGGTGGGCCTCAACTACAAGGCGCACGCAGCCGAGACCGGCGCGGCCCCGCCGGCCGAGCCCATCCTGTTCAACAAATGGTGCAAGCCCACGGGGCCCAATGACGCCGTCATGCTGCCCCGGGGATCCGCCAAGACCGACTGGGAGGTCGAACTCGGCGTCGTCATCGGCAGCCGGGCGCGCTATGTCTCGCAAGAGGACGCCCTGGCCCACGTCGCCGGCTACTGCATCGTCAACGACGTCTCGGAACGCGAGTACCAGCTCGAACGCGGCGGCACCTGGGACAAGGGCAAGGGCTGCGACACCTTCGGCCCCGTCGGCCCGTGGCTGGTCACGGCCGACGAGATCGCCGATCCCCAGGACCTGGGCATGTGGCTGGAGGTCAACGGCCGCCGCTGTCAGGACAGCAGCACGTCCGACATGATCTTCGGCGTCGCCCACCTGGTCCACTACATCAGCCAGTTCACCACGCTCGAGCCCGGCGACCTGATCGCCACGGGCACGCCGCAGGGTGTCGGAATGGGGCAAAGGCCGCCCACGTTCCTCAAGGCGGGCGACCGGATGCGCCTGGGCATCGATGGGCTGGGCGAGCAAAGCCAGGAGGTCGTCGCCTGGCGAGCCCGGGACTGATCGCGGCCCGGCCTCAGGCCGGGCGCCGGAACACCAGGCGATCGTCCGACGAGGCCTCGGGCGCGTAGGCGTAGCCCTCGGCGGCAAAGCCGCGCAGATCGCCGGGCGCCTCGATGCGCCGATCGATCACGTGGCGCGCCATGAGGCCGCGCGCCCGCTTGGCGTGAAAGCTGATGACTTTCCAGGCGCCGTTCTTTTCGTCCTGGAACACGCATTCCACCACGCGCGCGCGCAGCGCCTTGCGGTCGACCGACTTGAAATACTCGCCGGATGCGAGGTTCAGCAGCACGCGCTCGCCGGCCAGCGCGTCCAGGCGCCGGTTCAGTTCCCGGGCGATCCGCTGGCCCCAGAATTCGTAGAGGGTGGCGCCCCGGGCCGTCCGCAGCCGCGTGCCCATTTCCAGGCGGTGTGGCTGGACCAGGTCCAGCGGCCGCAGTACCCCGTAGAGCCCGCTGAGGATGGCGAGGCGATCCTGCGCCCAGTCGAGCTGCGCATCCGACAGCTCGGCCGCGCGCAGGCCCTCGTAGACGTCGCCGTTGAAGGCGAGGACCGCCTGGCGGGCGTGCGCGGTGTCCGGCTCGTCCACCCAGTCGGCATAGCGCGCAGCATTCAGGCGCGCCAGGGCGTCCGACAGGCCCATGAGCTCGGCCAGGTCGCCGGCGGACAGCCGCCGCAGCACCCTCGCGAGCTTGCGCGTGTCGTCCGGGAACACCGGCAGCGACCGGCGCGTGGTGCGCACCGGCGTGTCGTAGTCCAGCTTCTTGGCCGGGGACAGGACCATCAGCATTGCACGGCCTCCCTCAGCGCGCCGTCCAGCCGCCGTCGATCGACAGCGTGGTCCCCGTCATCTGCGCCGCCGCGTCCGAGGCGATGAACACGGCCGCCTGGCCGAGCTGCTGCGGCGTGACGAACTCGAGGGACGGCTGCTTTTCGGCCAGCAGCTCGCGGGCGGCATCCTCGACGCCCACGCCTTTTTGCTGCGCCAGGGCCTGGATCTGCTTTTCCACCAGGGGCGTGCGCACCCAGCCGGGGCAGATGGCATTGCAGGTCACGCCGGTGCCCGCGTTCTCGAGCGCGGTGACCTTGGTCAGGCCCACCACGCCGTGCTTGGCGGCGACGTAGGCCGATTTGTTGGCCGAGGCCACCAGGCCGTGCGCCGAGGCGATGTTGATGATGCGGCCGAATTTCTGTCGCTTCATGGAGGGCAGCGCCGCCGCCGAGCAATGGAACACGGCCGAGAGGTTCAGGGCGATGATGGCGTTCCACTTGTCGACCGGGAAATCCTCGATCAGGTCCGTGTGCTGGATGCCGGCATTGTTGACCAGGATGTCGATGCCGCCCAGCGCCTGGATCGACTGCGCGATGAAATCCCGCGCGGCCTGCGCATCCATCAGGTCGGCGTTCAGGTAGGTGGCCTTGATGCCGAAGTCCTTTTCCAGCCCGGCGCGCTCGCGCTCGATCGCGGCGGCATCGCCAAAGCCATTGATGACGAGGTCGGCGCCCTGGCGCGCCAGTTCCTGCGCGATCGCCAGGCCGATGCCGCTGGTCGAGCCGGTCACGATCGCTTTCTTGCCTTTGAGCATGGGACAACTCCTTGTGGAAGATTCCGAAAAGATCTGCTCCCCAGTGTAACGCGGGCCGCCTGACCGCCGGCTGGACGCCCCGTCCCGCCACGTTCCGGGCACGCGAGGCCGGAACGGAAAAAGAAAACGGCAACCAGGATTGCGCCCTGGATGCCGTATCAGCTTGATTCTATTGATATTGTGGCGGAGAGGGTGGGATTCGAACCCACGGTGCGGGGAAACCGCACGCCTGATTTCGAGTCAGGTACATTCGACCACTCTGCCACCTCTCCGGGTACGA
>JBIQHJ010000028.1:0-45094 GCA_044508625.1 Alcaligenaceae bacterium
CTCAAGGCCTACAAGGAAAAGCTGCGCCGCCTGCGCGGCCTGCCCGCCCAGGTCCAGGCCGTCCTCGAGTCCCTGCCCGCCGCCAGCCACCCGATGGACGTGATGCGCACCGCCGCCTCGGCGCTGGGCTGCGTGCTGCCCGAGAAAGACGACCACAATCTCGCCGACGCGCGCGACATCGCCGACCGCCTGATGGCCAGCCTGGGCTCGGCCCTGCTGTACTGGTACCACTACAGCCACAACGGCCGCATCATCGACGTGCAGACCGACGACGACAGCATCGGCGGCCATTTCCTGCACCTGCTGCACGGCGAGGCCCCCAGCGACGAGTGGGTGCGCGCCATGCACACTTCGCTGATCCTGTACGCCGAGCACGAATTCAACGCCTCGACCTTCACCGGCCGCGTGATCGCCGGCACGGGCTCGGACATGTACTCGGCCATCACCGGCGCGATCGGCGCGCTGCGCGGCCCCAAGCACGGCGGCGCCAACGAGGTCGCCTTCGAGATCCAGAAGCGCTACGACAGCCCCGACGAGGCCGAGGCCGACATCCGCCGCCGCGTCGAGGCCAAGGAGGTCATCATCGGCTTCGGGCACCCGGTCTACACCGTCTCGGATCCGCGCAACAAGGTGATCAAGGCCGTCGCGCAGCGGCTGTCCCGGAAGGCCGGCTCGACCAAGATGTACGACATCGCCGCGCGGCTGGAATCCGTGATGTGGGAGGTCAAGCGCATGTTCCCGAACCTGGACTGGTTCTCGGCCGTGTCCTACCACATGATGGGCGTGCCCACCGCCATGTTCACGCCGCTGTTCGTCATCGCGCGCACGGCCGGCTGGTCGGCGCACGTCCTCGAGCAGCGCGTCGACAACAAGATCATCCGCCCGACGGCCAACTACATCGGCCCCGAGGACCAAAAGTTCGTCCCCATCGAAAAGCGCAAGTGAGCCGCAACTTTTTTCAGGAAACACCATGTCTGCGACTATTTCCAATGTGCGTCCCCAGCCCGACCAGGTCCTGGTCGACATCGTCGACTACGTGCTGGCCTACGAGATCGACAGCGCCCTCGCGCTCGAGACCGCGCGCAACTGCCTGATCGACACCCTGGGCTGCGGCCTCGAGGCGCTGGAATATCCCGCCTGCCGCAAGCTCCTCGGGCCCATCGTCCAGGGCACCGTGGTGCCCAACGGCGCCAAGGTCCCCGGCACGCAATTCCAGCTCGACCCGGTGCAGGCCGCCTTCAACATCGGCTGCATGATCCGCTGGCTGGATTTCAACGACACCTGGCTCGCCGCGGAATGGGGCCACCCCTCCGACAACCTGGGCGGAATCCTCGCGGTGGCCGACTGGCTCTCGCGCAACGCCGTGGCCGCGGGCAAGCCGCCCCTGACCATGCGCGCCGTGCTCGAGGGCATGATCAAGGCCCACGAGATCCAGGGCTGCATCGCGCTGGAAAACTCCTTCAACAAGGTCGGCCTGGACCACGTCGTGCTGGTCAAGGTCGCCTCGACCGCCGTGGTCTCGCAGATGCTGGGCCTATCGCGCGACGAGATCATCAACGCGGTGTCCCTGGCCTGGGTCGACGGCCAGAGCCTGCGCACCTACCGCCACGCCCCCAACACCGGCAGCCGCAAATCCTGGGCCGCGGGCGACGCCACCAGCCGCGCCGTGCGCCTCGCGCTCATCGCGCGCACCGGCGAGATGGGCTACCCCTCGGTGCTGACGGCGCCGACCTGGGGCTTCTACGACGTGCTGTTCAAGGGCCAGCCCTTCAAGTTCCAGCGGCCCTACGGCAGCTACGTGATGGAAAACGTGCTGTTCAAGATCTCGTTCCCGGCCGAGTTCCACTCGCAGACCGCCGTCGAGTGCGCCATGCAGATCCACGACAGGCTCAAGGCCCTGGGCAAGACCGACGCCGACATCGCCAAAATCACCATCCGCACCCACGAGGCCTGCATCCGCATCATCGATAAAAAAGGCCCCCTGGACAACCCGGCCGACCGCGACCACTGCGTGCAGTACATGGTCGCCGTGCCGGTGATCTTCGGCCGCCTGACGGCCGCCGACTACGAGGACGACGTCGCCGCCGACCCGCGCATCGACGCGCTGCGCGACAAGATCGTCTGCGTCGAGGATCCGGCCTTCACCGCCGACTACCACGATCCCGAAAAGCGCTCCATCGCCAATGCGCTGACCGTCGAATTCAAGGACGGCACGCGCCTGGACGAGATCGTCTGCGAATATCCCATCGGCCACAAGCGCCGCCGCAAGGAGGGCATCCCCCTGCTCGAGGCCAAGTTCCGCACCAACCTCGCGCGCCAGTTCCCGCCCCGCCAGCAGCAGCGCATCCTCGACGTGTCCCTGGACCAGCGGACGCTGGAGGCCATGCCGGTGCACGAGTACGTGGACCTGTACGTCATCTGAGGCTCGCCGCGGCTCCGCCGGCCCCGCGCCGGCGGACGGCCGCGCCGCGCCAGACATCGCCATACGGAAAGGATCGCCATGACACGCGCCGTACATCACGACGAAGCCCGCCACCGCTTCGAATGGACCGAGGAGGGCCACCTCTGCGTCCTGGACTACGTCCTGTCCGGCGACGTGGCCGCCTTCACCCACACCGGGGTCCCCCGCCCGGTCGAGGGCCGCGGCATCGCGGCCGACCTGGTGCACACCGGCCTCGAAACCGCCCGCGCCCGAGGCTGGCGCGTGCGTCCCCTCTGCTCCTACGTGGACGCCTACATGCGGCGCCACCCCGAATACCAGGACCTGCGGGCCTGAGGCGGCGCGGTCCAAAGAGCCCGTGGCGCCAAGAGCCCCGTGGCTGCCGCGCGGGTCCATTCCCTGCCAGCCCGCGCCCTGCCCCCGCGTGCCCTCGCGAGACGCCGGATGCCGCCGAAGGGGCGCGGAGCAATCATGTCTTATATCTTATATAAGACTCTTGCTCCAAATCCCGCCACCTCGTAAAATAGGGGCCAGGCACAGCCCCGACCCTTCTTCCTTCCCTACTCTCTCTAGAGCCCCGACATGCTGGATTCCTACCGCACCGAAGCCGCCGCGCGCGAAGCCATGGGCATACCCCCGCTTCCGCTCACCGCGCACCAGACCGCCGACCTGATCGAGCTGCTGAAAAACCCGCCCGCCGGCGAGGAGCAGTTCCTGCTGGATCTGTTCACCCACCGCGTGCCGGCCGGCGTGGACGAGGCGGCGAGCGTCAAGGCGTCCTACCTGGCCGCCGTCGCCCTGGGCAAGGAGGTCTGTCCGCTGATCGACGGCAAGCACGCCACCGAGCTGCTGGGCACCATGCTGGGGGGCTACAACATCAGCGCCCTGATCGAGCTGCTGGACCACCCCGGGCTGGCCCCCGTGGCCGCCGAGGGCCTGAAAAAGACCCTGCTGATCTTCGACGCCTTCCACGACGTCGAGGAAAAGGCCAAGGCCGGCAACGTCCACGCCCAGGCCGTGCTGCAGAGCTGGGCCGACGCCGAATGGTTCACCAGCCGCCCCGAGGTCCCGCAAAGCCTCACCCTCACCGTGTTCAAGGTCACGGGCGAGACCAACACCGACGACCTCTCGCCCGCGCCCGACGCCTGGAGCCGCCCCGACATTCCCCTGCACGCGCTGGCCATGCTCAAGAACCCGCGCGAGGGCATCGAGCCCGACGCCCCCGGCAAGGTCGGCCCCATCAAGTTCCTGGACGAGCTCAAGGCCAAGGGCCACCTGGTCGCCTACGTGGGCGACGTCGTCGGCACCGGCTCCTCGCGCAAGTCCGCCACCAACTCGGTGATCTGGCACACCGGCGAGGACATCCCCTTCGTGCCCAACAAGCGCTTCGGCGGCGTCTGCCTGGGCGGCAAGATCGCGCCGATCTTCTACAACACGATGGAGGATTCCGGCGCCCTGCCCATCGAGCTCGATGTCTCGGCCATGAACATGGGCGACGTGATCGAGCTGCGCCCCTACGAGGGCAAGGCACTCAAGGATGGCAAGGTCATCGCCGAATTCCAGCTCAAGTCCGACGTGCTCCTCGACGAGGTGCGCGCCGGCGGCCGCATCCCGCTGATCATCGGCCGCGGCCTGACCGCCAAGGCGCGCGCCGCGCTCGGCCTGCCGCCGGCCACCCTGTTCCGCCTGCCCGAAAACCCCGCCGACAACGGCAAGGGCTTCTCGATCGCCCAGAAACTCGTCGGCCGCGCCTGCGGCCTGCCCGAGGGCCGGGGCGTGCGCCCGGGCACCTACTGCGAGCCGCGCATGACCTCGGTCGGCAGCCAGGACACCACCGGCCCCATGACCCGCGACGAGCTCAAGGATCTCGCCTGCGTGGGCTTCTCGGCCGACCTGGTGATGCAGTCCTTCTGCCACACCGCCGCCTACCCCAAGCCGGTCGACGTCAAGACCCACCACGAGCTGCCCGCCTTCATCAGCACGCGCGGCGGCGTGTCGCTGCGCCCGGGCGACGGCATCATCCACTCGTGGCTCAACCGCATGCTGCTGCCCGACACCGTGGGCACCGGCGGCGACTCGCACACGCGCTTTCCCATCGGCATCAGCTTCCCCGCCGGCTCGGGCCTGGTGGCCTTCGCCGCGGCCACCGGCGTGATGCCGCTGGACATGCCCGAATCCGTGCTGGTGCGCTTCAAGGGCGAGATGCAGCCCGGCGTCACCCTGCGCGACCTGGTCAACGCCATCCCCCTGTACGCCATCAAGCGCGGCCTGCTGACGGTCGAGAAAAAGGGCAAGAAAAACGTCTTCTCGGGCCGCATCCTCGAGATCGAGGGGCTGCCCGACCTCAAGATCGAGCAGGCCTTCGAGCTGTCCGACGCCTCGGCCGAGCGCTCCGCCGCGGCCTGCACGGTGCGCCTCAACAAAGAGCCCATCATCGAATACCTCAACAGCAACATCACGCTGCTGAAATGGATGATCGCCAACGGCTACCAGGACGCCCGCACGCTCGCCCGCCGCATCAAGGCCATGGAGGCCTGGCTGGCCGACCCGCAGCTCATCGAGCCCGACCCCGACGCCGACTACGCCGAGGTGATCGAGATCGACCTGGCCGACATCAAAGAGCCCATCGTCGCCTGCCCCAACGATCCCGACGACGTCAAGACGCTGTCGGACGTGGCCGGCACCCCGATCGACGAGGTCTTCATCGGTAGCTGCATGACCAACATCGGCCACTTCCGCGCGGCCGCCAAGCTGCTCGAGGGCAAGCGCGACCTGCCCTCCAGGCTCTGGGTGGCCCCGCCCACCAAGATGGACGCCAGCGAGCTGACCAAGGAAGGCCACTACGGCACCTTCGGCACCGCCGGCGCGCGCATGGAGATGCCGGGCTGCTCGCTGTGCATGGGCAACCAGGCGCAGGTGCGCGAGGGCGCCACCGTGTTCTCGACCAGCACCCGCAACTTCCCCAACCGCCTGGGCAAGAACTCCAACGTGTTCCTCGGCTCGGCCGAGCTGGCCGCCATCTGCTCGCGCCTGGGCCGCATCCCGACGCGCGAGGAATACCTGGCCGACATGGGCCTGCTGGCCCAGGATGGCGAGCGGATCTACCGCTACATGAACTTCGACCAGATCGAGGACTTCACGTCGGTGGCCAACACCGTCGACGCCTGAGGGCCCGGCCCGCCCGGGGCCGGCCACACGGATGGAGACGGCCCTCGGGGGGCGGCGCGGCCTGCGATACGGACCGTGCCGCCCCCCGGTCCGTCCGGGTCGCGGTCCACGCGGGCGGTTCCCGCCGGAGCCTGCCGCCGCCGGGGCGCCGGAAACACGATCCGCGGGCAGGCGGTACACTAGCAGGCTGTAGCTCCTCGTCCGCAAGTCATGGCTTCCACCTCTCGTCACGCACACCTCTCCCGTCCCTCCCGATCCCTGATCGCCCTGGCCGACGCGCTGGCGCGCTCGGGCAGCCGCATCGAGGACGAATACTGGGAACGCCAGATCGGCGCCCTGCTCGGCCGCGCGCTCTCGGGCAAGCCCGGACGCACCGTCGAATCGGCCCTCGACCACCTCATGGATGTCCAGTCGCAGGCCTACGAGGTCCTGGTCGAGCAGGCCGAAAACCATTCGGAATCCCTGCGGTTCACCCACCAGGGCCAGTCCTGGGACGCCCTGCTGTTCTCCGCCCCCATCCTGGCCTGGACGCGCTACAAGCTGCCCGAGGGCGGCCTGAGCGCAAAGCAGGCGCGCGAGCTCGAGGCCCTGCTGGCCGATTCGGTCGCCGCGCCGGACGCCCGTCTGGCGCTGCTGCCGGAACTGGTCCGCTTCGAGCGGCTGCCGCAATCCTTCCACGAGACCCGCGCCTGGACCCAGGGCCTCGCGCTGCGCGCCCTGGGCGGGCACCAAAGCGTGCCGGTCCGGCCCGAGGGCGACGAGCAGCCGGACAATCTGCTGGCCGACGTGCTGTTCCTCGTGGGCGCGATCGTGGTCCCCGAGGGCCAGGCGCTGTTCCGCTGGCAGGACGCCCAGGCCGAACGGCCCGTCGAGCTGCGCGAGGAATCCACGATCCGCTGGAGCGCCAATTGCGCCCGGCTCCTGGACCCGGTCTTCACGGGCTGCCAGGTCGAATACCTGCAGCCCGAGGCCTACTACACCAGCACGCGCCTGGCCGACCAGCGCATCCGCCCGCTGTCGCTCAAGGCCGCCGTGGCCTGGCTGCAGACGGCCGGCCACATTCCCGCCAAGAGCCTGCGCGCGGCCATCGTCGCCTGCGGCGAGCAAGGCATCGAGGAATACCGGGTGGGGTTCTGCACGCGCGAGAACAACGACGTGATCTACGGCTGCGTCTGGCCGGCCCTCAGCCGCGAGGAGACCTCGCCCGAGCCCAGCACCGACGAGCAGGTGAACGCCTGGGAGGAAATCGCCGCCCTGCTGCGCGAGGAAGGCGTCCAGGACATCCGCCGCCTGCCGGGCGTGCAGGCGCTGGAATTCTGCGACGACTGCGGCACGCCCTATTTCCCCAACATGCTCGGCGAGATGCAGCACCCCGAGCTGCCCGAGGAAATCGACCCGGAGCCCATGCATTTCCATTGACGATGACGCGCCTCGCCGATGCGTGACCCCGTCCCGATGACGCCGCCGGCCTTCGACCTGTTCTGCCGGGTGATCGACAATTTCGGCGACGCCGGCGTGTGCTGGCGGCTGGCCGCCCAGTTGGCGGCCGGCGGCCACCCCGTCAGGCTGTGGATCGACGGACTGAGGGCGCTGGCGCGCATCGTGCCGGCGATCGACGCCGCGGCCGGCGATCAGACCGTCGAGGGCGTCCGCGTCCTGCCCTGGGCGCGCGCCGGGACCGCCCTGCCGCCCGCGGGCGGCGTCGTCGTGGAAGCCTTCGCCTGCACGCCGCCGGCGCCCTACGTGGCGGCCATGGCGGCGCGCGGCTGCCTCTGGATCAATCTCGAATACCTCAGCGCCGAGGACTGGGTGCGCGGCTGCCACGGCCTGCCCTCGCCCCAGCCCAATGGCGTGCCCAAGTATTTCTATTTTCCCGGCTTCGTGCCGGGCACCGGCGGCCTGCTGCGCGAGCCCGGCCTGATCGAGCGGCGCGACGCCGAGCGGGCGCGCAGCCGGCGGCAGCGCCTGCGCGAGCTGACCGGCCGCGATTTCGGCGGCCTGGCCGACGAGGCCCGCGTGGCCCTGCTGTTCTGCTACCCGGACGCGCCCCTGGCGGGCCTGGGCCGCGCGCTGGCGGCCGGCCCCCGGCCCACCCTGCTGCTCGCCCCGGGCGGCGCGCCCCAGGGCCTGGCCGGCCAGGACGGCCTGCGGGTGGAGACGATCCCTTTCGTTCCCCAGCCGCGCTTCGACGAACTGCTGTGGTGCTGCGACCTGAACCTCGTGCGCGGCGAGGATTCGCTGGTGCGCGCCCTCTGGGCGGGCGTCCCCCTGCTCTGGCACATCTACCGCCAGCCCGAGGACGCGCACCTCGACAAGCTGGAAGCCTGGCTGACGCTCGCGGACCTGCCGCCGGCCGCCGCCCGGGCGGTGCGCGCCTGGAACGGCCATGACGACGCGGCCTGCGCGCAAGCCCTCGCCCAGGCCCTCGAGCCGGCCGCCTTCGAGGCCTGGTCGCTGCGCAGCCGCCAATGGTCGGACGCCCTGTGCGCGCAGGACGACCTGGCACGAAACCTGCTGGCGTTCTGCCGGCGGCACCTGCCCGCGAGCCAGGCCGGGTCCTCGCGCAGCGGACCCATCGGGTCAAAGAGCGGCGGGATCGTCACGTAAGAGGCCCATTGGGCCTACGCGCGCCTGGGCTTTCGGGTGCGTGCCCGCCAAACGGGTTAGAATAGAGAGTTATCGTTTTTCAGCTTTGCTCCGCACCCCACGGGGCAGATCACCCCGGAGCCCTTCCCCCTATGAAAACCGCACAAGAACTGCGCGTTGGCAACGTCGTCATGGTCGGCAACGATCCCCTGGTCGTCCAGAAGGCCGAATACAACAAGTCGGGCCGCAACGCCGCCGTCGTCAAGCTCAAGTTCAAGAACCTCCTGACCGGCAGCGCCAGCGAATCCGTCTACAAGGCCGACGAGAAATTCGAACAGGTCGTGCTCGAGAACAAGGAATGCACCTATTCCTATTTCGCCGACCCGATGTACGTGTTCATGGACGAGGAATACAACCAGCACGAGGTCGAGGCCGACAGCATGGGCGACGCTCTGAACTACCTCGAGGAAGGCATGACCGTCGAGGTCGTCTTCTACGAGGGCCGCGCGATCTCGGTCGAGCTGCCCACGATCATCGTGCGCGAGATCACCTACACCGAGCCGGCCGTCAAGGGCGACACCTCGGGCAAGGTCCTCAAGCCCGCCAAGATCAACACCGGCTACGAACTCGCCGTGCCGCTGTTCTGCAACATCGGCGACAAGATCGAGATCGACACGCGCACCAACGAGTACCGCAGCCGGGTGATGTGATCCCTCGCGCGAGCGCGCATGAAAAAACCGGGTCCAGGCCCGGTTTTTTCGTTTCCGCAAGCGATTTTTCTCGGAATGGGCACGCGCCTATACTGGCGAATGAGCCGTCGAACCGGCGGACACCGCCAGGAGGACCCATGAACCGGAAGGCCGCAAGATCGCGCTTCGAGGCGCCGCTGCTGCGTCCCGCCGACCCGGGCGAAGGGGAGGCATGGACCTTCGTGGTCCTGCCCAAGGAGATCAGCGCGATGCTGCCGAGGCGCGGCAGGACGAGCGTGGAGGGCACCCTCAACGGCCATCCCTTCCAGGCGACCCTGGAACCCGACGGCCGGCTGAGTCACTGGCTGAAGGTCGGCGAGGCGCTGCGCACGGCGGCCGGCGCGGAGGCCAACGACAGGGTCACGCTGGACATCGCCCCCATGGAGAAAGAACCGGAACCGGCGCCGCCGCCCGATTTCCAGGCGGGGCTCGCCGCATCGCCCGAGGCCCGGGCGGCCTGGGACGCCACGACCACCCTCGCACGGGTGGACTGGATACACTGGATCGAGTCCGCCAAGCAGGCGAAGACCCGCGCGACCCGGGTGAGGAACGCCTGCGAGATGCTGGCTGCCGGCAAGAAGCGGGTCTGCTGCTTCGATCCTTCCGGGTTCTACGGCAAGAACCTGCGCGCGCCTACTGCAGCCGATCGTCGTCCAGGATGTCGGGAATCGGCATGATCGAGATCCCGTCCTCGAGCAGCGCCTGGCATTCCTCGGCCGTGGCCGTGCCGCGGATCGCGCGATGCTCGATCTCGCCCTCGTGCATGCGCCGCGCCTCGTCGGCGAAGCGCACGCCGACGTCGTCCGACTGGCTGATGATCCGGCGGATGTGGCGCAGCACCTCGGCCTGCAACTGGGCCAGTTGACCGCCCGAGGGCGCCATGACCGCCGCCCGGCCGGGAGGGCCGGCGACCGCGGGCGTGTGGTCCTCGCGCTGGGACTTCAGGTGGCTGACGTTCAGGTGGGGCGCCGAGACGCGGCGGGTGATCCGCGCGCTCTGGCAAACGGGACAGCGGACCATGCCCCGGGAGGCCTGGTCCTCGTAGCTTTCCAGCGAGGCGAACCAGCCTTCGAAGAGATGGTCATGTTCGCACGAGAGGTCGAATACTTTGAGTGCCATGGTCAGCAAATGGGGGTGGCGTCGCCGGATTCAAGGGCCGCCCAGCAGCGCCGGCGCCATTCCCAGGGGGCGACCGCGCCGGGCTGCGCCCACAGGCCCAGGCGCTGGGCGCGGGCGCTTTCCTGGAGCTTGGGCAGGACGGGATCGCGCATGTATTTTCCTCCTCCCTGCATATTGGCCCAGGCCATGCCCGCCGCCACCATGCGCCGGTTGACGGTCTCGCCGCTGCCCAGCGGCAGGTCGCAGATGTGCCGCTCGTAGCGGTCGCGCTCGTAGCACTCGAGGGTATAGGTGCCGCCGGCCACCTGCGCGGCGAGCGCCTTGCGGGCGGCCTGGCCGAAAGGCTGGCCCGGGCGGTCGCGCCCGTGCGAGGTCTCGGGCGCGTCGATGCTGGCCAGGCGGATGCGTTCGCGCGCATGATTCACGAGCAGGGTGAGCGTGTCGCCATCGGAGACATCGACCACCCGCCCCGTCAGCGCGTACGTGGCCGCGGGCGGCGCGCCCTCGACGCCCAGCCCGAAGGCCGCCGCGCCCAGGCCCGCGGCGAGGACGGCGGCCGGTACCCACGCCAGCGCCCACGTCCGCGCGCGGATCCCCGTGCCGCCGGATCTGCCGCCCCGCGCCTTCATGAGCCTGCCGCCCAGCATCCTCATGGATTTGCCGCCCAGCATCCTCATGGACTTGCCGCCCAGCATCTTCATGGACTTGCCGCCCAGCATCTTCATGGACTTGCCGCCTCCACCGTCACTCTGGCCAGGCCCGCTGCAGCACGGCCCCGGCGGCCGGCGCCACCGCCTGGGCGCCGTACACGCGCCCGTCACGGCCGCCGAGGCGGCTGTCGACGAAGGCGCGGGCCAGATCGCCGGGCGCGTGGCGCAGCAGCAGGTCGGCCTGCGCCAGCAGGACCAGGTCCTGCGCGATGTGGCGGGCCGCCGCCTGCCGCTCGTCGCCCGGGCGCCGCAAGGCCTCCCGCAGGCGCCGCGCCGCGGCCTGCACGGCCGCCTCCTCCGGATGCGGCGCCGCCAGTCCGGCGATCGCGCGCTCGGCGGCCTGCGGATCGCCGTCGACCGCGCGCAGCACGTCCAGGCACATCACATTGCCCGAGCCCTCCCAGATGGAATTGACCGGCGCCTCGCGATACAGGCGGGCCATCGGGCCGTCCTCGATGTAGCCGTTGCCGCCCCAGACCTCCATGCACTCGCCCGCGGCCTCGACGGTGCGCTTGCAGACCCAGAACTTGGCGGCCGGCGTCAGGATGCGGCGCAAGCCGCGCTCGGCCTCGTCCTCGGGCGCGTCGAAGGCGCGCGCCAGGCGCAGCGCCAGCGCGGTGGCCGCCTCCGATTCCAGGGCGAGGTCCGCCAGGACCTGGCGCATGAGCGGCTGGGCGGCCAGCGGGCGCCCGAAGGCGCTGCGGTGGCGGGCGTGGTGGATGGCCTGGACCACCGCCTGGCGCAGCAGCGCGGCGCTGCCCAGCACGCAATCCAGGCGCGTGTAGGAGGCCATCTCGACGAGCGTGCGGATCCCGCGCCCCGGCGGCCCCACCCGGCGGCCCAGGACGCCTTCGAATTCCACCTCGACGCTGGCATTGGAACGATTGCCGAGCTTGTCCTTGAGGCGCTGGATGCGCACGCCGTTGAGGCGGCCGTCCTCGAGCCAGCGGGGCACATAGAAACAGCCATGGCCCTCCTCGTCGCGCGCCAGCACCAGGTGGGCGTCGGACATGGGCGAGGAGAAGAACCATTTGTGCCCGCTCAGGCGATACCAGCCATCCCCCTCGCCCGCCGCCTCGGCCCGGCTCGTGACGCTGCGCAGGTCCGAGCCGCCCTGCCTCTCGGTCAGGCCCATCCCGACCATCATGGAATCCTTGCCCGCCAGCGGACGGTCGCGGCCGTCGTAGCGGCGCGCATACAGCAGGGGCTCGAGGGCCTCGAACCACGGCTCGCGCGCCAGCAGGGGAATGGCGGCCGACGTCATGGTGGTCGGGCACAGGGAGCCGGCCTCGACCTGGCCGTGCATCAGGTAGCGCGCCGCGCGGGCCACGTGGGCCCCGGGGCCGGGCCGGGACCAGGCGCTGCAATGCATGCCCTCGGCGAAAGCCATGCCCATGAAGCGCGCCCACCCCGGATGGAAATCGACCCGGTCGATGCGCTCGCCCCGGCGGTCGTAGGCCCGCAGCTCGGGGCCGTGCCGATTGACCTCGCGGGCGAGCGCGAAGGTCTCGCCCCGCCCGAGCAGGGCGCCACAGGCCTCGAGCCCCGCCTCCTCGGCGCCCGCGCCCTCGCGCCGGACCCCCTCGCGCAGGGCGGCGTCGCTCAGGTACAGGTTGTAGTCCTCCAGGTCGGGGACCTGGTTGCCGGCCTCCAGCGTGCGCGGCCCCTCGCCATCCCGTGACATGGTCGCCTCCATCGGGTCCGTCCGGCGCCTCCGGACCTCTCCAGTCTACCCGCGATCGGCGGCGGGGGCCATCGCCGCACCCCAGCAGCGGATACAATCGAATGTCGCCGAACATGGTATCGCCGAATGGCGCCCTGCTCGCCGAACGGCGCGTTTTTCAATCCACGGAGACTGCTCGTGTCGATCCGGACCATGATCATCGCCGGCGCGCTCCTCCTGGCGCTGGGCGTCGCGGCCGGCGCCTTCGGGGCCCATGGCCTCAGGCGCGTCGTATCCCCCGACCTGCTCGAGGTCTGGCGGACGGCCGTGCTGTACCAGCTCGTCCACGGGCTGGGCCTGCTGCTGCTCGCCGCGCTGGCGCGTTCGCTGGACCCCGGCCTCGGCGCCTGGGCGGCGGGGCTGATGCTCGCCGGCGTCCTGGTGTTCAGCGGCAGCCTGTACGCGCTGACCCTCTCGGGCGTGCGCGCCCTGGGCGCGGTCACGCCGGTGGGCGGCGTCCTCATGATCGCCGCCTGGGCGGTCCTGGCCTTCGCCGCCTGGCGGTCCGCCCCCGGCTGAACCCGGTCCCCGGCCGGACCCGGCCCCCGGCTGAACTTGGCCCCCGACTGGACCCGGCACCGGCCGGACCCGGCACCGGAACGCCACTCCCGGGCGCCGTGCCTATAATGGGCGCAGGCCTTTCAACGGATATTCCATGCCCACCGATTCCACCCAGGGCCCGGCCGCCCTGCGCGACTGGCTGCGCGCCCTTCCCAAGGCCGAGCTGCACCTGCACATCGAAGGCACGCTCGAGCCCGAAATGATGTTCGAACTGGCCGCCCGCAACGGCGTGCGCCTGCCCTACGCCGACGTGCAGGCGGTGCGCGACGCCTACCGGTTCGACGACCTGCAATCCTTCCTCGACCTGTACTACGCCGGCGCCGGGGTCTTGCGCACCGAGCGCGACTTCCACGACCTGGCGGCCGCCTACCTGGCCAGGGCGCACGCCGACGGCGTGGTCCACGCGGAAATCATGTTCGATCCGCAGACGCACACCGCGCGCGGTGTGCCGATCGAGACCGTGTTCGCGGGCCTGGCCTCGGCCCTGCGCGAGGCGCGCGACACCCTCGGCCTCACCAGCGTCCTCCTGCTGAGCTTCCTGCGACACCTGCCCGAGGAGGACGCCCTGCGGACGCTGGAGCAGGCCCTGCCCCTGCGCCGCGACTACGCCGACCTGTGGATCGGCGTCGGCCTGGATTCCGCCGAGCGCGGCAACCCGCCCGAAAAATTCGCGCGCGTCTACGCGCGCTGCGCGGAACTGGGCTTGCGGCGGGTGGCGCACGCCGGCGAGGAGGGGCCGCCCGAATACGTGCGCGGTGCGCTCGAGGCGCTGGGCGCCGAGCGCATCGACCACGGCGTGCGCAGCGACGAGGATCCGGCGCTGCTCGCCGAACTGATCCGCCGCCGCATCCCGCTGACGGTATGCCCCTTGTCCAACCTCAAGCTGCGCGTGGTCGACGACCTGCGCCGGCACAACCTCGCGCGGCTCTTGCGCGCGGGCGCGATGGTGACGGTGAATTCGGACGATCCGGCGTATTTCGGCGGCTACCTGCTGGACAACTATGCCGCCAGCGCGGCGGCCCTGGACCTGGACCGGGACGAGCTGGCCACGCTGGCGGGCAACAGCCTCCAGGCCAGCTTCCTGCCGCATGCCCACAAGGCCCGGCTTCTCGATCGGCTGGCCCTGGCGCTGGGGCGGCCATGAACGCCCCGTCCACCGACCTGGACAAGCTCGGCCGCGTGTTCTACGACCGCGACGCGGTGACGCTGGCCCAGGCCCTCATCGGCAAGCTCCTCGTCCACCACGTCGACGATGCCACGCGCATCGGACGCATCGTCGAGGTCGAGGCCTACCTCGGGCCCGGCGACCTCGCCGCCCACACGGCGCGCGGCCCCACCCCGCGCACCCGCGCGATGTTCGGCCCGCCCGGGCACGCCTACGTCTACCTGGTCTACGGCATGCACCATTGCATGAACGTGGTGGCGGGCCCCGAGGGCAGCGGCACCGCCGTGCTGCTGCGCGCGCTCGAGCCGGTCAGCGCGCTGCCCTGCCCCGCCAACGGTCCGGGGCGCCTGTGCAAGGCGCTGGGCATCAGCCTGGCGCATTACGGCCAGGACCTCTGCGGCGACAGCCTGTACCTCGCCGACGACGGCCTGGGACGAGGCTACGGCATCGCGCGCGGGCCGCGCATCGGCGTGGACTATGCGGGCGAATGGGCCGACAAGCCATTGCGCTTCTACGTGGACGGACATCCCTGCGTCAGCCGCACGCCCGGCCGGCGCCGGCGCTGAAGCACGGCTTACCAAGTCATTTGACGTAGCGCAATATCGGGTTATCCCGTAGTGTCTACCATGAGGGCATTGAAGATGCACGATGGTGGCCCATGCGCTGTTTCACCCGGTTTTTCGCCCGCCTCGGCCACTGGTCGACCTGTCTGTGGGCCGTTGCGGCCCTGCTCCTCACCCTCCCGACAGCCCCCGCGCATGCGGCTCCCCGGCTCGGGGACTTCCTCTCGGCCATCGCGCCGTCGGATATCTTCCCGGGCGCCGACCGCCTGGGCCCGCCCGAGGGCAAGCCGACCGTGGCGCGCGCCTATGCCGGCGACCGCATGCTCGGCTATGTCTACCTCACCAGCGACATCGTCAACACCCGCGGCTATTCCAGCAAGCCCATCGACACCCTGATCGGCCTGTCGCTCGAGGGCGAGATCGTCGGCGCGCGGCTGGTCGAGCACCACGAGCCCATCGTCCTGATCGGCATCCCACAATCCAAGGTCGAGGCCTTCATTCGCGGCTACATCGGCCAGAACTACGTCAAGTCGCCGCCGCGGCCCGGCGCCCCGCCCCCGGTCGACATCATCAGCGGCGCGACCGTCACGCTGATGGTGATCGGCGACAGCATCACGCGCTCGGCCCTGTCCGTGGCGCGCCAGTACCGGATCGGCCAGGCGGGTCCCGCGGGCCAGGCCGAGGCGCCGCCCCCGCCGCGCCGCGAGGTCGACACCAGCCTCGACGAGGTCCAGTCCTGGGATCACATGCTGCAGACCGGCGCGGTGGCCCAACTGCGCCTGACCGTCGGGGCGGTCAACCAGGCCTTCGCCGACACCGGCCGCCAGGGCGCGATCGACCGCCCCGAGCCGGGCGAGCCGGACGACACCTTCATCGACCTGTACGCCGCCCTGGTCAGCGTGCCGTCGATCGGCCGCAGCCTGCTCGGCGACGTGGAATGGGCCTATCTGCGCGACCGCCTCAAGCCCGGGCAGCAGGCCATCCTGGTCGCCGGCAACGGCCCCTATTCCTTCAAGGGCTCGGGCTACGTGCGCGGCGGGATCTTCGACCGCATCGAGGTGATCCAGGAGGACGGCAGCTTCCACTTCACCGACCTGGACCACCAGCGCCTGGCCGACGTGATGGCGGCGGGCGCCCCGTCCTTCAAGGAAGTCGCCCTGTTCACCGTGCCCGCCAACGCGACGCTGGACGCCACCCTGCCCTGGCGGCTGCAGCTCATGGTCCAGCGCGTCATCAGCGTCAAGGAAAAGGCCTTCGTGACCTTCAACCTGAACTACGCGCTGCCCGACGAGTACACCCGGCCGGCCGCGCAGCAGGCCCAGCCGCCCGCCGCGGGCGACGCCGCCGCCCCGTCCACGGAGGAGGGGGCGCAGAGCGCCGCGCGCGAGGCAGCCGAGACCGCGCCCGCGCTGTGGAAGCAGATCTGGCGCGCCAAGACCGGGCAGGTCGCCACGGTCCTGGCGGCCCTGCTGCTGCTCGTGGGGGTCTTCTTCTTCCAGGACCGGCTCACGCGGCACGAGGTCTTCTACGAGCGGTTCCGCATGGCCTTCCTCGTCTTCAGCCTGGTGTGGATCGGCTGGTACGCGCAGGCCCAGCTCTCGGTCGTCAACGTCCTGACCTTCACCACGGCGCTGCGCACCGATTTCCGCTGGGAATACTTCCTGATGGATCCGGTGGTGTTCATCCTGTGGGTGGCCACCGCGATCTCCCTGGTGTTCTGGAACCGCGGCGCCTTCTGCGGCTGGCTCTGTCCCTTCGGCGCGCTGCAAGAGATCACCAACAAGATCGCGCAGCGGCTGCACGTGCCGCAGATCAAGGTCCCCTACGGCGTCAACACGCGGCTGGCGGGCCTGAAGTACGTGATCTTCCTCGTGCTGTTCGGCTACTCGCTCTACGAGCTGGGCCTGGCCGAGCAGCTCGCCGAGGTCGAGCCCTTCAAGACCGCGATCATCCTCAAGTTCATCCGCGACTGGCCCTTCGTGGTCTTTGCCGTGGTGCTGCTGCTGGCCGGATTGTTCGTCGAGCGCTTCTACTGCCGCTACCTCTGCCCGCTGGGCGCCGCGCTCGCCATCCCGGCGCGGCTGCGGATCTTCGACTGGCTGCGCCGCTACAAGACCTGCGGCAACCCCTGCCAGCGCTGCGCCGTGGACTGCCCCGTGCAGGCCATCGCGCCCGAGGGCGACATCAATCCCAATGAATGCATCCAGTGCCTGCACTGCCAGATGCTGTACCACCACGAGCAGAAATGCCCGCACCTGCTGCAAAAGAACGCCAAGCTGCAGCGGCGCAAGGCGCCGCCGCCCGACACCCCGATGCCGGGCGAGACCGTCGCGCGCCGCAGCCCCACCGTACGCCCGCGCCAGCCCGGCGATGGCGAGCCGATTTCATCGAACCCATAGCCAAAGGGAGGGGCGGACGTCCGTCCGCCCCGGGCTATGCACACTCAGGGAGAGCACCATGTCTGACCACAAACCCGAGAAGCCCGGCGTCAGCCGCCGCAATTTCCTTGGCACCGCCGCGGCCTCGGGCGCCGCCGGCCTGATCGGAGGCTCGCACCTGCCGGCCCTCGCCAAGGACAAGAAGACCGAGGGCGGACTCAATCCGCACGTCGGCCTCGGCGAGCTCGACGAATACTACGCCTTCAACTCCGGCGGCCAGTCGGGCGAGGTCCGCATCCTGGGGCTGCCCTCCATGCGCGAGCTGATGCGCATCCCGGTGTTCAACATGTGCAGCGCCACCGGCTGGGGCCGCACCAATGAAAGCCGCAAGATCCTCACCGAGGGCCTGCAGCCCGACACGCTCGAGTTCGTCAAGTCCATCGGCGGCGTGTTCCCCAACGGCGACGCGCACCACCCGCACATGTCCTTCACCGACGCCACCTACGACGGCCGCTACGTCTTCATCAACGACAAGGCCAACACCCGCGTGGCCCGCATCCGCTGCGATGTGATGAAGACCGACAAGATCCTCGAGATCCCCAACGCCTCCGGCATCCACGGCCTGCGGCCGCAGCGCTATCCGCGCACCGGCTACGTGTTCGCCAACGGCGAGCACATCGTGCCCCTGCCCAACGACGGCACGGTGCTCGACAATCCCAAGGACAACTACTGGGCGATCTACACGGCGGTCGACGGCGATACGATGAAGGTCGCCTGGCAGGTCCTGGTCGACGGCAACCTCGACAACGGCGATGCCGACTACCAGGGCAAGTATTCCTTCGCGACCTGCTACAACTCGGAAAAGGGCCTGACCGTCACCGACATGTCCGCCAACGAGCAGGACTGGGCCGTGGTGTTCAACATCAAGCTCATCGAGGAAGCCGTCAAGAACGGCGACTACAAGGAAATGAACGGGGTGCCGGTGATCGACGGCCGCCACGGCTCGAAATACACCCGCTACATCCCGGTGCCCAATTCGCCGCACGGCTGCAACGCCGCGCCCGACGGCATCCACGTGGTCTTCAACGGCAAGCTCTCGCCCACGGTCACCGTCATCGACGTGCGCAAGCTCGACGACCTGTTCGCCGGCAAGATCAAGGAACGCGACGTGGTCGTGGCCGAGCCGCAACTGGGCCTGGGGCCGCTGCACACGGCCTTCGACGGCCGCGGCAATGCCTACACCACGCTGTTCATCGACAGCCAGATGGTCAAGTGGAACATCGACAAGGCCAAGCGCGCCTACGCGGGCGAGAACGTCGATCCCATCGTCCAGAAGCTCGACGTGCACTACCAGCCCGGCCACAACCACACGACCATGGGCGAGACCAAGGAGGCCGACGGCAAGTGGCTGGTGTCGCTGAACAAGTTCTCCAAGGACCGCTTCCTGAACGTGGGCCCGCTGAAGCCCGAGAACGACCAGCTCATCGACATTTCCGGCGACGAGATGAAGCTCGTGCACGACGGCCCGAGCTTCGCCGAGCCGCACGACATGCTGCTGGTGCACCGCTCCAAGGTCCGCCCCAACCACATCTGGAAACGCGACGACCCGATGTGGGCCGACGTGCGCGAGATGGCCGCCAAGGACGGCGTCACCCTCGAGAGCGCGTCCAACGTGATCCGCGACGGCAACAAGGTGCGCGTCTACATGGTGGCCGTGGCGCCGGTGTTCAGCGTGCCCAAGTTCGAGGTCAACCAGGGCGACGAGGTCACGGTGGTCGTCACCAACATGGAAGTGATCGAGGACCTGACGCACGGCTTCACGCTCGAAGGCTACGGCCTGGCCATGGAGATCGGGCCGCAGGCGACCTCCTCGATCACCTTCACGGCCTCGCGCCCGGGCGTGCACTGGTACTACTGCCAATGGTTCTGCCATGCCCTGCACATGGAAATGGCCGGCCAGATGAACGTCTTGCCGAAGAAGGCCTGAGGCCATGAGGCAGCGCGCGTCCTTCGCCCTCGCCGCCCTGCTGGGCCTGGCCGCCCTCGCGGCGGCCGGGGGCGCGCGCGCCGCCGAGATCGACGTCGCCCCGGGCCAGGACCTGGGCGCGGCGATCGCGGCGGCATCCCCGGGCGACGTCCTGCGCCTCGCGCCGGGCGACTACCCCGGCAACGTCGTGATCGACAAGCCCGTGACGCTGCTCGGCCCCGAGGACCGGTCCGCCCGCATCATCGGACGGCGCGAGGGCCGCACGGTCTGGATCAAGTCCCCCGACGTCGCCTTGCGCCACCTGACCGTCCGCCATTCCGGGCTGAGCCTGCCCGACATGGACGCGGGCGTGTTCCTCGACAAGACCGCCGATCGCGCGCGCATCGAGGACAACGACATCATCGACAACTCCGTCGGCGTCTACCTGTGGGGTCCCCGCGATGCGCTGGTGCGGGGCAACCGGATCGTCGGCAACACCGGCCTGCGCGTCAACGAGCGCGGCAACGGCGTCACGATCTGGAACTCGCCGGGCTCGCAAGTCCTGGACAACGACATCTCGGAAGGCCGCGACGGGATCTTCTCGAACAACAGCCGCGAGAACCTGTTCCGCGGCAACCGTTTCAGCCGCCTGCGCTACGCGGTGCACTACATGTACACCAACGACAGCGAGGTCAGCGACAACGTATCGGTGGGCAACGAGATCGCCTACGCGATCATGTTCTCGGAAAACCTGACCATCACCGACAACATCGCCATCGACAGCGCACACCAGGGGCTGATGCTCAACGCCACCAACAAGTCCACGATCGTGGGCAACGTGATCGACCGCGCCGAAAAGTGCGTCTTCATCTACAACGCGAATTTCAACCGCATCGCCGACAATCATTTCGAGGATTGCCAGATCGGCGTGCACTACACGGCGGGCGCCGAGGGCAACGCCATCAGCGGCAACGCCTTCGCCAACAACCAGAGCCAGGTGAAATACGTGGGCACGCGCTACCTCGAGTGGTCCGCCGGGGGGCGCGGCAACTACTGGAGCGACCACAGCGCCTTCGACCTGGACGGCGACGGGATCGGCGACACCGCCTACCGCCCCAACGGCATCATCGACCAGGTGCTCTGGCGCGCGCCGGGCGCGCGCCTGCTGCTCAACAGCCCCGCCGTGTCCATCGTGCGCTGGGCCCAGTCGCAATTCCCGGCGATCCTGCCCGGCGGCGTGCTCGACAGCGCGCCCCTGATGGCCATGCCGCGCACGGCCACCCTGGAAAAATACGAGGACCTGCCATGACCAAGCCCCACGTCCAACTCCGCGACGCCAGCAAGATCTACGGCCGCCAGCGCGCGGTCGACCGCGTCACGCTGGCCGTGAACCCCGGGGAATGCGTGGTGCTGGCCGGCCACAACGGCGCCGGCAAGAGCACCCTCATCAAGCTCATCCTCGGCCTCGTGCGCCCCGACGAGGGCGAGGTGTCGCTGCTCGACCACCCCGCCTCGGGCCGCGGCGCGGCGCGCGCGCGCCGGCACATCGGCTACCTGCCCGAGACCGTCGCCCTGCATCCCTCCCTGACCGGCGCCGAGACGCTGGACTTCTACGCCCGGCTCAAGGGCCTGCCGACCGGGGACAACGCCGCCCTGCTCGCCCGCGTGGGCATCGCGCAGGCGGCCGGCCGGCGCGTGGGCGGGTACTCCAAGGGCATGCGCCAGCGGCTCGCGCTCGCGCAGGCGCTGCTGGGCCGGCCGCGGGTCCTGCTGCTGGACGAGCCCACCACGGGCCTGGACCCGGCCTCGCGCCTGCTGTTCTACGAGATCGTGGGCGAGCTGCGCGCGGCGGGCACCGGCATCCTGCTGAGCACGCACGCCCTGGCCGAGCTCGAAGGCCAGGCCGACCGGGTGGCGGTGATGCGCAGCGGGCGCAAGATCGCCGACGGCACCATGGGCGAGCTGCGGCGCAGCGCCGACCTGCCGGTGCGCATCCGCGTGTCCCTGCGGCCCGACCGCGCGGACCACGTCCCCGACGGCTGGCGCCGCCTCGGACCGCGCCGCCTCGAGCGCAGTTGCGCCGAACGCGACAAGCTCGCCGAGCTGCGCCGGGCGCAGGCCATCGAAGGCATCGACGACCTCGAGATCGAGACCCCGGGCCTCGACGAGATGTACGCCCATTTCCTGCGCAGGGACGACTCATGAACGCCATCCTCATCATCATCCGCAAGGAAATCCGCGACGGCCTGCGCAACCGCTGGGTGCTGGCCGTCACGCTGCTGCTGGCCATGTTCGCCCTCTCGCTGGGCTTCCTCGGCAGCGCCCCCACCGGCACCGTCAAGGTGGACCCCCTGACCGTCACCGTCGTCAGCCTCTCGAGCCTGTCGATCTTCCTGGTGCCGCTGATCGCCATGCTGCTGTCCTACGATGCCATCGTGGGCGAGATCGACCGGGGGACCATGAACCTGCTGCTGAGCTATCCCGTGGCCCGCTGGCAGGTCATCGTGGGCAAGTTCTGCGGGCACCTGGCCATCCTGGCGCTGGCGACGACCGGCGGCTACGGTCTGGCGGGCATCGCGCTGCAGCTCGCCCACGGCGGGCTGGATCCCGCGGCGTGGATGCCCTTCCTGCTGCTGATCGCGGCCAGCATCCTGCTGGGCGCCGGCTTCCTGTCGCTGGGCTATCTCATCAGCACCCTGGTCCGCGAGCGCGCCACCGCCGCCGGGATCGCCATCGGCGTCTGGCTGTTCCTGGTCGTGATCTACGACATGGCCCTGCTCGGCGCCCTGGTGGCCGACCAGGGCCGGATCATCACCGCCCCGCTGCTCAACGCCCTGCTGCTGCTCAACCCCACCGACATCTACCGCCTGATGAACCTGACCGGCTACGAGAACATCGCCATGTTCTCCGGCATGGCGGGCCTGAGCGGCCAGGCCAGGCTGTCGATGTCCACGCTGCTGCTGGCCCAGGTGCTCTGGATCGCCGTGCCCTTCGCCCTGGCCGCGCTGAGCTTCAAGAGGAAATCCCTGTGAAGAAATTCCGCCGGCGCCTCGCCGCCCCCTCCCTGCTCGCGCTCGCCCTGCTGCTGGCGGGCTGCGGCGCGGACCAGTCCGCCGCGCCCCTGCCCCCGCCGCAGGCCATCACTTCGGAGGCCGTCGGCCACTACTGCGGCATGAACCTCGACGAGCACGTCGGGCCCAAGGGCCAGATCCTGCTGCGCGACACGCCGCAGCCCGTGTGGTTCACCACGATCCGCCAGGTCTTCGCCTACACCTTCCTGCCCGAGGAGCCCAAGGCCATCCGCGCCATCTACGTCCAGGACATGGGCCGCGCGCCCGAGGGCGGCTCGCCGCCGGACGACGCCTGGATCGACGCGCGCAAGGCCCACTACGTGATCGAGAGCCGCTACCTCGGCGGCATGGGCGCGCCCGACGCCCTGCCCTTCCTCCACGAGGCGGACGCCCAGGCCTTCGCGCAGCGCCACGGCGGGCGCGTGGTGGCCTTCCAGGACATGCCCGAGGACTACGTCCTCAGCTACACCGAGCCCGTACTTCCGAATCCCCACGCGGACCCCTCGTCCGCCGGAGCGCCATCATGAGCCCCTCCACCACACGCCGCCGCTTCATCGGCATCCTCGCCGCCTGTTCGGCCCTGGGCGCCGCGCCCTGGGCCGCGCGCCGCGCCGCCGCGTCCGGCACGCTCGGCACGTCCGCTGCACCCGCCTCCGCCATGCCCGCCGGCGCGCCGGAGCCCGAGATCTGGCGCGGCATCGCCCTGGGCGCGGACGCCGAGCTGCGCATCTACCATCCGGACCGCCGCTTCGCGCGGGACCTGATCCAGCGGTCCATCGCCGAGGTGCATCGCCTGGAGCGGGTCTTCAGCCTGTACCGCGAGGACAGCGCGCTCGCGCGCCTGAACCGCGACGGCCGGCTCGACGATGCGCCCACGGACATGCTGCGCATCCTCGAGCTGTCCCGGCACATCCACGCCCAGACCGGCGGGGCCTTCGACCCCAGCGTCCAGCCGCTGTGGACCCTGTACGCCGAGAGCCTGTCCCGGAACCCGGCCGCGGCGCCCGACGCGCGGGCGCTCGCCCAGGCCCTGCGGCGCGTCGACTGCGAGGCCATCCACCTCGAAGGCCGCGCCGTGCGCCTGGGCAGGCCCGGCATGGCTCTGACCCTCAACGGCATCGCCCAGGGCTACATCACCGACCGCGTGACCGAGCTGCTGCGCGACGCGGGCCTCGACCGCGCCCTGGTCGACATGGGCGAGATCCGGGGCCTGGACCGCCAGCGCACCGCACCCCCCTGGCGCGCGGGCCTCGCCGATCCCGAGGTCCCGGGACGCCTCCTGCACACCATCGAGCTGCGCAGCCAGGCGCTCGCCACCTCCAGCGGCGCCGGCACGCCCCTGGACGCCACGGGACGGATCACCCACCTGTTCGATCCCCGCACGGGCACGGCCAGCCCCCTGCACCGCAGCGTCTCGGTCCTGGCCCCCGAGGCCGCCACCGCCGACGCCCTGTCGACCGCCTTCTCGGTCATGCCCGAGACCGCCATCCGCGAGGCCCTGCGCCGGATGCCCGCGACCGCCTGGGTGCTGCCCCACGGCGGGGGCGGCCTGCGGGAGATCGCCTGATGCGCGCGACCGCCCGGGTCGCGGGCCCGGCGCCCGTTTTTGGGACAGAGCCTTTTGGGGCAGAGCCAGAAAGGACAAGGGGTTACAGGCCGAAGCGTGTAACCCCTTGGTATTTCTGGCGCGGCTGGCAGGATTCGAACCCACGACCCCTTGGTTCGTAGCCAAGTACTCTATCCAACTGAGCTACAGCCGCAAAAGAGGCGTAACTATAGCACGCTTTTTTTTCCTTGTCATGCGAGAGCCCCGTCCAGCATCAGATGCCTGAACGGGTCCGCGTGATTCCAATGACAGGTGAGTCCGGGGCGTGTCCAATCCCAAGCACGAATCGACGCGCTACACTGGACTTGGAGTCGCTCCGCGACGGCGGCCGGCTCCTTGTGGTCGTAAGAAAACGGGGGTGCGGGCACGATGGTCACGAACAAGAAAATGCGGTTCAACACCTGGTACTGGATAGCCGCCTTCTTCATCCTGATGGTGTTCCAGTACCTGTTCACCACCGCCACGCAGGTCGCCCAGATTCCGTACAGCCAGTTCGAGACCTATCTCGAGCAGGGCCGGATCGCCGAGGTGGCGGTATCCGACCGCTACATCCAGGGGACGTTCAAGGAACCCGTCGACGGCCGGCCGAGGTTCATCACCACCCGCGTCGAGCCCGACCTCGCCCGGCAGCTCCAGGAACACGGCATCGTCGTCACCGGGCAGATCGAGAGCACCTTCCTGCGCGACCTGCTCTCGTGGGTGCTACCGGTGGTGCTGTTCGTGGGCATCTGGATGTTCATCCTCAAGCGCATGGGCGGCGGCATCGGGGGCGGCCTGATGCAGATCGGCAAGTCCAAGGCCAAGGTCTACGTCCAGTCCGACACCGGCGTGACCTTCGATGACGTGGCGGGCGTCGACGAGGCCAAGGACGAGCTCAAAGAGATCATCGACTTCCTCAAGGATCCGCAAGGCTATGGCCGGCTGGGCGGGCGCATGCCCAAGGGCATCCTGCTGGTCGGCCCGCCCGGCACGGGCAAGACCCTGCTCGCCAGGGCCGTGGCCGGCGAGGCCGGCGTCCCCTTCTTTTCCATTTCCGGCTCGGAATTCGTCGAGATGTTCGTCGGGGTCGGCGCGGCCCGCGTGCGCGATCTCTTTGAACAGGCGCGCGCGAAGGCGCCGGCCATCATCTTCATCGACGAGCTCGACGCGCTGGGGCGCGCCCGCGGCATCGGCCCGATGACCGGCGGCCACGACGAGAAAGAGCAGACGCTGAACCAGTTGCTCGCCGAGCTCGACGGCTTCGATCCGTCCACCGGCCTGGTGCTGCTGGCGGCCACCAATCGCCCCGAGATCCTCGATCCGGCGCTGCTGCGCGCCGGCCGCTTCGACCGGCAGGTGCTGGTCGACCGCCCCGACAAGATGGGCCGCGTGCAGATCCTGCACGTCCACCTCAAGAAGGTGAAGCTCGCCCCCGAGGTGGACGCGGAAAAGATCGCGGCCCTCACCCCCGGCTTCACCGGCGCCGACCTGGCCAACCTGGTCAACGAGGCGACCCTGCTCGCCACCCGCCGCAAGGCCGGCGCCGTGGCGATGGAGGACTTCAACAACGCGGTGGAGCGCATCGTGGCGGGCCTCGAAAAGCGCAACCGGCTGCTCAACCCGAAAGAGCGCGAGATCGTCGCCTACCACGAGATGGGCCACGCGCTGGTGGCGATGGCGCTGCCGGGCGCCGACGCGGTCCACAAGGTCTCGATCATCCCGCGCGGCATCGGCTCGCTCGGCTACACGATCCAGCGGCCGACGGAGGACCGCTTCCTGATGACGCTGGAGGAACTGCAGAACAAGATGGCGGTGCTGCTGGGCGGCCGGGCGGCCGAGTGGGTCGTGTTCGGCCATCTCTCCACGGGCGCGGCCGACGACCTCGCCAAGGTCACCGACATCGCCCGCGCCATCGTCACCCGCTACGGCATGTCGGAAAAGCTCGGCCACGTCGCGCTCGAGAAAGACCGGCGCTCTTTCCTCGCCACCGACCAGCCCTATTACGGGCCGCAGGAACGCAACTATTCCGACGTGACGGCCGCCGCCGTCGACGCGGAGGTCAAGCGCATCGTCGACGAGACCTTCGAACGGACCGCCGCGCTGCTGGCCGAGCGCCGGGAATTGCTCGAGCGGACCGCCCGGCGCCTGCTGGAAAAAGAGACGCTCGACGAAAAGGAAATCCAGGAGATGGTTTCCCAAGGTTGAAAAGGAATCAGCCGCCCCCGCGCAGCCGGCCGAGCGCGGCCTGGTTCAGGCGCCTCGCCTCCTGCTCGGCGTAGTCGCGCTCGCCCGGCTCGTACGCGCCCTCGTAGAGGCAGGCCTTGCGGTTCCACGTGCACTCGTTGGCGAGAGCCGAGAACCCCGGCACGGACGACGACGAGCACCCCGAGACCAGCACGGCGAACAGCAGCGCCGCGCCGCATCGGCCGGGTGTTCGTATGGACAGTTTTCGAAACGGCATGCCGCTCGGCCCTCCTGGAAACGCGGGAGCCCGATCGAGGCCCCATGCCCGCACTATAAGTTGCCTCGCCAGCCCGATGCGTAACCGTCAGAAACAGGCGGTTCACGCCGCCAGTTGCCCGATCACCCCGTCGATGAAGGTCTCGCAGGCGCCGATCTGCTCGACGTCGATGTATTCGTTGGGCTGATGCGCCTGGTCGATCGAGCCCGGGCCGCAGACCACGACCGAGAAGCCGGCGCGCTGGAACTGGCCGCCCTCGGTGCCGTAGGGCACCACCCCGCAGCAGCGGTGCCCCGAGAGGCGCTTTGCCAGCGCCTGCGCCTCGCCCCCCTCGTCGGCCAGGGGCGGCGCATCGGCCAGCACCTCGGTCACGATGTCGGCCTCGGGCGCGATGCGCCGCATCTCGGCCAGCAATTCCTCGCAATATTGCTTGAAGGGATCCAGGTAGGAGGACAGGGTTTCGCCCGGCAGCACGCGCACGTCCCACATGAACGAGCACTCGCGGGAAATGATGTTCACCGCGGTGCCGCCATGCACCACGCCCGCGTGCAGGGTGGAGAACGGCGGCACGAACAGCGAGGCGGGATCCGCGTTCCGGCGGTTTTCCGCGGTCATGGACTCGAGGCGGTTGATCAGCCTGGCCGCGGTCATGACGGCGCTGACGCCGCGCTGGATCTGGCTGGAATGCGCCTCGTGGCCGATCACGGTGGTGCGCAGGATCGCCAGCCCCTTGTGCGCCATGATGGGCCGCATGCTGGTGGGCTCGCCGATCACCACCGCGCCGGGCCGGGGCAGCTCGGCCGCCATGCGCTCGATCATGGCGGGCGCGCCCTGGCAGCCGACCTCCTCGTCGTGGCTGAGGGCGAGGTGGATCGGACGCTTCAGGCCGGCCTCGCGCATCTCGGGGACCTTGGCGAGCGCGACGGCGATGAAGGATTTCATGTCGCAGGTGCCGCGCCCATAGAGCCGGTCGCCCTTGCGGACGGCCTCGAAGGGATTCGTGTCCCAGGGCTGGCCGTCGACCGGCACCACGTCGGTGTGGCCCGACAGCACGACCCCGCCTTCGGCCATGGGGCCGATGGTGGCGAACAGGTTCGCCTTGCGGCCGTCGGCGCTGGGCACGAGCTGGCTGCCGATCCCGTACCCGGCCAGGTGGTCGCGCACGAAATGGATGAGATCCAGGTTGGAATTGCGCGAGACCGTATCGAAGGCCACGAGCCGGGAAATCATGTCGAATGTCTGCGTCTTCATCATCGGACTCCTTGCCCCAGCACCGCCAGGGTGTGCGCCAGCGCGCGGACGCCCAGGGTGAGCGCCTCGGGATCGGTGGCTTCCGCCGCATTGTGGCTGATTCCGCCCGTGCTCGGCACGAAGATCATGGCGCTGGGGCAATGCTGCGCCAGGTACATCGCATCGTGGAAGGCGCCCGAGCTCAGCCGGGGCGGCGCCCGATGGCCGGCGGCGGCGCTGACCGCGTCGCAACTGCGGCCGACGGCGGCGACCAGGTCCTCGGGGAAGATCGTCGGCGCCTTGCGGAAAAAACGCTCGACGTGGATGGCACCGCGCCAGCGATGGTCCCGGGCCGCGGCCTCGAGAAAGGCCTCGAAGCACGCCAGGGCCTCGTCGTCCGGGCAGCGGGCATCGACCGTGAAGGTCGCCTTGCCGGCGATCGTGTTCACGGAATTGGGCTCGACCATCCAGCGCCCCAGCGTGACCCTGAGGGCGTGGCCTCGCTCGCCGGCCTGCCCGTGCAGGCGCAGCGCGAGTTCCATGGCGGCGACCATGGCATCGGCGCGGCGGTCCATGGGCGTGGTGCCCGCGTGCGCGGCCTCGCCCACGCAGCTCACCCGGTACCAGCGCACGCCCTGGATGCCGGTGACGACGCCCAGGGGCATGCCCGCCTGCTCGAGGACGGGCCCTTGCTCGATGTGCAGCTCGACGTAGGCGGCCAGCGTCCGCGCGAGCGGCTTGCGCGCCAGCTCGCCCGCCTCGGACAGGGCGCGGTCCAGCGCGTCGCCGAAGCGCACGCCCCGCCCGTCCTCGGCGCCCCGGAATTCCGCCAGCCGGGCGGGCTCGACGAAGGCGCTCGAGCCCATCGCCCCCGGCGCGAAGCGGCAGCCTTCCTCGTTGGTCCAGGCCACGACCTCGATCGGATGCCGGGTCCGGATCCCCGCGTCGTTCAAGGCGGCGATCGCCTCCAGGCCGCCGACGACCCCATAGGCGCCGTCGAGCTTGCCGCCGACCGGCTGGGTGTCGATGTGGCTGCCCGTGAGCACCGGCGGCAGGTCCTCGGTGCCCGGCCGCCGGAAATACAGATTGGCGCAATCGTCGATCGCCACCTCGCATCCCAGGGCCCGCGCCTCGTCGGCCAGGTGCCTGCGCGCGGCCCGGTCGGCCTCGGTCAGGGTCTCGCGCGAGACCCCGCCATCCTCCCGCCCGCCGAAGCGCGCCAGCGCCGCGATGCGCGCCTGCAGGCGCTCGTGGTCCACGGCCCGGCTCGCCAGGCCGGCGGCATCCGTCTGCGTTCCGCCCATCAGTATCCTCCCGCGGCCGTGCCGGGCGCCACGCGCTCGAGCATCCAGGCCGCCGACAGCGTCCGGGCATCCTCGTGCGGGGCGCCCACGACCGTGACCCCGACCGGCATGCCGGTCGCGCCCGCGCCGATCGGCAGGTGCACGCAGGGATTGCCGAGCAGGGTCCACATCCGGTTGAACACGGGATCGCCCGTGGACTCGAGGCCCCTGGGCGCCTCGCCGATCGTGCTGGGCGCGAGCAGCGCATCGTACGGCTCGAAGATCCGCGCGAGCTCCACGCGCGAAGCGGCCGCGAGCCGGCGCGCGGCCGCGCAGGCCTCGCCCGTGATGCGCGCCCCCTGGTCCAGCAGTTGCGCGAAGGACGCGCTGAAACCCGCGGCATCCGATTGCGCCTCCGGCTGGAACGCCGCCGCGGCCTCGTAGCCCATGATCGCGACCTGGGCCTCGTTCAGGCCGCCGAAGGCCGCGGGCAGGACGACGTCCGAGACCCTGGCCCCCGCCCGCTCGAAGAAACCGATCCCCTCCTCGAAGACCCGCCGCGCATCCTCGTCGGCGAGATCCCAGTACGGCGTGCGGCACACCCCCACGCGCAGGCTCTCGATGGGCGCCGGGTCCAGCGCCCATCGGGCCAGGGCGCCGATGAAATAGGCCGCGTCATCGACCCGCCGGGCGAGCACGCCGACGGTGTCCAGGCTGGGCGACAAGACCTTGATCCCGACGCCCGAGAGCGTGCCGAAGGTGGGCTTGTAGCCCACCACGCCGCAGAAGGCCGCCGGCCGCACGATGGAGCCCGCGGTCTGCGTCCCGAAGGCCAGGGGGGCCATGCCCGCCGCCACCGCCGCGGCCGATCCGCTGGAGGATCCTCCCGGCGTATGCACCGCGCCATCGGGGCTGCGGGGGTTGCGCGTCGGCCCCGGCTGGAAGGCCGCGAATTCCGTGGTGACGGTCTTGCCCATCACCACGGCCCCAAGCCGCCGGGCCTGGGCGACGCAGGCCGCGTCCCGGCGCGGCACGTGGCCGGCGTAGATCGGCGAGCCGTAGGTGGCCGGCATGCCGGCGGCGTCCATCAGGTCCTTGACGCCGACGGGCACCCCCGCCAGCGGGCGGTCGCCGCCGTCGGCATCGACGGCGCGGGCCTGGCGCATCACCGCCTCCGGATCGAAGAACTGCCAGGCGCGCACCGAGGCCGAGGCCTCGGCCCGCGCGATGAAGGCGGCCGCGACCTCGGCCGCGCTCAGCGCGCCGCCCGCGACCTTGCGCGCGAGCTCGCGCACCGGCAGATCCGCAATGTCCATTCCCATGACGGTCTCATCCAAAATAGGCGGAACGCACCTCGTCGTTCTCGGACAGATCCCGCGCGCTGCCCTGCGCCACGACCCGGCCCTGGGACAGGACGTAGCCGTAGTGCGAGATGGCCAGCGTCTGGCGCGCGTTCTGCTCGACCAGCAGGACGGTGATGCCCAGCTCGTTGATGCGCTTGATGACGTTGAAGTTTTCCTTGACGTAGAGCGGCGACAGGCCGAGCGAGGGCTCGTCGATCACCAGCAGCCTGGGCTCGGCCATGAGCCCGCGGCCGATCGAGACCATCGCCTGCTCGCCACCGGACATCGTGCCGGCGAGCTGCCCGGTGCGCTCGCCCAGCCGCGGGAAGATCTCGTAGACCTTTTCCATGCGGCGGCGCATGGTCGCCTCGTCCTTTTCCAGGAAGGCGCCCAGCGCGAGGTTCTCGGCCACCGTCATGCGCGGAAAGACCTTGCGGCCCTCGGGAATGCACGAGATCCCGCTCGCCACGATGTGATGGGTCTTCATGCCCGCCAGCTCGAGTCCCCCCCACTGCAGCGAGCCCGCGCGCGGCGGCGTCAGGCCGAGGATCGAGCGGATCAGCGTGGTCTTGCCCGCGCCGTTGGCGCCGAGGATGCAGGTGATCTTGCCCTCCTCCACGTCCAGGGCCACCTCATGCAGGACGTCGACGGTATCGTAGCGCGTCGTCAGGCCGCGGATCACGAGATTGCTCATGCGGCTTCCCCCCCGAGGTAGGCTGTCTGGACCGCCGGATCGGCAGTGATTTGCGCATACGTCCCCTCGGAGATCTTCTGGCCGTAATTGAGGACGATGCAGCGGTCGGTGATGCGCTCGATGACGTTCATTTCATGCTCGATCAGCACGACCGTCAAGCCCGCCATGCGGCTGCGCACCTGCAGGATGTCGCCCATCAGCTCGGCCGTCTCGTCGTGGGTCATGCCGGCGGAGGGCTCATCGAGCAGCAGCAGCGAGGGGTTGCTGATCAGCGCGCGGCACACCTCGATGCGCCGCCGGTCGATCATGGTGAAGGTCCCCACCGCCTCGAACAGGCGGTCGACCAGCATGGGGCTGAAGATCCGCAGCAGGCCGCGCACCTTTTCCACGTATTGCTCGTATTCCGCCCGGAACGCGCCGCGCCGGAACAGATTGAACACCAGGCCGCGGCTCATGTTCTCGTAGTCGCCGATCACGATGTTGTCGAACACGGTCAGGGACAGCGACAGGCGCGAACGCTGGAAGGTGCGCGCCACGCCCATCCGGTAGACCTCCTGCGGCGTCTTGCCGATGACGTCCTGGCCGCGGAAGGTCACCCGCCCCGAGGACGCCTTGTACAGGCCGGTCAGCACGTTGAAGAACGTCGTCTTGCCCGATCCGTTGGGCCCCAGCAGCCCGAGGATCTCGCCCTCGAGGATCTGCATGTCGAGGCGGTCGAGGGCGACCACGCCGCCGAAGCGCATGGTCAGGCCGGTGACCTCGCTCAGTACCTTTCTGTCGTTCATGCCGCCGTCCTCTCTTTGAAAAACAGGCGCGTCTTGCGCGGGATGAGGCCGTCGGGCCTGAACAGCAGGATCACGATCACCAGGGCCGCGTAGAACAGGAAGCGGTATTCCTGGATGAACTGGAGCTTTTCGGGCAGCACGAGCACGATGATGGCGGCGGGCACCAGCCCCAGGCTGTTGCCCAGGCCGCCCAGGATCACGATCGACACCATCAGCAGTGAATCCGCGAAGGTGAAGTTGTTCGGCGCCACGAATTCGGTCGTCATGCCGTAGACGCTGCCGGCCACCCCCGCCATGAAGTTGCCCAGGACGAAGGACAGCACCTTCCAGCGCGCGATGTGCAGGCCGAAAGTCGCGGCCGCGGTTTCATCGGTGCGCACCACGTCCATGCTCAGGCCGATCCACGAGCGCCGCAGCACGTCCACGACCAGGTAGGCGGCGGCGCATATGACCAGGGCCAGCAGCGTGTAGCCGACGTAGAAGGACACGTCGCCGCCGAAGGCCTCGAAGCCCTGGTTGAACTCGTGGCCGAACACGGTCATGCCCGGCACGTGCAGCCCCTGGGGGCCGCCCAGCGTGTCGTTGACCTCGAGAAAGGTCTTGAACAGGATGCCGAAGGCGATGGTCACCAGGGCCGTGTAGTGGCTGCGCGTGCGCAGCACCGGCAGGATCAGCAGGCAGCCCACCGCGGCGGCCACCACGCCGGACAGCAGCAGGACCAGCGGGTGCGGCATCCCCGTGTGCTCGGCCAGCACGGCGGTGGTGTAGCTGCCGATGCCGAAGAACGCCGCGCCCGCGAAGTTCGGAATGCCCGTGAAGCCGAACTGCATGGTCAGGCCCAGGCAGGCCGTGACGAACAGCAGGACCGTGCAGATCATCAGCAGCTCGAAGTGCGAATCGCGCAGGGCCGCGACGAGGATCAGCACGCTCGCGACCGCCCAGAGCCGGGACTGGGCGACGTGCGTTTCCCCCGCCCGCTCGATGCGCGCCATCAGGCCGTAGCGGCGCGCGCCCGCGACGGCCAGGCCGGCCGCCACCAGCAGGAGCGCGACGCCCAATTGCGTTTCCGTATGCAGGAACAGCCACAGGTAGAAGGTCAGGCCCAGCGCCGTCAGGGCCAGCAGGACCGAGGCGGCCCCGCTCGTGGGATTGGCTCGTGGATTCATCATGTCAGACTCGCTCGCTGGATTTCTCGGCAATCAGGCCGGTGGGTTTCCAGGCCATGAGCGCAATGACGATCGCAAAGGCGAAGACGTCCTTGTAGGCGCTGGCGATGCCCGGCACCAGCGCGGGCAGGACCACGCTGCCGAACACCTGCAGGCCGGCAAAGAGGAATCCCCCGATGATCGCGCCGTACATGCTGCCCAGCCCGCCCAGGATCGCGGCGGCGAAGCCGATGACCCCGAGCAGCAGGCCGACGTTGAAATTGATCTCGTTGTAGTACAGGCCGTTCATGATGCCGGCGAGCGCGGCCAGGCCCGAGCCCAGGGCGAAGGTCAGCAGGACCACCGCCTCGAAGTTGATGCCCATGAGGCGCGCGGTCTCGCTGTCCTGCGCCACCGCGCGGATCGCGCGCCCGAGCCGCGTGCGGGTGATGAGCACGTGCACCCCATAGATGGCCGCGAGCCCCACCAGCAGCAATATCACGCTGTCGGCGCGCAGGGTGAAGCCGCCCAGGTCCAGCGACGAGGTCGGCAGCAGGGCCGGAAAGCGCTTGGGATTGGAGCCGTCCGGGTAGAACAGGCGCACCGCCTCGCGCAGCACCGTGCCCAGCATCAGCGTGGCGAGCAGCGTGTTCAGCGGATCGGCCTTGCGCAACGGCAGGACCAGGAACTTGGCCACCGCCGCGCCCAGCAGGCAGGTGACGCTGATGGCGCAGGCGAGCGCCGCCAGGAGCTGGATCCAGGCCGAATCGAAGCCCAGCATCAGCACGCCGATCGACGCCGCCAGGCCCATGAAGGCGCCGACGACCAGCACGTCGCCGTGCGAAAAGTTGATCACGTCCAGCACGCCGAAGAACAGCGTGAAGCCCACCGCGACCATTGCGTAGATCATGCCCAGCATGAGCCCGTTGAATACGTACTGCCCAATGACACTCATTGTCTTCCCCGAAAGCGGATGTCTGTCGAGCCCGGGGCCGCGCTCCCGCGAGCACTGGCGCGGCCCCGGCCGGGATCACAGGCCAGGCAGCTTCTTGGCGCCCTTGCCGTAGTTGCTGTCCTCCCAGACCACCCATTTGCCGTCGTCGACGACGTACTTGGTGACCAGCGGCACGATGTTCTGGCCGTGATCGTCGAAGGTCACCTTGCCGATGATGGTGTCGGCGTCCTTGGTCTGGCCGAGCTCGGCGATGACCTTCTTGCGGTCGGGCCCGACCTTCTCGATGGCATCCATGATCAGGTTGGCGGCGGTGAAGGCGAAGGGACCGTAGGCCTCGGGCCGCTCGCCGTAGCCCTGCTTGCCGTACTGCTCGCTGAAGAACGCGCCGCCCGGCAGCTTCTCGAGCGGGGCGCCCTCGAGGAAGGACAGCGAGCCTTCGGCGACCGCGGGGCTGACCCCCTCGATGTAGGCATCGGACTTGATGCCCGAGGTGCCCTGGAAGGCCGCCACGATCCCCAGCTTCTCCATCTGGGTGCGCACCCGCACGCCCAGCGGGGTGAGGCCGCCGAAGAACAGGGCCTGGGGCTTGAGCTCCTTGATCTTGGTGAGCTCGGTCGTGAAGTCCTGCTGGTCGGAGGTCACGCCGAACGAGGCGAGGACCTGGCCGTTGACCTCTTTCAGGTAGCGGTTGAAGTATTCGTTGTGGCCCTTGCCGTAGTCCGTGGTGTCATGGATCACGCCCCAGGTCTTGTAGCCCTGGTCGGCCATGAACTTCACCGCGACCTCGTTCTGGTTGATCATGGTCCCGTTGACGCGGAACACCTCCTTGTAGTCGTTGCCGTAGGTGACCTCGGGCAGCACCGCGCCCCACACCATGGCCGGCATGCCAAAGCGGTGATAGACGCCGGTGGTGGCGATCGCGACCGCCGAGCAATAGTGCGTCACGCCGCCGATGATGCTCTTGTCCGCGGCCATCTTGGTCGCCACCTGCACGCCGATGTTGGGGCGGCACTCGTCGTCCTGGACGACCAGCTCATAGGTGTATTTCGCTTTGGGGTCCGCGTTGCGCAGGCGCACGGCCAGGTCCGCCGAATTGCGTCCCCCCAGGCCGATCGAGGCCGAGCCGCCGGTCAGCGGCCCGATGAAGGCGATCTTGACCACGTCCTTCGCGCTCGAGGTGGCTGGCGCCCACGCCATGCCCAGGGACAGGCACAGCGCCGTGGCTTTCAATACGGTCTTGATGCTCGTGTTCATCGTTTGTCTCCAGTTTTCCTGTCGTTGCCGGCGGCGTGTCCTGCGCGTCCGCGCGAGGGTTCCGCCGCCCTCCTTTCGTTCCGCCTTCGCCCCGAGGGCGAGGCCGGCGCATGTCTCTGATGTGGGTCGCGGCCTCCTATGACGATGGGTTTCCATACTGCTGCCGCAGCACGTTCTTTTGCACTTTCCCCATGGTGTTTCGCGGCAGCGCGTCGATCACGTGAATCTGCTTGGGGACCTTGAAGTTGGCCAGCTCGGCCTTCAGGCCGGCC
This sequence comes from Alcaligenaceae bacterium, assembly GCA_044508625.1. Classification (GTDB taxonomy): domain Bacteria; phylum Pseudomonadota; class Gammaproteobacteria; order Burkholderiales; family Burkholderiaceae_B; genus Castellaniella. The sequence goes on from JBIQHJ010000028.1 coordinate 35,207, forward strand.
AGCATGGCGGGCGCGTCGATCGAGGCCCCCGGCCGGGGCACCACGACGGCGACGACCGCCTCGCCGAAATCCTTGTGCGGCACGCCGATGACGGCGGACTCCTGGACGCCGGGCATGCCGTCGATGACCATCTCGATTTCCTTTGGATATACGTTGTATCCACCCGAAATGATCAGGTCCTTGCTGCGGCCGACGATGCTCAGGTAATGGTCCGGGACCCCCTCGCCGCCGAGCCTGCCCAGGTCGCCGGTGCGGAACCAGCCGTCTGCGGTGAATTCCTGGCGGGTCTTTTCGGGCATGCGCCAGTAGCCCGCGAACACGTTGGGGCCGCGCACCTGGACGTGCCCGGTCGTGCCGGCCTCCACGGCGTGGTCGGCATCGTCGACCACGCGCACCTCGATCCCAGGCAGGGCCGGCCCGACGGTACCGGCGATGCGCTCGCCCAGGGCCGGGTCGTAGGGGTTGGAGGTGATCATGCCGGTCTCGCTCATGCCGTAGCGCTCGAGGATACGCATGCCGGTGCGCGCCTCGAACTCGCGGAAGGTGTCCTCCAGCAGCGGCGCCGAGCCGGAGATGAACAGGCGCATCCCGGCGCAGGCCTCGCGGGTGAAGCGCTCGTCGGCCAGCAGGCGCACGTAATAGGTCGGCACGCCCATCATCAGCGTGCATTCGGGCAGGTGGCGCAGCGCCTGGTCGACGTCCAGCCGGGGCAGCCAGATCATCCGCGCGCCCGCGAGTAGCGCGCCATGCGAGGCGACGAACAGGCCGTGGACGTGAAAGATCGGCAGCATGTGCAGCAGCACGTCGTCCGCGCGCCATCCCCAGTATTCCTTCAGCGTCAGCGCATTGGAGGCCAGGTTGCCGTGGGTGAGCATCGCCCCCTTGCTGCGACCGGTGGTGCCCGAGGTGTAGAGGATGGCGGCGAGGTCGCCGGCCTGCCGCGCGATCGGCTCGAGCGCCTCGTCGCGCCCCGCCGCGGCGGCCATCAGGGTGCCGCCCGCGTCCGCGTCCAGGGTCAGCACGTGCGCCGTTCCCGCCTGCCGCGCCACGCGCTCGACCCACTCCAGGTTGCCGCTATCGCACACCACCACCGCGGGCTCGGCGTCCCCGAGGAAATAGGCGACCTCGGACTCGTGGTAGGCCGTGTTCAGCGGCAGGTAGACCAGTCCCGCCCGCAAGGCCGCGAGGTACAGCATCAGGGCCTCGGGGGATTTCTGGACCTGCACCGCGACCCGCGAGCCGGGGGCCGCGAGGGAACGCAGCAGGTCGGCGATGCGCGAACTGCCGCGATCGAGCTCGTCCCAGGAATAGGTCCGTTCGGGGGTCTGGAGGGCGACCGCCCGGCGATCCTGCGGGAAGCCGGCGGCGAGCACCGCGTACAGATTGGCGTTGGGCTGCAAATCAATCTCCTGTGAATACGGGATCCCGTCCATCCAGGAACGCCTGGATGCCTCGGCGATGATCGCCGCTTTGCGCATAACTGAAATACTCGCGCCACTCGGCGTCCGGGAAGGCCGCCGGATCGGACCGCCGCAGCCGGGCGGCGATCCGCTTGTTCAGCCGCGCGGCGAGCGGCGCGCCCGCGGCCACGCGCGCCACGGTGCGCCGCAGCTCGGCGTCGAACCCCTCGTCGGGCACCACGCGCGTCAGCAGGCCCTTGGACATGGCCTCGTCCGCGTCGAACACCCGCCCTTCGAGCAGGATCTCGAGCGTGACCGCGCGGCCGGCGAGCTCGAGCAAGCCGCGCATCTCGTCGGGCGCCATGGGAAAGCCGAGGCGGTTGATGGGCGCGCCGAAGCGCGCGCCGCGCGCGGCGATGCGCAGGTCGCAGCGGCTCGCGATCTCGAGGCCGCCGCCGACGCAGGCCCCCTCGATCGCGGCGACGACCGGATGCGGGCAGGATTCGACGGCGTCGAGTGCGGGCGCGATCACCTCCCGGTGATAGGCCATCGTGCCGTCGACGCCGGCGCGCACCCGCGGAAACTCGCGGATGTCGGCGCCGGCGGCGAACTGCCCGCCCGCGCCGCGGATCACGACGCAGCGCAAGTCCATGTCGGCCGAGAGATCGCGGAAGGCATCCCCGAGGGCGCGCCACATGGCGACGGTGATGGCATTGAGGCGGCCGGGATGCTCCAGCGTGACCGTGGCGACCGCGGCCTCGCGGCGCACCGCCACGCGAGCCTCGGATGCGGGATGGACGGGGCTCACAGCCATTGCACCGCCCGCGCCACACGGGGCTTGCCGGCCGCCAGCCGCGCCAGGTTGTCGTCCAGCCGGTCGGGCTCGTAGAGGTAATTGACCATCATCCCGCAGGACTGCGCGAGCCCCTTGGCCGAGACGTCCGCCGCCCAGTTGATGCGCTCGATCCGGGCGCCGTTGCCCAGGTGGAAACGCGCCACCGGATCGATGGGATGGCCGTCCTTGAGCGTGGTCAGGTAGTGCGCGACCAGGCGCAGGCCGGTCTTTCTCGACGAATCGGACGCCCGGCCCACCGCCTCGGCGCGCAGCCGCTCGGCCCACGCCCGGCCCGCCTGCGGATCCTCGGCCATCGCCTGGCGCTCGGACTTGTCGGCCACCAGATCGCGCAGGGCGGCGGCGTCCTGGCGCTCGAGCCAGCCCGCGAAACCCGGGATGGGCGACAGGGTGGCAAAGGACTTCAGGCGCGGCAGCTCGACCAGCAGCTCGTCGATCACCCGCTTGAGCAGGAAATTCCCGAAGCTGATGCCGCGCAGGCCCGGCTGCGTGTTGGAAATCGAGTAAAAGATCGCCCAGCGCGCCTTGCTCAGGTCGTCCATGGGCTTGGCGGGATCGAGCAGGGCCTGCACGTTGTCGGCCATCTGCTCGGCGAACGCCACCTCGACGAAGATCAGCGGCACGTCGCTCATGCGGGGATGGAAGAACGCATAGCAGCGGCGGTCCTCGGCCACCCGGCGGCGCAGGTCGTCCCAGGAGCGGATCTCGTGCACCGCCTCGTACTGGATCAGCTTTTCCAGCAGGGACGCGGGCGAATCCCAGTTGATGTGGCGCAGCTCGAGCATCCCCACGTCGAACCAGTTCGACAGCAGGCCGCCGAGCTCCTGCTCGAGCACCGACAGGCCGGCCACCTGGTTGCGCCAGCGCAGCATGTCGGCGCGCATGTCCACCAGCAGGCGCAGGTTGTCGTTCTGGGCGTACAGCCGGCGGAACAGGCGCACGCCCTTGTCGCCCCGCGGCTCGAGCTCGACGCCGGCGCGCACCAGGCCCGCCAGCAGGGAGCGCCGCTCGCCGCCGTCGGCCGCCAGGTAGCGGCTGCCCCATTGCTTGGCCAGCCGGTTGGCGGCCATGTCGGTCAGTGTGGCCTCGAACAGCGGCCGGACCTCGTCCTGGCTGGGCAGGTGGTCGCGCTCGAGCCAGCGCGCCAGGCGCGCCAGGATGCCGTCGGCGCCCTGCGGCGCGGACTCGGCGACCACGAGGTCGGTCGCCGCCGGCGTCCTCGAAGTATCGGATGAAGTCATGCCTCGCCTCCTCGGGGGTCCGCGCCGGCCGGCGCCACGTCCCGGCTCGCGGCCTCTTTCGCGGCCTCTTGCCTGGCCATGATGCGCAAGGCATCGAGCTGGCGCATCAGGTGCTTGCGGGTGATGGCCTCCGCGCCTTCGGCGTCGCGCGCCTTGAGCGCCGCGAAGATCGCCAGATGCTCGGCGCAGGACTCGCGCACCCGGCCCGGATAGGCCAGGCTGCGATGCCGCGAGAGGCTGATCACCTGCCGCAGGTTCTCGATGAGGTCCGAGAGCCAGCGATTGTCGGCAAGCGCCTGGATCGCCTCGTGGATCCTGGCGTTGGCCTCGTAGTACTGGTCGATGTCGCCGAGCTCGGCGTAGCGGCGCAGGTCCCGGTGCAGCGGCTCGAGGCGCTCGAGATCGGCGTCGCTCACCTTGCGGGCGGCCTCGTAGGCGCAGCGCCCCTCGAGCATCGCCATCAGGGGAAAGATGTCGTCCAGGTCACGCGCCGAGAGCTCGTTGACGAAACACCCGCGCCTGGGCTCGATGCGCAGCAGGCCTTCGGCCACCAGGACCTTGAGCGCCTCGCGCAAGGGGGTGCGCGAGATGCCCAGCATCCCCGTCAGGCGGACCTCGTCGATCCACTCGCCCGCCTTCAGCTCGCCGGCGCGGATCATGCCGCGCAACTGGTCGGCGACCTCCTGGTAGAGGATTTTCTGCACGATGCGCGCCGCCATCCGAGTCTCCGCCCAATTATTCTGAATTAATAATTCATAATTATAGGAATGGTGGCACAAAGGGCAAGCCCTCCGGCATGCTGGTTATCCCGGAGGCCGGACTGGAGGGCGATACGGCGCCGGGCCGGACTCAGCCCTCGCGATTCCCCATCGAGGCGAGGAAAGCCATCAACTCGGAAAAGCGCTGCGAGTGCATGGTGATGTGCGTGCGCATCAGCCGATCGACCGCCTGCTCGTCGTGTTCCCGCAGCGCCTCGACGATGGCGCAGTGTTCCTCGAAGGACTGGCTGACGCGGGCCCGCAGGCGCAACTGCAGCCGGCGGTACGGCCTGAGCCTGCGATGCAGGTTCCTCGCCTGCTCGATCAGGCAGCGGTTCTTGCTGCCCAGGTACAGCAGCTCGTGGAATTTCTCGTTGGCGTAGTAGTACGCATCCTGGTCGTCCTCGGACAGCGCGTTGCGGCAGCCCTCGTTGGCTTGCGCGAGTTCCTCGAGTTCCCCGGCCGACATGCGCCGGGCGGCAAGCCTCCCGCACATGGCCTCCAGCTCGGCCATCACCTCGAACATCTCGACGAGCAGGTGCGGATCGAACTGCGCCACGCGCGCGCGCCGGCGCGGGCGGATCTCGACGATGCCCACCGAGCCGAGCTGCAGCAGGGCCTCGCGGATCGGCGTGCGCGAGACATCGAATCTTTTCGCCAGTTCGCCTTCCTCGAGATACTGCCCGGGCTCGAGCTCGCCCGTCGCGACCATTTCCTCGATCGCGTCGCGCAGGATTTCGGACTGCTGCTTCTTCATATCCGCTTCTTCATGTCATGGATTTTAATGGATGGCGCCGCACGGCCCGTTCAGTTTTCCCCCAATCCGCCCATCGGGCCGATCCGCTGGAGCGTCGGCACCTCGATCTGGATCGACGCGGGATCGACCGTCGACTCGCCGCTCTTGTAGACCATGACGATCTCGGGAAAGACGACGAGGATCGCGACCATGAGGACCTGGATCATGATGAAGGGAATGGCGCCCCAGTATATTTGCCCAAGCGTGACTTTTGCCGTGGGCTTTCCGCTGACCTTGTCGACGTAGTCCCTGTCGGGCGCGACGCTTCGCAGGAAGAACAGCGAGAATCCGAACGGCGGATGCAGGAAGGAGGCCTGCAGGTTGACCGCGATCAGCACGCCGAACCAGACCAGGTCGATGCCGAGCGTCTCGGCCGCGGGCGCGAGCAGCGGGATGACGATGAATGCGAGTTCGAAGAAATCCAAAAAGAAGGCGAGCAGGAAGATCAGGACGTTGACGACGACGAGGAATCCCGTCTGCGCGCCCGGCAGACCCAGCAGCAGGCTTTCGACCCAGAGATGCCCCTCCACCGCGTAGAAGGTCAGGCTGAACACGCGGGCGCCCACCAGGATGAACAGCACGAAGGTCGACAGCTTGCCCGTCACGTCCATGGCCTGCTTCACCAGGTCCCAGGAAAGGCGCTTGCGGAACGTCGCCATGACCAGGGCGCCCACCGCGCCCATGGCGCCGCCCTCGGTGGGCGTGGCCACGCCGAGGAAGATCGTGCCGAGCACCAGGAAAATCAGCACCAGGGGCGGCACGAGCACGAAGATCGCCCGCTCGGCCAGCCTGGACAGCAGGCCCGGCCGCAGCACGCGGCACGCCGCCGCCGCGATGAAGGAGATGACGGTGACGAGGAGGACCAGGATGACGACCTTCTCGTCCGTGGGCATGTCGCCGGGAAACTGGACGCGCATCAGGCCGATCGAGGCGAGCGTGGACAGGACGACGAGCACCAGCAGCGACCGCAGGCCGCTGCGCTCGGGGGATTCCCGCAGCATGACGGCGTCCCCCGGCATCGCCGGCGCCCAGGCGGGCTTGAACACGGCGACGCCGATCGCGAACGCGATGTAGAGCACGACCAGCAGGGCTGCCGGCAGGAACGCCCCCGCGTACATGTCGCCGACGGACCGCCCCAGTTGGTCGGCCATGACGATGAGCACCAGCGATGGCGGGATGATCTGGGCCAGGGTGCCCGAGGCCGTGATCACGCCGCAGGCGAAACGCCGGTCATAGCCATAGCGGAGCATGATCGGCAGAGAGATCAGCCCCATCGAAATGACGGACGCCGCCACGACGCCGGTGGTCGCCCCCAGGAGGGCGCCGACGAAGATCACCGCGTAGGCCAGCCCGCCGCGTATCGGCCCAAAGAGCTGTCCGATCGTGTCCAGCAGATCCTCGGCCATCCCGCTGCGCTCGAGGATGAGGCCCATGAACGTGAAAAAGGGAATGGCCAGCAGCGTGTCATTGGACATGATGCCCCATATCCTCTGGGGCAGGGCCTGCGCCAGCGAGGGCTCGAGCAGGCCGAGGTGGATCCCCAGGGCGCCGAAGCCTATCCCCACGGCGGCGAGGGAAAACGCCACCGGATAGCCGAGCAGCAGGACGATGACCAGCGCCGCGAACATCAAGGGCGCCATGTTCTCGATCAGGAACTGGGTCATTCCGCCTCCCCTTCCGCGCGCGGCGCCTGGCCGGCGGCGCCTTCGGGAGGCGCATCCGGGACATGGGCCGCCGTTTCCCGGGGGTCCGGCCCCATGCCCCGCAAGTAGGCGATGCGCTTGACCAGTTCCGAAAGGGACTGCAGGCCGAGCAGGCAGAACCCCGCCGGGATCAGCAGGCGGGCGGGCCAGACGATCAGGCCGCCGGTGTTCGAGGAAACCTCCGAGCGCGCGAAGGACTCGATGAATTGGGGCCAGGAAAGCCAGCAGATCAGCACCACCATGGGCAGGAGGAAGAATATCGTCCCGAAGATGTCGATCCAGGCCTGCCCCCGCCCGGACATCCGGCCCGCCAGCACGTCCACCCGCACATGCTCATTGCGCATCAATGTATATCCAGCGCCCAGCAGGAAGATCGCCGCGAACAGATACCACTGGATCTCCAGCAATCCGTTGGAGCTGTACCTGAACGCCTTGCGGATGACGGCATTGAACGCGCTGATCAAGACTGTCACCAGCACGAGCCGATACACCCATTTCCCCACCTGGGCGGACACACGGTCCATGAACCCGGAGAAAAGCAGCAATGCTCTCATCATAGAATCCCCATGGGCGGCGCCGGCGGGCTCGGCCGGGGCTCGCGGCGCCCGTGCCGGACCCGCCCGCGCTCTATGCCTGTCTTTACGCCACGATGTGCCTGTCTTTACGCCACGATGTGTCCGGACAGCAGCGCCCGGATCTCGTCATCCCCGAACCCCCAGTCCCCGAGCACCGCCACCGAATGCTCGCCCAGCCCGGGCGCCCGCGACACGGGAGCCCTCGGCGTGTCGGACAGATAGACGGGCACGTCCAGGATGCTGAGGGGGCCCGCCTGGGGATGCTGGATTTCCGCGATCATCTTCCTGCGCCTCACCTGGGGATCGCCGACCGCCTCGTCGTAGCGCTTTACCAGCCCGCAGGGCACGGAGGCCGCGTTCAGGATAGCCAGCCATTCCTCGCTGGTCCGTTTCGGGAACAGGGGCTCGAGCTCCGCCTCGAGGACGGCACGGTGGCGCACGCGCAGCGGCGGCGTGCCGAAGCGCTCGTCCTCGAGCAGGCGCGGCACGTCCAGGGCATGGCAGAGCTTTTCCCACAAGGCCTGGCTCGCGGCGCCGATGACCACGTGCCGGCCGTCGGCGCAGCGGAAGGCCCGGTACGGGGCGACATTGCGATGCGAGGATCCCAGGGGCTCGGGGACCTCGCCCAGGCCAAAATACCGCGAGGCCTCCCAGAGCGACCAGGCGATCGGGGTATCCAGCAGGGCGGAATCGACGCGCTGTCCGCGGCCGGTATGCTGCCGCGCGCACAGGGCCGCGAGGATGCCCATCACCGCCCACATGCCGCAGCCATAATCGGCGATGGGCTGGGACACCTTGACCGGCTCGCCGCCCGGCTCGCCAGTGATCCCCATGAGCCCGCCCATGGCCTGCGCCACGATGTCGACGCCCCCCAGCTCGCGATAGGGCCCGTCCTGTCCGAAGCCCGAGATCGAGCAATAGATGAGCCGGGGATTGATCTCGCTCAGCCGCTCGTACGAGACCCCCAGCCGCTCGGCGGTCCCCGGCCTGGAGCTCTCCAGGACGATGTCGGCATCCCTGGCCATGCGATGGACGACCTCCCGCCCGCCGGGGTTCTTGAGGTCGATGACGAGGCTCTTTTTATTGTGGTTCAGCATCTCGAAGGGGATGCCGACCCCTTTCCTGGCCGGGCCGAAGCTGCGCACGACGTCCCCGTCCGGCGGCTCGATCTTGACGACGTCCGCGCCCAGGCTCGCCAGGACGCTGCCCGCATACGGCCCCGCGATGAACCGGGTCATTTCCAGAACTTTGATACCTTGCAAGGCGGTAGCCATTTCCTCTCCAGAGCTGTTCCAAATCACGACTGCGCCGCGGCGGGCCTCATTTGCCCGATGGCTTGGCGAGCGCCATCACATAGTGCTCGGCGGCCCCGTCATTGATCGACGACCACAGGGACTGGCCCGCGCGGAAGTCCTCCCAGTGCTTGTGGACTTTTGCGAACAGCGGATCGGCCTGCGACTTTTCCCGCAGGATGTCCACGGTCGCCTGGTACATGGCCTTGACGACGTCCTCGGGCCAATAGCGCAGCTTGACGCCGTTGGCGAGCAGCCGCCGCAGCGCGGCGATGTTGACCGCGTCGTACTTGGCGATCATCTTGCTGCGGACCTCCGCGCTCGCGGCGGCGATCGCCGCCTGGTAGGACGGCGGCAGGCCGTCCCAGCGGCTCTTGTTCACGATGAAACTCAGTTGCGCATCCAGCTCCAGCACGCCGGGCGAGTAATAGAACTTGGCGGCCTTCCACAGGCCGAGCTTTTCGTCATCATGCGGGCCGATGATTTCCACGGCGTCGAGCGTGCCCTTTTCGAGGGAGGAATAGACGTCGCTGTGGGCAATCTGCTGCGGCACGGCGCCAAGCCGCGCATAGACCTCGCTGACGAAACCGGGAGTCCGGATGCGCAATCCCTTGAGATCCCCCGCGCTCTTGATTTCCGAACGGAACCATCCGCCCATCTGCGCCCCGGTCCCGCCGCAGGGAAACTGCAGGACGTTGAACTGGCCATACAGCTCGCGCATGAGCTCGAGGCCGCCGCCATGGCTCATCCAGGCGTCCTGCTGGCGGGGCGTCATCCCGAAGGGCAGGCAGGTGTCGAACACGAGCGCCGGCAGCTTGCCCAGATAGTAGAAGCCGCAGGTGACCCCGCACTCGACCGTGCCTTGCTGGACGGCGTCGAGCACCTGGTAGCCCGGGACGATTTCCCCCGCGGGAAACACGCTGATCTCGAACTTGCCGTCGGTCAGCTCCTTGATCCGCTGCGCGATCAGCTCGATGCCCCCGTGGATCACGTCCAGCGTCGTCGGAAAGCTGGATACCAGGCGCCATTTGACCTTGGGGTCGGAAGCCGCCTTCGCGGGCAGGGCCGCCCCCGCCATCGCGGCCACGGCCGCGGCCGACCCGGTGCGCATGAATGCACGCCGGTATGTCTCATCCTTCGTCATTACCCTCTCCTTTGCCTTATTAGATATTTTCTTTCATCTAAAGTGCATACACTTTTTTTGAAAGTGTATGCATGATAGGCGCGACTTTTCGGCCTGTCAACGGGGCGCGGGGGCTGGGGGCTGGGG
>JBIQHJ010000029.1:0-44107 GCA_044508625.1 Alcaligenaceae bacterium
AGGAGCATGCCGTGACATATATCACCACACCCGAGCGCGTCGGCCTGCGGCGCGGACGCATCGAAGGACGTATCGAAGGCCAGGCCGACCTGCTGCTGCGGCTGTTGGGCCGCAAATTCGGCGAGGTGCCCGGGGCTGTGACCGAACGCGTCCGCGCGGCCACCGCCGAGCAGTTGGAGACCTGGTCGCTGAACTTCGTGGATGCCGTCACCCTGGACGAGGTGTTTGCCGACTGATCCACTGCCTCACCCTGCCCGCCTCGCATCCGGGCCGCAACGGCCATGCCCTTTGTGGCATTCGCCGACGCGTTGCCGCAACCGGCCTCCAACGTACGGTGTGCTCTAGCCGGGGTCCAATTCAAACGCGACTTCGAGCACGGGCTTGGCCCATTCCGGTGTATCGGCGGCGTCCGCAAGCCTCGCGGGATGCAGGCGCTTGGCCGCACGCATCCCCAAGAGCGGTTTCGGCTCGCCGATTGCCTGCCCTTTCTCGAACTGCGCGCTGTTGTCGTATACGCGCAAGTGGGCCAAGGATGGCACGCATCACGCCTTTCCAGCCTTCGCGCTTGATGGTCGAGGCGGGCGCGGTGGGTAGCTGAGAGAGGGCTTCAAACGGTGCAGACATCATGGGCTCCAACAGTCCATTTGGCCCATTTTATCCAATCTGGTGGCTGTTGCGGTCCACAGTGCCAAACCTGCGCGCTTGCATACGGACAGAGTCCGCATTGACCTACAATTGAGCCAGCGACTTTTTCCCACGGAGGTCGTGATGCAAACGATAATCGCACCACCGTCTGTTCCTGTCGGTGTTGTCAAATCATTCGGGCCATTCGGTCCCAAATATCAAGTCGGCCAGCCACTCGAGCCTTTGAACGATGGGGACTGGTTGGTTGAAATCGTCCTATTGGAAACCAGCGAAAAAGTGCCGTACCGCCGCACGCGTATTCTGGATGACCCAGAGGCCTACTGATGTACGCAGTCGCGTTTGATCTGCTTGTCGCAGACACCGAGCTGCACCACCCAAAAGGCGTGGCACAAGCCTATACCGACATTGGCGCGATACTCGCACAACGTGGCTTTCATCGTGTACAGGGTTCGCTATACGTTACCGAGCAGGAAAACATGGCAAGCCTGTTTCTGGCAATCCAGGCGTTGAAAAACCGTCCCTGGTTTCCACGGTCCGTACGCGACATCCGCGCCTTCCGCATCGAACAATGGTCGGATTTCACATCAGTCGTAAAGAGCTGACCCCCTCAGCCACCGCGCCCGCCTACCCCAGCGCCGTATCCAGGAACATCATCACGGCGAACCCTGCCATCAAGCCCACCGTCGCCGCCGTCTGGTGGCCGTTGCGGTGGGTCTCGGGGATGACCTCGTGCGACACCACGAAGATCATGGCCCCCGCCGCCAGCCCCAGGCTGATCGGGTAGGCGATGGGCAGACCGCTGGCGATGCCCACGCCCACGAGGGCGCCCACGGGCTCCATCAGGCCGGAGGCGATGGCGACGAGGATGGATGCCGCCCGCGAGAGGCCGATCGCGCGCAGCGCGATGGCGACCGCCAGGCCCTCGGGCACGTCCTGGAGGGCGATCGCCGTGGTCAGCGGCAGTCCTACCGACATGTCGCCGTGGGCGAAGCTCACCCCGATGGCCATGCCCTCGGGCAGATTGTGCAGGATGATGGCCAGCACGAACAGCCACACGCCGCTGATGCGCTGGTCGACGGGGCCGTGCGGCCCCGAGGTCTCGTGGGCGTGCGGTGTGAAGTAATCCAGCCCCAGCATCAGCAGCACGCCCAGGGCCAGGCCGGCCACGACCGTCAGGGCCGCACCCGTCCCCGAATCCAGCAGCGTCTCCGCGGCGGCAAGGCCGGGCAGTATCAGGGAAAACGAACTGGCCGCCAGCATCATGCCGGCCGCAAAGCCCAGCATGCAGTCCTGGGTGCGGACCCGGATGTTGCGCAGGCCGGCCGCCAGCAGCGCACCCGCCGCCGTCGCCCCGAATCCGGCCGCGCCGCCCAGGGCGGCATAACCGAGAAAGACGCGGTTCCGGTCCGAAAAAGCCTCGACGCCGCTCGCCAGCAGCAGCCACAGCACCGCCAGCACCGCCGCGAGCAGACCCCAGGCGATGGGCTTGTGGGCACGAAGCTGGTGGTGCCACGCATTGATGAACCCCGCGGAAACCGCCGACGTGTCATTGGCCGCCATGCATCCTCCCGAAAAATGCCCCCACGCTGCGCCTTCGGCTCGCTGCCCCCCAAGGGGGCCGTTTTTGCCTTGGGGCGGCCCGGCGGCAAAAAATGCCCCCACGCTGCGCCTTCGGCTTGCCATCCACCTCGCGGCCTGCATGCCGCTCGGATTCGCCAGGCGCGGGATGGATCCATCCCGCGTCCGGCTCATCCCCGAGGGGGCCGTTTTTGCCTCGGGGCGGCCCGGCGGCAAAAACCGCGCGCCGAAACGCCGGATGATAGGCATCATACCGCCCCGTACGGCCGGCCGGGAGGCGCCGCCGAGGGTTCGCCGCAAGGCTCATGCCCCCGCGAGATTCGTACCAGTCCGCACGGAGGATCCCTGGCATCCGGCTGCCCGCTGCGATGCCGTCTTTCCTGCAGTGCAGTGAACGGGATCGCACCCAACAGTAATCATTAGATATTGATATATCTTTTTTGAGTGATTCATGGCACCATGAAGGGCGCGGACATCATCAAAAGGCCATGGAAATTCGATATCCTGCCATCGTCGCGGAGGATCCCGAAGGGGGCTTTTGCGTCCGGTTCACTGACTTGGACGAGGCATTCACCGAAGGCGATTCACTGGAGGAAGCCCTGTTCAACGCGGCCGAGGTGCTGACCCTGACACTCGAGAGCCGCCTTTCCGAAGGAATGGACGTGCCCGAGCCCACCCAGGGCATCGAGGGCGGACACTATATTTCCCCGGATGCCAAGATCCAGAGCGTACTATTGCTGCGTGCGGCCCGCGGCAACCGCAGTCTGGCCGATCTCGCACGCGCGCTGGAAACGAGCTGGCCGCAGGCCAAGCGCCTGGAGGATCCGCGCCACTGGCCCAGCCTCAAGACACTCGACAAGGCGGCACGAGTGCTCGGCAAGCGCCTGGTGCTCAGCATCGAATGACGGACACCGACCGACACCTTGAACATCATTGAAACCGCCCTGCCCGGCGTGCTGATCATCGAACCCAGTGTGATCGGCGATGCGCGAGGCTTTTTCATGGAAACCTTCAGCGTCCGGCGCTATCGCGACGAGGCGGGCATCGCCCTGCCCTTCGTCCAGGACAATGCCTCGCAGTCCGGGCGCGGCGTGCTGCGGGGCCTGCATTTCCAACGCACACGCCCCCAGGGCAAGCTGATCCAGGCGATCGCGGGCAGCGTGTTCGATGTGGCGGTCGACATCGATCCCGATTCGCCGACCTTCGGCCGGCACGCGGTGGTCGAACTGTCGGCCGGCAACCATCGGCAGGCGTGGATCCCGCCCGGCTATGCCCACGGATTCTGCGTCACCAGCGAATCCGCGACCCTGCAATACAAGTGCACCGACTACTACGACCCCGCCGACGAGTGGGGCCTGGCCTGGAACTGCCCTGACCTGGCCATCCCCTGGCCGGTCGACGATCCCATCCTGTCGGACAAGGACCGCCGCCATCCGGGCCTGGCGGACCTGGTCCGCCGATTGCGCGAACAAGGCTAGAAAAACAGCGCGTAGGTAGTTTCCACGGTGGCAAACCGGATGCGCTGGACCATCCGGACCCCTCCAATCCTCGGCATGATGACTTCCTTGGCCGACGAATCGATTCGTCCGACCCAATGGCGTATTGTAAACCCTAAGTTTACGATTTATGATTACATCATTCCGACATAAAGGCCTGGAAGCTTTTTTCAGGACAGGGAATCAAGCCGGCATCCAACCCATCCACGCAAAACGGCTGCGAGACATGTTGACCGCTTTGAATACCGCCAGCAGTCCCGACGATCTGATGCTCCCATCCTGGCGGCTTCATCGTTTGACCGGTGATCGTGTCGGGTTTCTGGCCATGACGGTGCAGGCGCAGTGGCGGTTGGTGTTCCGCCTCAACGACAGAAACACGGAACTGCTGGATTATCTGGATTACCACTGATACTCAAGCCGACATGAACACAATGCACGACCCCGCGGCGCCCGGTGAACTATTATCCTGCTGGCTCGACGAACTGGACATGAGCGTCACGGCTTTCGCCCGCCATATCGGCATCAGTCGCGTCATGCTGTCGAAGATCCTGAACGGCCGTGCCGCCGTCACGGCGGACATGGATCTACGCCTATCCGAGGCGCTGGGCACGACGCAAGGTTATTGGCTTCGGCTGCAAATGCAGCGTGATCTTTGGCTGGCGGGCGAACGTGCCAAGGACCGCCCCCATATTGGGGCCTTGACGGCATAGACGCCAGCCGGGCAACCCGTTCAGGATACATCGCCCGCATGGCCCTGCTGCATTAGCAGGGCCTGCCCTCCCACCCCTACAGCGCCTCAATCGCCGGATAGAACTCGCGGTTTTCGCGCAGCATGCGGGCGTGCACGTCGCGCAGGACGGTATTGGCCTCGTCGCGGAATTTATCGGGGTTGCGCGACAGGAGGGTCGCGCTGCTCCAGCGGCGGGCGAAATTGATGAAGGCGTTGGCGATGCCTTTCATGTCGTCCTGGTAGTCCTGCGCCATCATGGCCATGGCCGTGTTGCCGCTGCGGCGCAGCGAGGGATACAGGATGCGGTCCTCGATGGCCAGGTGGGTGGTGATGACGGTGGAAAGAGCCTTGAGCTCGTGGGCGATGTCCACCGCGTGATCGGTGATGCCCTGGTGCGCGAGCTTGCGCAGCGCGGCGATGCCGCTGAGGATGTCCACGTGCTGGTGCTTGAAGCGGTCGATGTCCATGATGGGTTTCCCTCGTCGAAGTCGCCGCCGGTGGCCTCCACCGGCGTTAAGATACATCTTATATACATCTTATCGGCCAGGCAAGATGAAACATATTCCCAGTCGGGGTATTCACTTGGCGGTGAAGGAACGTCCCCAGGCCGCTCGGCAGTGAGGGGGCGCCCCCGGTTCGCACAGCGGCGAGGGATGCCCCGGCGGTGAGGGGATGCGCTCCTTCCGCTCGGCGGTGAGGAAATGCCCTCGGTTCGCCCGGCGGCGAGGGGGCGCCCCCAGATCTCAGATCAGCTTGCTGAAGGCGGCATCGTCCCCGGGCGTGTGCTCCCAGGAATGATGGGCCAGCCAGGCGCGGATCCGGGCGATGGCCTGGGAGCGTAGCTGCGAGATGCGCCCCTCGGTGACCTCCATCACGGCGGCGATCTCTTTCTGGTTCAGGTCCTGCTCGAATTGCAGCGACAGCAAGAGCTGCTCGCGCTCGGGCAGGTGGCGGATCGCCTCGATCAGGGCCTTGCGCAGGCCCTCGTGCATGAGCCAGTCCAGGGGACTGCCGCCCTCGGCGTGGGCCTCGCCATCGATGGGCAGGCCGTCGTCGGCGCCCTCGCGGTGGCGCGCCAGATCCTCGTACATCAGGATCTGGACGCCGCGCGCCTCCTCGAGCAGGGTCTGGTACTCGGCGAGGCTCAGGCCCATTTCCTCGGCGATCTCGCCCTCGGTCGCGGGGCGCAGCAGGCGCTGGTTGAGGGCGTGGACGGCGTCCTCGATGCTGCGCGCCTTGCTGCGCACGCTGCGCGGCAGCCAGTCCTGGGCGCGCAGCTCGTCGAGCATGGCCCCGCGGATGCGCGTGACCGCGTAGGTCTCGAACTGGGCGTCGGGCTGCTCTTGGTAGCGCCGGACCGCGTCCAGCAGGCCCATCATGCCGGCCTGCATCAGATCGTCGAGCTCGACGCTCGCGGGCAGCTTGCCGATCAGGATCAGCGCCTGGCGCCGCACGAGCGGCGCGTACTGCCCGACCAGCAGGTCTTCGGAACTGGGCATCGTGGAGTCGGTGGGCTTGGTATGGGATGGAACGTCGCTCAGTATGCCCGAAAAAATTTGCGCCGTTACGCCGAGCAAACGCCAATTCACCGAGGTATCCGGAATTCCCCCCTAAAGTTCCCGGAATATCGGCCGTTACAGGGTCCGTGCGGGGGTTGGCCGGTTGTCGTCCGCGGCGACGGCCCCTTTTCGCAACGAACAAGGAACACGAGGAGCCTCCATGATTCAACCGATCGGCCACCCACTGACGGCAATCGCGACGGGCCTGTCCCCCACGGCCGCCGACCGGCCCGAGGTGCCGCCGCAGCCCCCGCTCGCCGCCACCCGGGAAACCTCCGCGGCGGACACGTCGACGACGGGCGGCGAAACCCGCCAGACCGGCCGGGACACGACCCTGCCCTCGCAGCAGACCCCGCTGGAAAAGGCCCTGCAATTGGTCAACAACAGCCTGGAGGCGTGGTCCACCGGCATGCGCTTCGAGATGGACGAGGACGCCCAGCGCCTGGTGGTCTCGATCATCGACAGCGCGACCGGCGAGGTGCTGCGCACGGTCCCGTCCGACGCGGTGCTGCGCGTGGCAAAGATGATCGTCCAGTTGCAAGGGACGAGCGTCGACACACGCGCATGAGGCGGCGGCTCCAGGTCTTTGAACTATGTTTGTTTTTCCCCCCTCACATCCGGATTGCCCGGGCCGGAATGCGGCGATAATGGCTGCACGGAGTTAAACCATGGCCACAGTTTCCTCGATCGGCGTCGGGTCCAACCTGCCCCTCAACGATCTCCTCACCAGCCTGCGCAACAACGAAAACCAGGCGCTGGCGCTGATCCAGAGCCGCCAGGTCGCGGCCCAGACCAAGGTATCGGCCTACGGCAAGCTGCAAAGCGCGGTCTCGGCGCTGCAGACCGCGGCGCAGGCCGTCGGCAAGGCCGACGCCTTCGGCACCCTCAAGGCCACGGCGGGGTCCGAGGCCTTTTCGGCGACCGCCGGCAAGGCCGCGATCGCCGGGCAATACGCCATCCAGGTCGATACCCTGGCCTCGGCCCAGACCCTGGTCGCGCAGGGGCGCGCCGAGCGCGACGCGGCCATTGGCACGGGCGGCTCGGTGACGATCGCCCTGGCCAACGGCGAATCCCACACCCTCGACCTGAGCGGCAAGGACACCTCCCTGAACGGCCTGGTGGCCGCTCTCAACGGCGACCCCGACTCGGGCGTCAACGCCACGCTGGTGAACGACGGCTCGGGCGCGCCCCATCGCCTGCTGCTGACCAGCCGCACGACCGGCACCGAATCGGCCGTGACCTCGATCACGGTGGACGGCAACGCCGATCTCGAGGCCTTCCTCGCCTACGACAAGGCCGAGGGCACGGGCGGCTTCACCGAGCAGGCCGCGACCAACGCCCAGATCTCGATCAACGGCATCGCGATCACGAGCCAGACCAACACGATCAAGGACGCCATCGACGGCGTCGAGCTGACGCTGAAACAGACCACGAGCGCTCCGGCGACGCTGTCCATCGCGCGCGACGACACCGCCGCGACCAAGGCGATCAACGACTTCGTCAAGGCCTACAACAGCCTGCTGGGCACGATCACCTCGCTGACCGCCTACGACACCGACGCGCAAACGGCCAGCGCCCTCACCGGCGATTCGCTGGCCCGCCGCGTCCAGACCGAGATGCGCGGGGCCCTCAACGGCGCGCTGGGCGGCATCGACGGCCTGTCGCTGTCGCGCATCGGCATCACCACCGATCCCAAGTCCGGCGAGCTCAAGGTCGACGACACCAAGCTCGCCAAGGCGCTGTCCAGCAACCTCGCGGGGGTGACCGCGCTGTTTGCCGGCACGGACGGCGCGGGCACGCGAGTGGCCAGCGCGGCCGACGCCTTCACCCGCAGCGGCGGGCTGTTCAGCGCCACCACCGACAGCCTGAACCGCACGATCGACCAGATGCAAAAGCAGTACGACGCGACCGCCGATCGGATCGACCAGCGCATGGAAACCTACCGCCAGCAGTTCACGCAGCTCGATTCCATGGTGGCCCAGATGAACTCCCTCAGCAGCTACCTCACCCAGCAGCTCAGCATGTTGAACAAGCTGAGCACATCCGACAAATAAGACGATCCCACCATGACCTATGCCCCCCGTTCACGCGCCGCCCGCAGCGCCGGCGCCTATGCCAGCGTCGGACTCGAATCCGAGGTCCTCTGCGCCACGCCCGAGCGCCTGATCTCGCTGCTGTTCCGCGGGGCGCTGACCGCCGCCACCCAGGCGCGGATGCACATGGGCGAGGGCCGCACCGCCGAGCGCGGGCAGTCGATCTCCAAGGCGATCGACATCGTCGAGACGGGGCTCAAGGCCAGCGTCGACACCGAGCGCGGCGGCGACGTCGCGCGCCACCTGGTTGCCGCCTACGATCTGATCGTGCGCAACCTGCTGCTAGCCAACCTGAACAATGACCCGTCCAAGCTCGAATCAGCCGAAAAACTCCTCAACGACCTGGCCGACGCCTGGCACGTGGCGGCCGACCCTCACTTCGAGCGTCCCCCCGCTCCCTGAAACGAGACCGTATTCCGTAATGGCTTCTCGATCCTCCGCCGTCCTGCGCCAGTACCAGCTTATCGCCGCCCTGAGCAGCCAGATGCGCGCCAAGGCCGAGGCGCAGCAATGGGACGACGTCGTCCAGCTTGGCATCCAGTACAGCCAGGCCGTCGAGGGCCTGCGCCGGTTCAATCCGCTGGGCGACGAGGACCGCACGGCGCGGCGCGAGCTGCTGACCCGGATCCTGGACGATGACGCGCACATCCGCCATCTCGCGGCGCCCGAGCTGCTGCGCCTGGGCCAGTTGATGGGCACGATCAAGCGGCAACGCACGGTGCTGCAGACCTACCACATGTCCTCCGAATGAGCATCGGGGCCCCGTCCAATCTGGGAACGCTGCTGATCCAGCGCCTGGATGCGGTACTGGGCACGACGCTCGGCCAGCAAGCCAATCTCGTCTCGGGGGCCCGCCCCACCGCGGTCACCCAGCCCGGCAATCCCGAGAATCCAGGCGCCCTGCAGAATCCCGCGCAACGCCATCCCCGCGAGGCGGTGGATGCGGCCGGCGCCCAGGGGCGCGGCCAGGCGGCGGTCGGCAAGGCCCCGGGGGCCTCCACGCTGGACGACCGGATCGGCCGCGCCGCGACCTACAGCACCGCCACCGCGTCGGCGCCCACGACCCTGGGATTCGCCGCCCGCATCATCCTCGCACTGCTCGCCCAATACCCGCAGGCCGATCCGGCGGTGCGCGGCCGTGCGCCCCTGCTGGACGGGCAGGCGCCGCGCGCCGCGCCGCCTGCTCCGGCCGCGACGGCCGCCGCGGGTGGGGCGGGCGGTGCCGGCGGGACTGCCGCGGCCGGCGGCACCGCGGCGGCGCCCTCCCCCGGGGCCGGCGCGCCGCAAGCCCTGGCCGGCCCTTTCGCGGCCTGGGCCACGCTCGCGAGCGCGCTGGACCAGCCCGGCGCCCTCGCCGCGCGCCTGGCCCAGTCACTGGCGCAGGCGGTGCAGGGCAGCGGCCTGTTCTACGAATCCCACCTGGCGGCGCTGGCCTTCGGCAAGGCCGACGCCCGGGACCTGGCCCGCGAGCCCCAGGCGCGCCTGGGGTCCCAGGCGGCGGGCGGCCAGGGCGCCGCCTCGGGGTCCGCGCCGGCGCCCGGTCCGCAAGGCGCGCCGCAAGCGGGAATGCCGGCCGCTGGCGACACCGCCGGCACGTCCGCGCAAGCCGGCCAGGCGGGAGGCGCGCCCACCGGCCAGGCGGCCGCCGCGCCCGCCCCGCCGATCCCCGGCATCGACCCCCAGGCGCAGTTCCTGGTGCGCCAGCAGCTCGAGGTCCTCGCCAACCAGGGATTCGCCTGGCAGGGCGAGGCCTGGCCCGGCACCGACATGCGATGGGAGGTCCGGCGGCATCCCGGCGACGAGGGGGACGAGGACGGCGTGCGGGCCGGCCACTGGTCCACGCGCCTGAATCTCTCCCTGCCGGCGCTGGGCGACGTCCAGGCCCGGCTGACCCTGGCGGGCGACCAGCTCGTCATGCGGCTGGCCGCGCCGGACAGCGCCCCGCGCCTCGAGGGCGCGGTCGAGACGCTGCGGGCGCGCCTGCTGGCGCAGGGCCTGCGGGCGAGCCGGATCGCCGTGGTCGAGCGCGACGACGCGGACGAGGATGGAACGTCGGCGGGTCCGGCGCCCGCCGCCGGGGATGATCATGGCGAAATCCACACGGCCTGACCCCGACCGCCCCAGCGCCGTCGCGGTGTCCTACGACACGAGCGACAGCGCGCCGCGCGTGGTCGCCAAGGGCTACGGCACCCTGGCCGAGACCATCGTGCGCACCGCGCGCGAGCACAATCTGTACGTGCACGAATCGCCCGAGCTGGTGGGCCTGCTGATGCAGGTGGACCTGGATGCGCACATTCCGCCGCAGCTCTACGTGGCGATCGCCGAACTGCTGGCCTGGCTGTACGCGCTGGATGCCGAGGACGGCCCCCGGCGGCTGGATGCCCCGCGCCCGCCGCCGGGATGGACGGCCGAGGGCGGCGGCGCGACCTGAGAATCCCCCGCATCCGCAGACCGCCAGACCCCGGGATGCCCCGACGCGGCGATTCGTCCAGGAGCCCCTCAGATCGCCATGTTGGCGATTTCCTTGTAGGCGTCGACCAGGCGGTTGCGCACCTGGACGGTTGCCTGGAAGGCGAGGCTGGCCTTTTGCAGGTCGATCATGACGTCGTTCAGGGCGATGCCGGGCTCGCCGACCTGGAAGGCGCGCGCCTGGGCGTTGGCGGCGTTCTGGGTCTGGGACACCCGCTCGAGCGAGCGCGCGAGCTCGGCCGCGAATCCTCCCTGGCCGGAAACCTCGCCGGTGCCCGTCTGGGCCGGCAGGCCCTGGGCCGCGCGCGTCACGGCGCGCATCTGGGCGAGCATGTTTTCGACGTTGGCGAGGGCCTGGGCTGTGATCATGGGCATTCCGCTGTCCGCGGCCATCGACGCGAGGGCCGCCACGCGGACACTATACGGCCCCGCGGCCGTCCGCAAGACCCGCAATAGCGAGCGCTTCGGGCCGCTGTTCCCCGCTTTGGCGGCACGGTGGCGAAACGCGTCCGGATAACATTAACTAAGCCCCAAAACACAGGTTTTTCGGCGCTTGGCCCGCCGGCGTTCGCGGCGATAATGGCCGCCATCGTCCCCAATTCTCGCAGCACCCGGTATGCACACCATTCAGACCTTCGAGTCCAGGCCCCTGGATTTCCAGACGCTTTCGCGCGCGCGCCAGGCATGAGCCCCATGACCGAATGGATGAGTCGCCACCCGGCCCTGGGCCGGCTGGCCGTGCTGCCCAAGCCCCTGCTGCTGGCGCTGGGCGCGGGCGCGGTCGCCATGATCGTCGTCATGGCGCTGTGGCTGCGCGAGGGCGAGTACCGCAGCCTGTTCACCAACCTCGAGAGCCGCGACGGCGGCGCGATCGTCTCGGTGCTCAACCAGCGCAACATCCCCTACAAGTTCGCCGACAACGGCGCCACCATCCTGGTGCCGGCCGACCAGGTCTACGCCCTGCGCCTCCAGCTTGCCGAGCAGGGGCTGCCGCGCGGCGGCAGCGTGGGCTTCGAGCTGCTCGACCAGCCGCGCTTCGGCGCCAGCCAGTTCACCGAGCAGGTGACCTACCAGCGCGCCCTCGAGGGCGAGCTCGCCCGCTCGATCGAGGGCATGCATCCAGTCAAGGCCGCGCGGGTGCACCTGGCGATCCCGCGCCAGTCCCTGTTCGTGCGCGAGCGCGAGGCGCCCACGGCCTCGGTGCTGCTGACCCTGTATCCGGGCCGCTCCCTGAGCGATTCCCAGGTCTCCGCCATCGCCTGGCTGGTGTCCTCCAGCGTCCCCAAGCTCAACGCCGACGCCGTCTCGATCGTCGACCAGGACGGCCACCTGCTCTCGGCCCTGGCCGGCGAGGCCGGCATGGACGGCACGCGCCGCAATTTCGTCGCCGACATCGAGCAGCGTACCGTCCAGCGCATCCTCACGCTGCTCAACCCCATCGTGGGCGCCGGCAACGTCCGCGCCCAGGTCAGCGCCGCCGTGGATTTCTCCCAGCGCGAGCAGACCTCCGAGGTCTACCGCCCCAACGAGACACCGGGCGAGGCCGCCGTGCGCAGCAAGCAGACCAGCGCCTCGCTGCAGAACGGCGCGCAGCAGCCCCAGGGCGTGCCCGGCGCGCTCTCGAACGAGCCGCCGCCCAACGCGACCGCCCCGATCCAGGCGGCGCCCGCAAACCAGGCGCAGAATCAGGCGCAGAACCAGGCGCAGAACCAGAACCAGGCCCCCGCGCAGGCCGCCACCCCGCCCGCGGCGGCCACCGGCACCCTCGGGACGCAGGCCGGCGCCGAGCGCGTCTCCACCCGCAACGACGCCACGATCAACTACGAGGTGGACCGCACCATCAGCCACGTCAAGCACGAGCTCGGCACCTTGCAGCGCCTGTCGGTGGCGGTGGTGGTCAACTACCGGGAAAAGGACGGCGAGGCCGTGCCGCTCGATCCCGCCGACATGGAAAAGATCGATGCCCTGGTGCGGCAGGCCATGGGCTACTCGGCCGAGCGCGGCGATTCGCTGAGCGTGGTCAACAGCGCCTTCACCGAAGCCGCGCCGCAGATCCCGGCCTGGGAAAACCCCGCCTACCAAGGATATGCCATGCAGCTTCTCAAGATCCTGCTGTTCCTGGTGGCGGCGGTCTTCCTCTGGCGCTCGGTGCTCAAGCCCATCATCCAGGGCTACGCCAACGCCCAGGTCGAGCGCGCCAAGCAGGACGCCCGCCAGCAGGCGATCCGCGAACACCAGCGCATGGCCGAGCAGCGCGCCTCCGAGATCAGCCGCTACGAGGACAACCTGGAAACCGCGCGCACCATGGCGCAAAAGGACCCGCGCGCCGTAGCGATGGTGCTGCGTTCCTGGATGAGCAAGAATGAAAAATCCTGACAACGACATGGTCCGCTGCGCGGTCCTGATGATGTCGATCGGCGAGGACGCCGCCGCCGAGGTCTTCAAGTACCTGTCGGCGCGCGAGGTCCAGCAGATCGGCGCGGCGATGGCCAACCTCAGGCAGATCACGCGCTCGGACGTCGACGGCGTCCTCGAGGAATTCCGGCGCGAGGCCGACCAGTTCATGGCCGTGACGCTGGGCTCGGACGAATACATCCGCTCGGTGCTGACCAAGGCCCTGGGCACGGACCGGGCCGCCGGCCTGATCGAGGACATCCTCGAGGCCGGCGAAGGCTCGGGATCGGGCATCGACGCCCTGAACTGGCTCGAGCCCGCGAACGTGGCCGAGCTGATCCTGGACGAGCACCCCCAGATCATCGCCACCATCCTGGTGCACCTCGAGCGCGACCGCGCCTCGGCCGTCCTGAACCTGCTGCCCGAGCGCCTGCGCCACGACGTCATGATGCGCATCGCCACCTTCGGCGGCGTCCAGCCCGCCGCCCTGCACGAGCTCACCGACGTCCTGAACTCGGTGCTCTCGGGCCAGGGGGCCAAGCGCTCCAAGATGGGCGGGGTGCGCACCGCCGCCGAGATCCTCAATTTCATGTCCACCGCCGAGGAGGAGGCCGTCGTCAGCAGCCTGCGCGAGCTCGACCCCGACCTGGCCCAGCGCATCGTCGACGAGATGTTCGTCTTCGACAACCTGGTCGACGTCGAGGACGTGGCCATCCAGGCCATCCTCAAGGAAATCGACACCTCGGCGCTCACGATCGCCCTCAAGGGCGCGACCGACGAGCTGCGCGCCAAGTTCTTCAAGAACATGTCCAACCGCGCCGCCGAGATCCTGCGCGACGACCTCGAGGCCCAGGGGCCGGTGCGCATGTCGCGCGTCGAGACCGAGCAGAAAGCCATCCTCATGGTGGCCCGCAAGCTGGCCGAGTCCGGCCAGATCAACCTGACCATGGGCAACGACGAGTATGTCTAGGCCCAAGCCCGATCTCGCCGCCCGCGCGGCCTGGCAGCGCTGGGAGATGGACTCGCTCGAGACCCTCAAGCCGCGCGCCGGGGCCCGCGAGCCCGAGCCCGGGGCCGCCGACTGGCTGCGCCAGCGCGCCGAGGCCCTGTCGCGGGCCCGCGAGCAGGGCCACTCCAAGGGCTACGAGGCGGGATTCGAGCAGGGCCGCCGCGAGGGGCGCGCGGAGGGCCTGGCGCGCGGACTCGAGGAGGGACGCCGGGCCGGCGAGCGCGAGGGTCGGGCGCTGGGCCTGCGCGCCGGACACGACGAGGGCGCCGAGGCGGCGCGCGAGCAGGTGCGCCGGCTCCAGGCGCTCGCCGATTCCTGCGCCCGCGCCCTGGAAACGCTGGAGGACGAGGTCGGCCAGGCCTTGATCTCTCTTGCCGTGCGCATCGCCGAGCAGGTCATGCGCACCAGCCTGCGCGACCACCCCAGCCAGATCCTCGAGCTGGTCGACGAGGTCCTGCGGACCCGGCCCGCGCAGGACTCGGCCCTGCAACTGCGCCTGCATCCCGAGGACGTCGAGCTGCTGGGGACCTTCCTCGAGCAGGATCCCGAGGGCGCGCGTCCGCGCCTGGTGGCCGACGAGCGCATCACGCGCGGCGGCTGCGTCCTCGAGACCGCGCAGGGCGCGATCGACGCCACCCTCGAGACGCGCTGGCGGCGCGTGATCGCGGCCCTGGGGCAGGCGCCCGGCAAGCCATGAACGCGGCCCCCGCCCCATCGCCGCAAAGCGCCGGCGAGTCTCCCGACACCCTGCTGCAAAGCGCCGGCGCCCGCTGGCGCGCCCTGCTGCAGGCGGGCGAGCGGCGGGTCGGCGCCCGGCAACCCTGGCGCGCCAACGGACGGATCACGCGCGCCACCGGCCTGGTGCTCGAGGCCACCGGCCTGCAACTGGCGGTGGGCGCCGCCTGCCGGATCCAGATCTCGCCGGGCGGCGACCAATGGGCCGACGCCGAGGTCGTGGGATTCCACGCCCAGACGCTCTACCTCATGCCGCAGAGCGACATCACCGGCCTGCCGCCCGGCGCCCGGGTGGTGCCGGCGGAAACCCTGCTGCTCGACCGGCTGACGGTCCCCACGCACGCCTGGCAGGACGACCCGGCGCCGCCGGCCGACCAGTCCCGCCGCCTGCCGGTGGGCGCCGCCCTGCTGGGGCGGGTGCTGGACGGGGCCGGCCGCCCGCTGGACGGGCGCCCCCTGCCCCCCGGCCTCGACATGGCCCCGCTGACGGCGCGGCCCATCAATCCGCTGACGCGGGCCCCGGTCGATACGGTCCTGGACGTGGGCGTGCGCGCGATCAACGGTCTGCTCACCGTGGGCCGGGGCCAGCGCATGGGCCTGTTCGCCGGCTCGGGCGTGGGCAAGAGCGTGCTGCTGGGCATGATGGCGCGCTACACCCAGGCCGACATCATCGTGGTGGGCCTGATCGGCGAACGCGGCCGCGAGGTCAAGGAATTCATCGAGCACAACCTGGGCACCGACGGCCTGGCGCGCTCGGTGGTGGTGGCCGCCCCCGCGGACGTCTCGCCGCTGCTGCGGATGCAGGGCGCGGTCTACGCGACGCGGCTGGCGGAATATTTCCGCGACCAGGGCCGGCACGTCCTGCTGATCATGGATTCCCTGACGCGCTACGCCATGGCGCAGCGCGAGATCGCGCTGGCGATCGGCGAGCCGCCCGCCACCAAGGGCTATCCGCCCTCGGTGTTCGCGAAACTGCCCACGCTCGTCGAGCGCGCCGGCAACGGCGCGCCCTCGGCCACGCACGCGGCGGGCTCGATCACCGCCTTTTACACCGTGCTCACCGAGGGCGACGACCAGCAGGACCCGATCGCGGACTCGGCCCGCGCCATCCTGGACGGCCACATCGTGCTCTCGCGCAGCCTGGCCGAGTCGGGCCACTACCCCGCCATCGACATCGAGGCCTCGATCTCGCGCGTGATGTCGGCCATCGTGCCGCCCGAGCAGTTCCGTCTCGTCCACCAGTTCAAGCGCATGCTGTCGCGCTACCAGCGCAACCGCGACCTGATCGCCGTGGGCGCGTACGTCCCCGGCAACGATCCGGAAGTCGACCGGGCCATCGAGCGCTATCCCTGGCTCGAAGGCTACCTGCAGCAGGGCATCGAGGCCCGGATCGACTACGCGGGCGCCGCCGGCGCCCTGGCGGGCGTGATGGGCCAGGAGGCCGGCCATGTCCAGTGACCGCGCGCCGCTGGCGGTGCTCATAGAACTGTCCCGCGGCCGGGTCGAGGAAGCCGGGCGGCTGCTCGCCGAGCTCGACGCCCAGCGCCGCCAGGCCCAGGGCCAGCTCGACACCCTGGACGGCTACCGCAGCGACTACGCCAGGCGCCTGCAGGCCAGCACGCGGGACGGGGTAACGGCCTCGAATTACCACAACTTTAGGCGGTTTATCGCCACTTTGGACGAAGCCATTTCCCAGCAAAATAAGATCATCGCCCAGATCGACACCCGTCTCGATGCCGGGCGCCAGCGATGGCACGCCGAAAAGCGCCGGCTCAGTTCCTACGAGGCCCTCAAGGCCCGCCAGGACCGCCAGGCCCGGTACCACGAGCAGCGCCTCGAGCAGCGCCTCAGCGACGAGCTCTCGGCAGGCCTGCACCGACGCGCCCGGCGTCCCCATTGATTCGGAAACCAGCGATGAACGTGCCCCTGATACCCTCCGCCGCTCCCGGCGCCCAGATCCCCGGTTCCGCGGGGCGGGGGACGGACACGGCCGATCCTTCCGGGTTTTCCGACGCCCTCTCCCGGCAGCGCGAGCCGCTGCGCGGCGCGGACCGGACGGCGCGCGGCCCCGAGGGTGCATCCCGCAAGGGCGCGGACACGGCCAAGGACACGCGGCGCCCGCCGACACCCGAGGAAACCCTCGCGCTGCTCGCCGCGGGCGCCACCCTGCCGCTCATGGGCGCCGCGCAGGCGGCGCCGGCCGGCGAGGCGCAAGGGGACGGCGGCCCGGCGCGGCGCGCCTTGCCGGCCACGGCATCCGCCGACGGGGCGGCGTCGGCCGCGCGCGACACGCGGGCGCCCCTGCGCGCCGATCCGGGCGCGGCCCTCGCGGGCTCGCCGGATGCCGCCGGCCGCGGCACGCGCGAGGTCCTCCCCGGCGACACGCCCGCGACGCGGTTGGACGGGCCCGCGGCCACGGGCCTCGCGGCGGCCAGGCCCGATCCGCGAGGCGCCGCCGCGTCCCATGGCGGCGGGCGCGGGGCCGACGACACGGCGACCGCGACGCCCACGGGGGGGCTCCTCGCGGGCATCCAGGCGGCGACGGCCTCGCCGGTCTCCGCCGCGGCCCCCGCACCCTCCACGCACGCCCCGGGCGCCGATCTCGAGTCCGCCATGGCGCAGCTCGCCGCGGCTCCCCCGCAGGCCGCCCTCGCCGGCGCGGCCGGGACGGACGCGGGTCCCGCGCCGGCCGCCACCCGCGCGGTGGCCACGCCCCTCGGCGATCCGGCCTGGCCCGCGGACTTCGGCCGCCAGGTCCTGTCCCTCGCCCGGGATGGCCGCGGCGGCGCGCAAACGGCCGAGCTGCGCCTCAATCCGCCCGAGCTCGGGCCGGTGCGCATCGTGCTGCACATCAGCGACTCGGTGGCGCAGGCGCTGTTCGTCTCGCCGCATGCGCCGGTGCGCCATGCCCTCGAAAACGCCCTGCCCCAGCTCCAGCAGCAACTGGCCCAGGCGGGCCTGTCGCTCGGCCAGGCCGACGTGAGCGACCAGCAGCCCGGCCAGCAGCAGGCCTTCGCCCAGGCCGGGTCCCAGGGCCGCGGGGATGCGGGCGCCGCGGTCTTCTCGCTGGACGGCGCGGCCTCGCCGCCGGCCATGCCCACGCCTCCGGACACCGCCCAGCGCCGCGCGGGCCGCATGCCCGACGCCCTGGTCGATACCTTTGCCTAGCGTCATGTCCACCAGATACGCGTCCATCGCTCCGAATGCACGCGGGCCGGCTACAATTCCCCAGGCGCCCGGTACCCGGCGCCCAAGCCCGCCCCCCATCCACTCGCTCGTCCGGAATCATGCTCAGGCTCCTGAAACTAGTCCTCATGCTGGTCATCGTCGTGGGCGCCACCATAGGCGCCACGATGCTGTTCATGTCCAGGCAGGGGGGCGAACCCTCCGCCGCGGCAAACACCGCATCGACCGAGCCGCCGCCCCCGCCGATCTTCGCCGAGCTCGCGCCCTTCACCGTCACGCTGTATGGCGAGACGCGCAACCGCATCCTCTACGCGGGCGTCACCCTGCGCCTGGCCGACCAGGCCTCGCGCAAGATCATCGAGGACTACATGCCCGAGGTGCGTGACCGCGCGCTCAAGGTGCTGTCCAGCCAGGACATCGCCCGCGTCCAATCGCCCGAGGGCCAGCAGATACTGGCCGACGCCCTGCGCGCCGCGCTCGAGCGGCCCTTCGCGCCGCAGCCGGCGGGCCCGCACATCGCCGACGTCCTGTTCACCGCCTTCGTGGTGCAGTAATGCCGTACCAGAGCCTGCTATCCCAGGACGAGGTCGATGCCCTGCTGGCGGGCGTCACCGGCGAGGAGTCGGCATCGGCCGAGTCTCCCGCCGACGAGCGGGGCGGGGTCCGGGCCTATGACCTGACCTCGCCGGACCGCGTCGTGCGTCACCGGATGCAGACGCTGGAGCTCATCAACGAGCGTTTCGCGCGGCGGCTGCGCTCGATGTTCTTCAGCTTCATGCGGCGCAACGCGGACATCACCGTCAACGCGATCCGCATCCAGAAATACTCCGAATTCGAGCGCAACCTGCCCGTCCCCAGCAACCTCAACATGGTGGCCTTCAAGCCGCTGCGCGGCGCCTCGCTGTTCACCTTCGACCCCAACCTGGTGTTCCTGGTGATCGACAGCCTGTTCGGCGGCCACGGCCGCTACAGCACGCGCGTCGAGGGGCGCGACTTCACCGTCACCGAGCAGCGCATCATCCGGCGCCTGCTCGCCCTGACGCTGGAATGCTACGGCGAGGCCTGGGAAAACGTCTATCCGATCGAGTTCGAATACATCCGCTCCGAGATGCACACCAAGTTCGCCAGCATCAGCAGCGGCAACGACATCGTGGTGGTCTCCTCGTTCAACATCGAGCTGGGCAGCGCCGGCGGCAAGCTCAACATCTGCCTGCCCTACTCGATGATCGAGCCCGTGCGCGACCTGCTCACCCGCCCGCTGCAGCAGGCGGCCTCGGACTCGATCGACCGGCGCTGGACGCAGCAGCTCTCGCGCGAGGTGCGCAGCGCCGAGGTCGAGCTGACCGCCGAGTTCGCCCAGATCGAGACCTCCATCGGCGAGCTGCTCCGGCTGCGCGCGGGCGACGTGCTGCCGATCGCCGTTTCGCCCAGGATCACCGCGAGCGTCGGCGGGGTGCCCGTGCTGGAATGCGGATACGGCACCTTCAACGGCCGCTACGCCCTGCGGGTGAACAGGGTCCTGGCGTCTCCCCCCCCGGAATCCCCGTCATCAGGCCAAGGAACATGACCGACCCCAGCGACAAGGACACGCAGGATCCGAACCTGCCCGCCTCCCAGAGCACCACCGACGACGATTGGGCGGCCGCCCTGGCCGAGCAGCAGTCCGCCCACGACCAGCCCACGCAGGCCGCGGGCCTGTCGCAGGAGGACGACTGGGCCGCGGCGCTCGCCGAGCAGACCGCCGCCTCCACGCCCCGGCCCGCGGCCGCCCAGGTGTTCCAGCCCTTGACGAGCCAGGGCGCGAGCGCCGACAGCGACATCGACATGATCATGGACATCCCGGTCCAGCTCTCGGTCGAGCTGGGCCGCACGCGCCTGACGATCAAGAACATCCTGCAACTGGGGCAAGGCTCGGTGGTCGAGCTCGACGGCCTGGCCGGCGAGCCCATGGACGTCTACGTCAACGGCTACCTGATCGCCCAGGGCGAGGTCGTGGCCGTCGAGGACAAGTACGGGATCCGCATCACCGACATCATCACCCCGTCGGACCGCATCGCGCGGCTCAACAACCGCCGCTAGGGCCGGCGCCGACCATGGACCAGCCCGACATCCTGCGCGTCACGGCGAGCCTGCTGCTGATCGTCGGGCTGCTGTTCGCGCTCGCCTGGGTCGCGCGGCGCGGCGGCTGGCTGCGCACGGCGGCCGGCCGCGGCGGGCTCAGGATCTCGGCCATGCAGCGCCTGGGGGCGCGCGCCTCGCTCGCCATCGTCGAGGTCGAGGACGCCCGCCTGGTACTCGGGATCACCGCCCAGCAGATCACGCTGCTGCACACCCTGCCGCCCGCCGCGGGCGCGGACGGGACGACGGGCCGCGACCGGGCTTTTTCCGACACGCTCGATCAGGCGGTCTCGAGGCGCTGATGAGCATTCCGGCGGGTTCACCGCGGCGCTTCGCGACGAGGCGGCCCATCCCGGCGCGCAGGCTGCCGGGGCCGCGGACGCGGCTGCCGTCGTGGCTGCCCTGGCTGCTGTCCGGCGCCCTGCTGGCCGCCTTCTGGCCCGGCGCGGCCCTCGCCCAGGCCACCCTGCCCGCCCTCACCGTCACGCCGGGCGCGGGCGGCGCCCAGACCTGGTCGCTGAGCATCCAGACGCTGGTCATGCTGACCATGCTGTCGTTCCTGCCGGCCGCCCTGCTGATGATGACCGGCTTCACACGCATCATCATCGTGCTCGGGCTGCTGCGCAACGCGCTGGGCACGGGCGTTTCCCCGCCCAACTCGGTGCTGGTGGGGCTGGCGCTGTTCCTGACTTTCTTTGCCATGTCGCCGGTGTTCGACCAGATCTACGCCCAGGCCTACCAGCCGCTGAGCCGCGACGAGATCACCTTCGAGCAGGCGGTCGAGCGCGGCGCGGGGCCGCTGCGCACCTTCATGCTGCACCAGACGCGCGAGGCCGACCTGGCGATGTTCGCCGAGATGGCGAACGCCGGGCCGCTGGAGTCCGCGCAGGCGGTGCCCATGCGCGTGCTGGTCCCCGCCTTCGTCACCAGCGAGCTCAAGACCGCCTTCCAGATCGGCTTCACGATCTTCATCCCCTTCCTGATCATCGACCTGGTGGTCGCCAGCCTGCTGATGGCGCTGGGGATGATGATGGTCCCTCCGGTCACGATCTCGCTGCCCTTCAAGCTCATGCTGTTCGTGCTGGCCGACGGCTGGCACCTGCTGCTGGGCTCGCTCGCCCGCAGCTTCTACCAGTAGGAGGCCGTCCATGACGCCGGAAACCGTGATGTCGATGACCTACCAGGCGCTGCGCGTGGCCCTGTCCATGGCCGGGCCGCTGCTGCTCGTGACCCTGCTGGTCGGCCTGGTGATCAGCATCTTCCAGGCCGCCACGCAGATCAACGAGATGACGCTGTCGTTCATCCCAAAGCTGCTGGCGGTGGGCGCCACGCTGGTGCTGCTGGGCCCCTGGCTGATCAGCACGATGGTGGACTACATCCGGACGCTGCTGGAATCGATCCCGGGCCTGGCCGGCTGAACGTGGCCTCGGGAACGGCGCCGGCCGGTCCGGACGCCCGGTCCCCCACCGCGCCGGACACGAGCCCCACCCAAGCGAACAGGACGCCAGCACGCCATGATCCAGTTCACCGCCGACCAGCTCTACGCCTGGATCAACGGCTTCCTGTGGCCGCTGTTCCGGATCGCGGGCCTGGTGGCGATGGCGCCGATCTTCGGCGAGTCCTCGATTCCGCTGCGGCTCAAGATCGGGCTGTCCATCCTGTGCGCCCTGGTCGCCGCGCCGCTGCTGGGCCCCATGCCGGACATTCCCGCGGGGTCCTTCCAGGGCCTGCTGATCGCCGCCCAGCAGGTGCTGATCGGCATCGCGCTGGGCCTGTGCATGCGGCTGATCTTCACCGCGACGATGATGGCGGGCGAGTTCGTGGGGCTGCAGATGGGGCTGGCCTTCGCCTCGTTCTTCGATCCGGCCACGGGCGCCAACACGGCGGTGCTCTCGCGCCTGCTCAACCTGCTGGCCATGCTGGTGTTCCTCGCATTCGACGGCCACCTGCTGATGCTCGACGGGCTGGTGCGCACCTTCGAGATCCTGCCCGTGGGCGCGCCGCTCGACCCCAATGGCTGGGGCGCGCTGCTGGAATGGAGCGGCCAGCTCTGGATCTCGGGCATGCTGCTCGCCCTGCCGCTGATCATCGTGCTGCTGACCATCAACCTCGCCCTGGGCATCCTCAACCGGACGGCGCAGCAACTGTCGGTGTTCGCCGTGGGCTTTCCCATCACGCTCACGACCGGTCTGGTGGTGCTGGCCATCGTCCTGCCGCAGACCTCGGGATTCCTGTCGCGGCTTTTCGAGGACGGCTACCAGGCCATGGCGCAGATCGCGCGCGCGCTTGCCGGGATGTAGGGGCTGGGACGCGCTCAGGCGCCGGAGCGCCCGATGGGATAGCTGACGCCGGGGGTGTAGGTGGTGCCGGGAGGCAGCAGCGGCTGCGGCGTGCCGACGGCTTGCGGCACGGCCTGGCCCTCGGGCGCGGCATTCGCCGTTCCCCGATCGGCGGGGGCGGCGCCCGCGGGCGATCCGGGCCCGCTGCCCGACGCGAATCCGGCGTTCGACGCAGGCCCCGCGGCCTGGGAAGCCCCGGCAGCCCGGGGATCGGCCCGCTGTTGGCGCGCGGCGGCCTCGGCCGCCTCCTGGTCGGCCTGCGCCTGGGTGCGCGGCCGGAAGGTCCCCGGGATGTTGATGGTGTTCTCCATGCGCTGGAAGGTGCCGTCGGGACCGAAGCGCAGCCAGGCTTCCTGGCGGAAATACACGGCGTCCGTGGCGGCGGTGCTCTTGTACCCCCAGCGCGCCAGCACCGTGTCGCCCTGCCGCCAGGTCTGGTCGGGCAAGGCCCCCAGGTACTCGGAGGCCTGCTCGAGCGTGGTGCGTCCGACCACGATGCGATCGAGCCCGCCCACGTCGAACGTCCGTCCCGTGAAGGTGCACGCGGCAAGCAGCAGCGACGCGAACAGCGCAGCCACCAGGGACGCGCGACGCGCGCGGGGGTTCGAGGTTTCCGTGCGGCGGGGGCTGGCGAGGAGAGCCGATGCGCGGCGCGCGCGGAGGTTCGGGACATGCGGCATGGAGGTCTTCCTCGGAATTCTTGCCATTCTTCTTCGACCCGTTCGGCCCCGGCCTCGCGGCCGCGGACTCAAATGCCGTCTTGCCCCGCCGGATGCGCCTGCGGACTCACTTGCCGCCCATGTTGAACAGGCTCAGGCCCTGGATGGTCTGGAACGCCAGGGACGCGCCCTCGAGCGCCATCTTGCGCAGGTTGAGCTTCATGGTGGCCTCGTAGTAGTCGAGGTCCTCGAGGCGCTGGAGGTCCTTGGCATAGCCCAGCTTGCGCTGCGTGCCCACGTCGTCCATGGCGGACAGCTCGTTCATGCGCGCGCCGATCGAGGCGCGCACCGTCAGGACGTTGTCGTAGCCGGAGGCCAGTTGCTGCATGGCGGTGTTGAGGGTGTTGCGCAGGCCGGACTGGGCGCTGGCGTCGGTGGCCGCCGGGGCCTTCAGGGCGGCGATGAGGTTGTCGAGGGTGGCGAACAGGTTGAAGCCCTGGTCGTGCTGCAAGGGGGTGACGGTGAACTCGTCGCCGGCCGCCGGATCGCCCGAGATCTGGACCTGGGTGCCGGTGTCGACCGGACTCGGCGGGGTGCCGCCGTCGCTGCGGGTCAAGCTGAGCACTGTCGATCCGGGAGTAAAGACCTGGTCCGTCAAGGTCTCGACCGTAGGCGCAGTCGCAGGGGGCGGCGGCGCATAATCGGTGATCTCGATGTCGTAGGTCGTCGGGCTGGTGAAGGTGATCTTGAATCCGAGACGTGAATCGGCATTGCCCTGCGCGCTGTCGGCCACCATCGGCGCGCTCAGCACCGCGGTGCTGCCGGACCCTTGGACCACCTGCCGGCTGGAATAGCCCAGCGCCCCGGGCTGGGCGCGCTGGAACACGTCGCTGCCCACGTCGCTGCCGGCGATCCGGCGCGTCTGGTCGGCCTGGATGTCGCGCTGCAATCCATCGCCCACGTAGACGCCGGCGTCGGTATAGGCCGGCGTCTGCCCCTTCGATCCCGAGAACACGTATTGCCCGTTGCCGTCGGTCGTATTGGCGATGGCCAGCATGGCCGCGCGCGCGCCCTCGAGGGCCGTGGCGAGGGTGCCGCGATCGGCGTCCGACAGCGCGCCGCCGCCCGCCTCGACGACCCGCGTGCGCACGTCCTGCAGCAGGAGGGTCAGCGAGCCCAGGGCGTCCTCCTCGGTGGCGAGGCTGCGCTGGGCCACGGCGCGGTTTTCCGCGAAGCGCTGGTTCAGGGACTGGGATTGGGCGATGTTGATCGACTGCGAAGCCGCCAGCGGGTCGTCGGCCGGCGTGACCATGCGCTGGCCCGAGCCGATCTGCTGGTACAGGTGCATCAGGTCGGCCTGCTGGGTGCCGATGGTCTTGAGCCCGGTGTTGAACAGGAGGTTGGTGCTGATCCGCATGGCATGGGTCCCGGGATGAAGGCGCGGCCTAGCTGCGCAGGCTCAGGAGGGTGTCGAACAGGGTCGAGCTGACGTCGATCAGGCGCGAGGCGGCGCGGAACTGCTCTTGGTACTGGTTGAGGTTCATGTATTCCTCGTTCAGGTTCACGCCCGAGACCGCCTGCTGGGCGGAATAGTTTTGCTGGATCAGGGTTTCCTGGGCCTTTTGCGCGGTGGTGTTCTGCTGGGTCAGCACGCCGACCTTGTTGACGATCTGGGCGTAGGCCTCGTTCAGGCTCATGGCGCCGTTGCCCAGGACCTTCGTCGTTTGCAGGGCGGCCAGCTTGAGGGCGATGTCGCCGTTGGCCGGCCCCGCGCCGACCTCCGGCGTCGCGGGATCGCCGTCGTGATCGACACTGCCGGCCGCCGCGATCCGGCCCGGATCGCTGATGGCGACCCCCAGGCTGGCGGCCGCGTCCCGCGTGGGCTGGATCAGCCAGCCGTCGCCCGAGGCGGGCGCCGTCACACCCGAGAAATCCACCTGGATGCCGTCGAAGGACAAGATCCCGTTGCCGGCCGCGGCCACGGTGCCGGCCGGCACGCGGGTCACGGTGTAGCTGGCGCCGTCATAGCTCACCTGGTAGTCCTGGGTGCCCAACTGGTTGGCGTCGGTGATCGTGACGGCGGGATCCGCCCCCGCGACGTTGCCCTCGCCCCGGATCACCTTGGGGCCCGCGAGGCTGAAGAAATCGCCGCCCTGCACGCCCGTCAGGTCGTAGCCCTGGCGGTGGACCTCGTTGATGGCCATGGCCAGGCCCGTGGCCAGGCGGCCCAGGTCGTTCTGGACCGTGTCCAGGGCCTCGCGCCGGAACGTCAGCAGGCCGCCGAGCTTGCCGCCCGTGATCAGGCTGTCTTTCAGCTCGACGGACGTGACGCCGCCCGCGCCGTCCGGGATGGCGTAGCTGACCGCCAGCCGCGAAGGATCGGCGGCGGACGGCCGCACGTCGAGATGGAATACCGAGTCGCCGCCCAGGACGACCTGGCCGTTGCCCACGGTGATGTTCACGCGGTCGTCCTGCTCGAAGACGTTGACGTCGACGAGCTGGCCCAGCTCGGCCACGAGCTGGTCGCGCTGGTCGAACAGGTCGTTGGGCGGCTGTCCGGGCGAGACGGCCTTGGCGGTCGATATCTGGCGGTTGAGATCCTGGATGCGATCGAGGTAGCTGTTGACCTGGGTGACCGTGGTGCGGATCTGGGTGTTGACGTTGGAGCGCTGCTCGTCCAGGAAGGCGTTGGCGCTGCGGACCTGGGAGGCCAGGCTGTTGGCCCGGCCCAGCAGCTCTTGGCGGGCGGCGCTGTCGGCGGGCGCGGTGGCCACCGCCTGCAGCCCGTCGAAGAAGGCCTGGATGGCGGGCGTGATGCCGACGGTGCGGTCGGCCAGCAGGTTGTTGATCTGGCCGATCTGGTCGCCGTAGGTGGCGAGCGCGGCGCCCTTGGTCTGGGACTGCGTGAGCTGGGTGTACAGGAAATTGTCGTAGGCGCGCTGGACGCCGACGGCGAGCACGCCACGGCCGATCCATCCGCCGGCGGTGGCCGTCGCGCCCGCGGTCTGCGACAGCACGCTCTGGCGGTTGTAGCCCTCGGTGTCGCTGTTGTTGATATTGTGGCCGGCGGTCTGGAGGCGGTTTTGCGCCACCAGCAGCCCTGCTTTGCCCAAGTTCGCCAGATTCATATGTGCATCGTCCAGTGTTCCGCGCGCCCGCGCCAGGCGCGGGCCGCCGCCTCAGAGGCCTCATGTCGATTTACGACGGATCGCCCCCGAAATTTAGCTGCCCCGCCCCCTCCGATCCCAGCCATCCCGCCCAGTCCGATCGATCCCCGCGAGACACGGCGCTAGCGCGCATTGAAATACCCCATGATCGAAATCAGCTTGTCGGCATACGAGGGGTCGGTGGCGTAGCCCGCCTCCTGGACCCGGCGCGCCGCCTCCTCGGCCGAGGGCGCGCTCAGCACCTCGCTGTAGCGCTCGCTGCGGCCGATCAGCCGCGCATAATCGGCGAAGGACTCGGCGTAGGAATCGTAGGCCCGGAACGGCTGGGTGACCTTGCGGGCCACCCCGTCCTCGTATTCGGTGGTCGTCGCATACACCACGTCGCCCGTCCAGCCTCCGGTCGCCTTGATGCCGAACAGATTGTGGCTGCTGCTGCCATCGGGGCGCGGGATCTCGCGCCGGCCCCAGCCGGATTCGAGGGCCGCCTGGCTGAGGATGAGCTTGGCGGGCACGCCGCTCTGCGTGGCGGCGTAGTCGGCCGCCGCCGCCATCTTGTCGACGAACTCGCGGATGTGGCCGGGCGCGCCCCGGATGGCGCCCGAGACTTTCTCGGTCGCGCGGCCGCTGCCGAGCAGGTCGATCAGCGCCGTGATGGAATCGGCCACCTCGCGGCGGCCCTCGCCGATGCGCGAGCGCAGGCCCGGCAGGCGCGAGGCGGCGGCCTCGGGCGGATGGGACAAGGGATCGAGCCGGCTCGCGGCGGTCCCGCCGCGCATCTGCGCCAGCAGCGCCTGCGCCAGGCCCAGGCCGGGATTGGACAGGTTCAGGGCGGCCTGCTCGTCGCCGAGGCTCTGCGCCATGCGCACGCCCGGGGAATCCAGCAGGCCGGGCGTCATCTCGGAGGTCTGGCGCGCCTGCTTGAGCAGCATCTGGATGAACATGGCCTCGAACTGATGGGCCACGGCCTCCTGCTGCGCGGCCGGCGCGTCGGCGCCCGCGGACACGCCGCGCTTGAGGCGGTTCAGGCCGCTGAAATCCAGGGCCGAAGGCTGCGCGGCATCGCTGGGGCGCGGGGTGTGGGCGACGAATCCCATGGCCGCCGCCCTCAGATGATCTCGAGGTCGGCGCGCAGCGCGCCGGCGCTCTTGAGGTTCTGCAGGATGGACAGCAGGTCCTGCGGCGTCGCCCCCAGGGCATTGAGCGCGCGCACCACGTCGGCCAGGTTGGCGCTGGTGTTCACGCGCCGGACCGCGCCGCCCTCGCTGCGCATCTCGATCTGGGTGTTCTCGGTGACCACGGTCTGGCCGCCGCCGAACGGCGTGGTCGGCTGGCTGACCTGCTGCTGCGGGCTGATGACGATCGACAGGTTGCCGTAGGCGATGGCGGCCTCATCGATGGTCACCGTGCGGTTCATGACGACCGAGCCCGTGCGCGCGTTGATGACCACGCGGGCGCGCGCCGGCGGCAGCGTCACCTGGAGGTTCTCGACCTGGGACAGGAAGGCCGTCTGCCCGGCCGGATCGAGCGGCGCGCGCAGCTCGATCGTGCGCGCGTTCAGGGCCTGCGCCGTCTGCCCGCCGAACTTGCGGTTCAGGGCGGCGACCACGTTCTGGGCGATGCCGAAATCGCTGGAATTGAGCTCGAGGCGCACCCTGCCGTCCTGGGCATAGGTCGTGGGCACGTCGCGCTCGACGATGGCGCCGTCCGGAATGATGCCGCCGTTGAGCTGGTTGACCTGCACGCTGGCGCCGCCCTGCGAGGCGCCGGCGCCGCCCACCAGCAGGTTGCCCTGCGCCAGGGCGTAGACCTGGCCGTTGGCCCCCTTGAGCGGGGTCATGAGCAGGGTGCCGCCGCGCAGGCTCTTGGCATTGCCCATCGAGGACACCACCACGTCCAGGGTCTGGCCCGGCTGGGTGAAGGCGGGCAGGCGCGCCGTCACGATCACGGCGGCGACGTTCTTGACCTGCATATTGGTGCCCTGCGGCACGGTCACGCC
This sequence comes from Alcaligenaceae bacterium, assembly GCA_044508625.1. GTDB lineage: Bacteria > Pseudomonadota > Gammaproteobacteria > Burkholderiales > Burkholderiaceae_B > Castellaniella. The sequence goes on from JBIQHJ010000029.1 coordinate 28,174, forward strand.
GAGCTGCGAGAGCATGTTGGTCAGGCTCTGCTGGGTGAAGGGCGTCTGGCGCACCTGGTCGCCGCTGCCGTCCAGGCCGACCACCAGGCCGTAGCCGATGAGCTGGTTTTCGCGCACGCCCTGGAAGGATGCGAGGTCCTTGACGCGCTCGGCCCGCGCGGCGCCCGAGGCCAGCAGCGCGCCGAGGCACAGGAGGGCGAGCCCGCGCGCCGCGCGGCGCGCCAGGACATCGAGGAGATCGAGGGATGCGGCCATGGCGTCAGAACGGGGCGATGTTGAGGAAGAAGCGCTGCAGCCAGCCCATGGTCTGGACCTCGTCCATCACGCCCTTGCTGCGGTACTCGATGCGCGCGTCGGCCACCTGGGTGGAGGACACGGTGTTGCTGCCGGTGATCGAGCGCGGATCGACGACGCCCGAGAAGCGCACATACTCGCTGCCGCGGTTGATGGCGATCTGCTTTTCGCCGGCGATCTGCAGGTTGCCGTTGGGCAGCACGCCGATGACGGTCGTGGTCAGGGTGCCCGAAAAGACGTTGGTGGCGCTGCTCGAGCCCTTGCCCTGGGACTGGTTGCCGCTGCCCACCTCGAAATTCTGCTTGGGGCCGAGGTCGGTGGGCAGGATCGCGGGGGCGAGGGCGATGTCCATGGAGGCGCTGCCGCTGCGGTTGGTGCTGGTGTCCACGCTCTTGGCCGCGTTGGTCTTTTCCTGGATCACCACCGTCACGATATCGCCCACGTTGCGCGGCCGGCGGTCCTCGAACAGGGGATAGTTGCCGTAGGCCGTGGGCTGGTAGATCGAGCCGTTGGCCTGGGCGGCCGGCGGAATGGGCGGCGGAGGCGGCGCCGTGAGCGGGCCGGTCACGACGGGCTCGGGCGGCACCAGCGCGCAGCCCGAAAGGGCCATCGCCAGCCCCAGCCCGCCCGCGGCGAGCAGCCGGCGCGCGAGGCCCCCGCGGCCCGGCGCGGCCAAGGCGCGCGGCCGATGCGCGAGGCCCGTCCGCTCGGGCGCGGCCAAGGCGAGCAGCCGGCGCACAAGTCCCGCGAAAGCCCTGCCGCCCGGCGCGGCCAAGGCGCGCGGCGGGCGATGGCCGGCCATCCGGCACTCCATGGAAAGCACGCGATCCCGCATCCGGCTTACAACTGCGTCAGGCGCGCAAGCATCTGGTCCGAGGTCTGGACCGCCTTGCTGTTCATCTCGAAGGCGCGCTGCGTGGTGATCATCTTGACCAGTTCCTCGGCCACGTTGACGTTCGAGGTCTCGACGTAGTTCTGCAGCAGCACGCCGGCGCCGTCCAGGCCGGGCTGCAGCAGGTTGGCGGGCCCGGAGGCGTCGGTCTCGAGGTAGAGGTTCTCGCCCTGGCTCTGCAAGCCGGTGCTGTTGATGAAGGTGGCCAATTGCAGTTGGCCGACCTGCACATTGGTGCCGGTCGCGCCGGGCTGGGTGACCGACACCGTGCCGTCGCGCGCGATGGAAATCGTCAGCGCGTTGTCGGGGATGTTGATGCCCGGCTGCACGGGATAGCCGCCGGCGGTGACCAGCATGCCGTTCTGGTCGACTTGCAGGCTGCCGTCGCGGGTGTAGGCAAACGAGCCGTCGGGCAGCTCGACTTGCAGGAAGCCGTTGCCCTGGATGGCGACGTCCAGGCTGTTGCCGGTCTCTTGCAGATTGCCCTGCGTGTGGATGCGCTCGGTGGCCACCGTGCGCGCGCCCGTGCCGATCTGCAGGCCGGAGGGCAACTGGTTGGCCGCCCCGACCTGGGCGCCGGGCTGGCGCAGCGTCTGGTACATCAGGTCCTCGAACACGGCGCGGCTGCGCTTGAAGCCCGTGGTGTTGACGTTGGCCAAGTTGTTGGAAATCACGTCCATGCTGGTCTGCTGGGTTTCCAGACCGGTCTTGGCGATCCACAGTGAACGAATCATGGTTGTCTTGCCTGTCGGGGGCGGCGGGCTCAGCCCGCCGCCGAGAGAATGGAATTGCCGCGTTCTTCGTTGGTGTTGGCGCTCTGGATGACCTTCATCTGCATCTCGAACTGGCGCGCGTTGGAAATCATGGCCACCATGGCGGCGGCCGGATCGACGTTGCTCTGCTCGACGAAGCCGGGGGCGATCTTTACCGCGGGATCAGCCTGCGCCGCCTGCCCGTCGGCCAGGCGGAACAATCCGTCGTCGCCCCGCCGCAACTGGCCGGCCGGCGGATTGACGAGCTTGAGCTGCCCGATCAACTGGATGTCGCGCGGATTGTCGCCCGCGCCCAGCGCGCTGATCTGGCCGTCGGTGGCGAAGGTGATGCTGCCGCGCTCGGGCACCTCGATGGCTTGTCCCTCATTGGACAGGACGGGCAGGCCCGCGTGCGTGACGAGCTGGCTGCGGTCGTTGACGGCGAATTCGCCCGCCCGGGTGTAGGCCTCGCCCTGCGGCGTCTGGACGGCGAACCAGCCCTCGCCGGCGATGGCCGCATCGAGCGCGCGGCCGGTCTCGTTCATGGCGCCCTGGCGGAAATGGCTGCCGGGCGTCGAGGCGACCGTGGCCACGCGCGTGGGCAGCTCGCCCGCCTGCGGCACCACGGGGACCGAGCGGTAGACCGCGAGCTGCTCGCGGAACCCCGCCGTCGAGACGTTGGCCATGTTGTTGCCGATGACCGACTGCTGCTCGAGGATGCGGGCCGCGCCGTTGGCCGCGGTGTAGAGGATGCGATCCATGGTCCGCGGCCGCCTAGCGCATGGTGATCAGGGTCTGCAGGATCTGGTCCTGCGTCTTGATCGTCTGGGCGTTGGCCTGGTAGGTGCGCTGGGCGATGATCATGTTGACCAGTTCCTGGCTCATGTCGACGTTCGATTCCTCGACCGCCTGGCCCTTGATGGTCGCCAGCCCGTTGCTGCCCGGCGTGCCCAGGATGGGCTGGCCCGAGCCGGCCGTCTCGGCCCAGGCGTTGCCGCCGACCGATTGCAGGCCCTGGAGGTTGTTGAAGTCGGCCAGCGCCAGCGTGCCCATGACCTTCTTGGCGCCGTTGGTGTAGTTGGCGATCACCTCGCCGTTGGCGCCGATGGAGGTGCTGGCGTACTCGCCGGTGGTGTAGCCGTCGGGCACGAAGTTCTTGGTGAAGCCGCCGCCGAACTGCGTGGAGCCCGTGTAGTTGACGAGGATGTTCAGGGGCGCGGCCGGCGAGGCGGCGCCGCCGGGATTGGCGAGCGACACGGTGAAGCTCGAGGGCGAGCTGATCAGGCGCCCCGCCGAATCGAAAGTCAGCATGGTGGCGCCGTCCGCCGGCGCGCTGGGCGGCTGGCCGTCGATGCGGTAGTTGACCTCCCAGACGCTGTTGCCGCCCACCGCCGGGCGCTTGGTGTAGTACTGGGTCAGGCGGTGCTCGTTGCCCAGCGAGTCGTACACCGTGATCGGCAGGGGGCTCGAGAAGGAATCCGGATTGTTGGGATCGAAGGCGATGGCGGTCACGGGAGCGACGTAGGCCACGTTGCCGGTGCCCGCCGGAATCGCGGTCGTGGGGGTCCCCGCCGTGGCGAAGGTCACCGCCGTATCGGCCTGCGCGCCCGACTGGTACGTGCCGTCCGCCGGATACCCCGGGTCGCCCGCATGGGCGACGGCCGTGCCGCCCGCGTCCTGATACCACGTATACGCCGTGCCATCATAGGTGTAGTAGTGGGCGGCGCCGTTCAGATAGACGGTGCCCACGTTCGTCGCATCCCCGGCCACGTTGCCGCCCGTCGCCGGAAACGGGACGTTCGGCGCGCCGCTCGTGAACGTGATGTTGGCGGCGGGCACGCTGGTGTCGGTCATGTACGCGCCCGCGGGAGGGACCGGCCCGGCGGCGCTGCCCGTGCTGTTGGTCCACGAATAGGTGCCGCTGGTGATGCGATAGTGGTATCGCGTCGTCATTCCGTTCAGGGTGAGGTCGACGGTGCCTATCGTTTCCGGGGCCGTCGTGTCCGGCACGACCGCGACGTTGGCGTCCAGATTGACCTGGTTGGCGATGTTCGACGTCGCCACGGGATCGATGTTGCCGACGGGCACGGTCATGCCGATCAGGTTGGTGCCGCCCGGCGCGTAGCCCATGAGCTGCTGGCCCTGGGTGTTGACGATCTGGTTTTCCTTGTTGGCGAAGAACTGGCCGTTGCGGGTGTAGTATTGCGCGCCCGTGGAGCTCTGCACGACGAAGAAGCCCTTGGCGCCGTCGATCGCCATGTCGAACTGGTTGCCGGTGGCCGAGACGATGCCGGTGGTGAAGCGCTGGTTGACCGAGGCGACCTGCACCCCCAGGCCGACGCGCGAGTTGGCGTAGACGTCGGCGAAGGAGGCCGTGCCCGCCTTGAAGCCCACCGTGCCGGAGTTGGCGATGTTGTTGCCGATGACGTCCAGATTCTGCGCCGCGGCGTTCAAGCCGCTGAGACCTTGTCCGAAACCCATGTTTACCTCGTCAGTGCGTGATTCGTCGATCGATGGGGGCGGCGTGCCGATCGCCGCCCATGCGGATTACATGATCTGCCGGATGTCCAGCAGGGAAACCTTGCCCGCCAGGCCGAGGTCGAGCTTCAGGCCCCCGGAGGTGTAGGCGACGCTGCCGACCGTGCCCGAGCTGAGCGCCTGCGCGGACACGGGCTGGCCGTCGGCGTCGACAGCCGCCACCTGGATGCTGTAGGCGCCGTCGGCCACCGGGGCGCCCGCGCCATCCTTGCCATCCCACGCGAGGGGATAGACGCCCGCGTCCAGGGCGCCCAGATCGAGCTTGCGCACCAGCGTGCCGCTGGCGTCCACGATCGACACGGTGGTCTTGGCCGAGCCCGAGATCAGGTCGATGCCGAAGGGCGTGGCGGACTTGATCGTGGGATCGGCGGGATCGCTGCCGAGCGAGACCTTTGCGCCGGGCACCAGGACCTGCTTGCCGATCAGCGAGGCGGCCTGCAGCGACTGGGACATGTCCATCTGGCCGGAGAGCGCCAGCAGGGTGTTGTTCAGTTGCTGGATGCCGTTGACGGTGGACAACTGCGCGATCTGCGAGGTGACCTGGGCGTTGTCCATGGGATTGAGGGGATCCTGGTTCTGCAACTGCGTCACCAGCAGCGTCAGGAAACGGTCCTGCGTGTCCCCCATGAGGCTCTTGTTCTGGGCGCTCGCCAGGGTGGCGGCGTTCGTGGCGGCGGTGCCTGAGACGGTCGTCATGGCGTGCTCCTCACTGGCCCAGGGTCAGGGTCTTGGCCATCAGGGTCTTGGCCGTGTTGATCACCTCGACGTTCGCCTGATAAGAGCGCGAGGCGGAAATCATGTTCACCGTTTCCGCCACCACATCCACATTGGGCAGGGCGACGTAGCCCTGGGCGTCGGCGAGGGGATTGCCCGGGTCGTACTGCATGCGCGGCGGCGCGGCGCTCTCGATGACGCCGGCCACGCGGACGCCGCCCACGGCCTCCGAGCCGGGCTGCGGCGCCATCTGGAACACCACCTGGCGGGCCCGGTAGGGCCGGCCGTCGGGGCCCGCCGCGCTGCTGGCGTTGGCGATGTTGCTGGCCGATACGTTCATGCGCTGGGACTGGGCCGTGAGGGCCGATCCCGCGATCTGGAAGATACTGGTCGATGGCATGGGCGAATTCCTGGGATCCGTCACTGCTGCATGGCCGCGAGCAGCGACTTGATGCGCCGGTCGACCAGGGCCAGGTCGGCCTGGTAGCGCATGGTGTTGTCGGCGAACTGGACGCGCTCCACGTTCATGTCGACGGTGTTGCCGTCGATGCTGGGCTGGGTGGGCACGCGGTAGAGTTCCTCGGCCGGCCCGGCGGCGTGGGCGCGCGCCGGGATGTGGCGCGCCGAGGTCAGCGTCAATTGGGTGTCAGGCAGCCGCAGGGACTCGCCCATCGCCTCGCGCAGCGAGGCCGCGAAATCGATGTCGCGCGCCTTGTAGTTGGGGGTGTCGGCATTGGCGATGTTGGACGCCAGGACCTCCTGGCGCTGCTGGCGCAGCGACAGGGCCGTTTGCTGGAACTCGAATTCCTTGCCGATGCGATCGATCATGGGGGTCCGTGTGAGATATCCGTTCTCGCGAGGGGCGGCCGGGATGCCCCGCATCCTCGCGGCCTTGCCGCACGCAACCATAGTAATTCGAGGCCCCGCGCCACAAACATCAAAACAAGCCGCTGTTTGTCGGCCAATTCGCCTGATGCCCGCGCCGCGCCGGGGCACTACAATGCCCCAATGCCAGGACGCCGCTTCTTTTCGCTGCTGCTGATCGCGGGCGCGGCCTGGTCCGCGGCGGCGCAGGACGTCCCGCCACAGGGGATCCAGGACCCGGCCGCGGTGGCCGCGCGGGCCGAGGGCCTGCTGCGCGAGCTCGCCGCCAGCCATCCGGGCACGCCCGTCATCGCGGTGGACGAGCCGCGCATCGCCCAGCAGCCCGCCTGCGCCCAGCTCGAGGCCTTCCTGCCCGGCGGCGCCGAGCTGCGCTCGCGCACCTCGGTGGGGGTCCGCTGCCTGGCGCCCCACCCCTGGACCCTGTACGTGCAGGCCAGCGTGCGCATCATGGGGCATTACTTCGTCGCCAACCGCGCGATCAACCGCGGCGAGACCCTGTCCCTGGACGACCTGGACACCCGCGAGGGCGACCTGCTGCGCAACAATCGCCTGATCGGCGATCCCTCGCACATCGTGGGCTGGATCACGACGCGCCGCATCGCCAAGGGCTCGCCCATCCAGGGCAACGCCCTGCGCGACCCGCAATCGATCGAGCGCGGCAACAAGGTGCGCACCGTGGCGCGCGGCGTGGGCTTCGTCGCCACGGGCGAGGGCCAGGCCCTGGAATCGGGGGCGCCGGGCAGCCAGATCCAGGTGCGCACCAGCTCGGGCCAGGTCATCACCGGAACCGTGATCGACGCCCACACCGTTCAGGTTATGATGTAGAGACGCAGGTGGCGTGGGGGCGCCCTAAATTTCGCCGCCCCGGCGCCGTTACATGGGATGCACCGGCACCGCCCGCCGCCCTGACTTCCCCGGAGACGACCTTGAAAATCAGTTCCACTTCGTCCAATTCCCTGCTGAACGGGATCGCCGGGGGATCGCGCGTCGAGCCGGGCCAGGCCGGCTCGGCCCCCCAGAAGGCCGGCGGCGCCAAGTCCTCGGTGGACCTCAGCCCGGCGGCGCGCCACCTGTCGGCCCTGCAGGACGGCGGCGCCGACATCCAGGCCCAGCGCATCCAGCAGATCCGCGACGCCCTGGCCTCGGGCGAGCTGCAGATCGATCCGGGCCGCATCGCCGACGGCCTGCTGGCCAGCGTGCGCGACCTCCTGAAATGAAGGCCGAGGCCGACGCTCTGCTGCGCTGCGTCGACCAGCAATCGGCGCTGGTGCGGGAATTCATCCAGACCCTCGAGGAGGAATCCGCCCTGCTGCTGGATTCCACGCCCAACGAGGCCCTCGAGGCCCTGACCCAGCGCAAGAACGACTACGCCCAACGCCTGGGCGAGCTGGACCGCGAGCGCGCCGAGCGCCTCGGGCGGCTGGGCTTCGCATCCGACCGCGACGGGGTCGAGGCGGCGATCTTCGCCCACCCGTCCCTGCGCGAGGCCTTCGACACCCTGCTCGACCTGGCCGCCCAGGCGAGCGAGCTCAATCGGCGCAACGGCCAGATCATCGACATTTTCATCGCCAGCAACCGCCGCGCCCTCGACACCCTGCGCGGACTCATGGGCGAGGACCTCTACGACGCCAAGGGCCGCCTCTCGCGCCCCTGAGCATACCTCGGCGCGTCGCACACCAAATTCGGCGCATGGCGCGCCCATGCGCCGAATTCAGCCCAGCATTTCTTTCAGGGTGTAGAGCTTGACCAGCGCCGTCGGCGCGAGGCCGGGGCGCAGCGCCTCCTGGCCCAGCATGCGTGCGCAGACCGACGCGGCGCGCGCAAGGCGCGGGTCGCGCCACAGGCGCCAGGCCGCCAGGCCGAGCTGCGCCGCCGGGAGGCTGCGGCCGAGCAGGGCCTCGCCCGCCCCATCCGCGCCCTCGAGCATCGACGCCGCCTGACGCCATGCCGACTGGCAATCGATGCGCGCCGCCAGGGCGCGCGCCAGGATGGCCGGGTCCGCCGGCCCGCGGGCCGAGGCCAGGGCATGCCAGCAGCGCAGTTCCCGGCCATCGCGGCGATCGACCGCCCGCAGGTAGACCGCCCGCGCCTCGAGCGGCTCGGCGCCGCGCGACTGGATGGCGATCGGGCCGGTGCCCGCCCAGAAGGCGACGCGCGCGTCCTCCACGCCCGCGACGGATGGCCGGTGCGCGAACGCCTCCGGATCCAGGGGCTGGAGGGCCAGGCGCCTGCAGGCCGCCGACAGGGTGGCCGGCTCGCCGCCCTCGTGGACCCTGGCGCGGGCGCTGCATTGCGCCAGCCAATGGGCGCCGCGGGATTCCAGCGTCCGCCAGAGGGCGGGCGTGCCGCCCTCGAAGGCATGCAGCAGGGGGGCGGAGGATGCGTCGGATTCCGCGGCGATCTGCGCCAGCAGGGCATCGGTCTGCGAGGGCGCGACCGGCCGATGGGCCTCGAAGGAGGGATACCAGCCATCGGGGAACACGAGCTGCTGGGACGCCGCGGCCAGGACGCGGCCGTCCGGACCGCAGCGGGCGCTGGCGAACCAGGCGCCGCGGTGCCCGCCCGCATGCAAGGGGACGCGGCCATGCACGACCAGCGCGAGGCCGCGGGGATCGCCCAGCTCGCGCCGGGCGGCGCCCCGCAGGCGCTCGACGCCCTCGGCCACGAGCGGCGTCCCGTCCGCGCCCTGCGCGCGCCACAGCTCGTAGCCCTCGGCCAGGACCGGGTCCTCGTCCAGGGCGGCGACCGCCGCGTGCAGGTCCTCGGCCGCCAGGGCCTCGCCGCCTTGCGCCGGCAAGGTCAGCAGGCGCGGCAGCAGGGCCTTCTGGCGGGCGGCGGCCGCCTCGTCCGGCGCCTCCGCGGGGCGCGTCATGGACAGCAGCGCCGCCAGGTCGGCCTCGGTGGGCGCGTACAGGGTGCGGCCGCCCTGGGCCGGCGCCAGGGCATGGTCGACCAGCGCCGCCGCCGGCAGGAACAGCAGGTGTTCGGGCACTTTCTGGCCATTGGAGACGTAATGGATCGGCAACTGGTAGCGGACCGCCGTGTCCAGGGCCGGGCCCAGGCGGCTCGCCTCGTCGATCTTGCTGATGATGCAGCCGCGCAGCGGCGGGCCGCCGTCGCCGGCGTAGGAGCGCGCCACCTCGTCGAGCGTGTCGCCGTGGCTCGAGGCATTGAGCACCAGCAGACGCGAGACCTGCCGGCCGGCGCCCGCCAGCAGGGCCGCCTGCTCGGACACGTACTGGTCGCGCTGGCTGATCCCCACGTTGTCGATCAGGATCGTCTGGCCCGGCCGCACGCCCTGGACCAGGCGCCGCATCTCGTGGATGTCCTGCACCACGTGCACCGGCACGCGCAGCATCTGCCCATAGATCTTGAGCTGCTCGTGCGCGCCGATCCGGTAGGTGTCGGTGGTGAGCAGGACCAGGCTCTCGGGGCCGGCGCGCCGCACGCAGCGCGCGGCGAGCTTGGCGATCGTGGTGGTCTTGCCCACCCCCGTGGGGCCGACCAGCGCCAGGACCAGTCCGGGCTGCCACAGGGCGTCCTCGGAGGCCGGCACCGGCAGGTGCTTGATGAGCTCGGCGCGCGCCCACTGGAACGCGGCGCGCTCGCCCATGTGCTCGGGCAGGCGCTTGAGCATGGCCCGCAGCAAGGCCGTGCTGAAGCCGAAGCGCAGCAGGGTCTGGAACAGCGCCACCGCGGCCGGCGCGCGCCGCAACTGGCTGCCCCACAGCAGCTCGTCGATGCGGCTCTCGAGCGAGCCGCGCAGCTCGCCGATGGCGCCGACCAGGTCCTGCCCGGGAGGCAGCGGCGGCGCCGGGCGCGGGGCCGGGCGTGTGTGCGGCGCGGCGGGCGCCGGCGCGGGGGCCGGATCGGCCGCGCGCACGGACTCCGGCGTCTGGTCGGTGGCCAGGATCTCGACGCCGCCGTTGACGCGCTTGTTCGAAATGATGAGCGCATCGGGACCCAGCGCCAGGCGGACCTGGCGCATGGCTTCCCGATTGGTGGCGCCGAAGAAGCGGCTGATGTTCATGTTGGGCTCCCGCCGATGACCGCGGTGATGCGCATCATACGCTCATCAGGAATCTCGGCGCTCGAGAGCACGCCCATCTGCGGGATGTGGTGCCGCAGGAAGCGCGACAGCGAGGCGCGCAGCGGCGGCGGGACGACGAGGACCGGCGCCTCGGCCTTGTCCTCTTGCTTCTGCACGACCCGCAGGGTATCGGCGAGCAGGCTGTCGGCCAGGCCGGGCTCGAGGGCGCCGTTGCCGCCCATGGCCTGCATCAGGACGCGCTCGAGGCGCGCATCCAGGCCGATGGCCCGCAGCTCGCCCTCGCCGGGGAACCAGTGCTGGGTGATCGCCCGGCCCAGGGCCACGCGCACCAGCGCCAGCAGCTCGCCGTGGTCCGGGCCGCCCGAGGGATTGAGCGCGGCCAGGCGCGGCGCATGCTCGGTGACCGTCTCGAGGATGGAGCGCGCGTCGCGGATGGGCACCTCCTCGTCCAGCAGGCCGCGCAGCAGGTTCTGCAACTGCGACAGCGAGAGGGTCTTGGGCACGAGGTCCTCGACCAGCTTGGGCAGGTCGCGGCCGATGTGGTCGAGGAGCTGCTGGACCTCCTGGCGGCCCAGCAGCCGCGCGGCATGGCGATGCATGAGGTGGTTCAGGTGGGTGGCGACCACGGTGGCGGCGTCCACCACGGTGTAGCCCGCGATCTGGGCCTGCTCGCGCATGGACACGTCGATCCAGGTCGCCGGCAGGCCGAAGGCCGGGTCGGTGGTCTGCGTGCCTTGCAGCTTCATGGTCACCCCGCCCGGATCGATCGCCAGCCATTGGCCGACGAGGGCCACGCCGCGCCCGATCTCGACGCCGAACAGCAGGATGCGGTAGTCGGTGGGCTTGATCTCGAGGTTGTCGCGGATGTGCACGACCGGCGGCAGGAAGCCCATTTCCTGGGCGAATTTCTTGCGCAGGCTGCGGATGCGGTGCAGGAGCTCGCCGTTCTGCTCGTGGTCGACCAGGGAAATGAGGCGGTAGCCGACCTCCAGGCCCAGCGGATCCACCACGGACACGTCGTCCCAGCTCGCCTCCGCCGCCGCCGCGGCCACGGCGGCCTCGGCGCGGGCGGGCTCGTCGGCGGCGCTCGCCTGCTCGCGCCGCTGGCGCTGGAGCAGCGCCCAGCCCATGCCGCCGATGATCGCGGCCAGCAGCAGGAAGGCGACGTGCGGCATGTTGGGGATCAGGCCCATCAGGGTCAGGATGCCGGCCGTGATGAACATGACGTTGGGGTTGGAAAAGAGCTGCCCCATCATCTGCTGGCCGATGTCCTGGTCGGTCGCGACCCGCGACACCACCACGCCCGCCGCGGTCGAGATCACCAGCGCGGGGATCTGGGCCACCAGGCCGTCGCCGATCGTCAGCAGCGTGTACACCCGGCCGGCCTCGCCCACCGGCAGGTCGTGCTGGGCCACGCCGACGATCAGGCCGCCCACGATGTTGATGATCATGATCAGCAGGCCCGCCACGGCGTCGCCGCGCACGAACTTGCTCGCGCCGTCCATGGCGCCGTAGAACTCGGCCTCTTGCGAGACCTCGGCGCGGCGACGGCGCGCCTCGTCCTCGCCGATCAGGCCGGCGTTCAGGTCGGCGTCGATCGCCATCTGCTTGCCGGGCATGGCGTCCAGAGTGAAGCGCGCGCCCACCTCGGCGATCCGCCCCGCGCCCTTGGTGATGACCACGAAATTGATGATCACCAGGATCACGAACACCACGATCCCGACCGCGAAATTGCCGCCCACCAGGAAATGGCCGAAGGCCTCGATCACCTGGCCGGCGGCCGCCGGCCCCTTGTGGCCGTTGAGCAGCACGACCCGCGTCGAGGCCACGTTGAGCGACAGGCGCAGCAGCGTCGCGAACAGCAGCACCGAGGGGAAGGCGGCGAAATCCAGCGGCTTGCGGGTGAACATCGCCACCAGCAGGATCATCACCGAGAGCGAGATGTTGAACGTGAACAGCAGGTCGAGTATGAACGGCGGCAGCGGCAGGATCATCATGGCGAGCACCATGAGGATCAGCACCGGGCCGGCCATGAGGCGGGCCTGCCCCGAGCCCTGGGACCTGAGGAATGCGAGGAATGCGTTCATGGCGCGGCCGATGCGGCGAGTGGCGCGGAGGCCTGCCGCGGATCGAGTTCGGGCGGCACGCGCAGCGCCCGGGGCGCGGTGGGCGGCACGCCCGCGCCCTGCTGCCAGCGGCGCAGTTGATAGACCCAGGCCAGCACCTCGGCCACGGCGGAATAGAGCGCGGCCGGGATCTCATGGTCGAGGGGGACGTGGTGATGGAGCGCGCGCGCGAGCGCCGGGGCCTCGAGCGTGGCGACGCGGTGCTCGGCGGCCAGCTCGCGGATGCGCGCGGCGATCAGGCCGGTGCCCTTGGCGACCACGGTGGGCGCCCCGCCCTGCCCCTCGCGGTAGCGCAGGGCGACCGCGTAGTGCGTGGGGTTGGTGACGACCACGTCGGCGCCGGGCACCGCGGACATCATCCTGCGGCGCGCCATGTCGCGCTGCTGCTGGCGGATGCGTCCCTTGACGTAGGGATCGCCGTCGCTTTCCTTGTGCTCTTGCTTGACGTCCTCGCGCGACATGCGCAGCTGCTTGTAGTGGTTCCACAATTGCCAGGGGACGTCGATCAGCACGACCACGATCAGCGAGGCGGCGATCAGCAGGCAGCACCAGGCCACCAGGCCCAGGCCGCGCGTGAGCGCCTCGGTGGGCGCCATGTGCGTCAGGGACAGCATGTCGTCGCGGTAGTGCCAGATGACCATGACGCCCACGGTGCCGATCAGCAGCGCCTTGGCGATGGTCTTGACCAGCTCGATCAGGGTCTGCATGGCGAACATGCGCTTGAAGCCCTTGAGCGGATTCATGCGCTCGAACTTGGGCTCGAGCGCCTTGGACGAGAGCAGGAAGCCGCCCAGCGCGACCGAGGAAAACACCCCCACCAGCGCGAGCAGGCCGAAGATCGGCAGCACCAGCATCAGGGCCTGCCAGGCGGAATCGCCCGCCTGGTCGACCATCACGCGCGTATCGCGCGCGATGCGCGGATCGAACCACAGGCCGCCGCGCAGCACGCCCTCGAGGACCCGGTACATGTGGCCCGCGCCCAGCCACAGGCCCGCCGCGCCGGCCACGATCGCGAGGAAAGTGCCCAGCTCGCGCGAACGCGCGACCTGCCCCTCCTCGCGCGCCTTTTCGAGGCGCCGTGGAGAGGCGGGTTCGGTTTTTTCGAGATCGCTATCCTCGGCCATGCGGGCGGGCGGCGGGAAATTGGGACAGCCTGGATTCTAGCCCCCGGGCCGTCCCCCCGATCCGCCAAGCAAGGCCGCTTAAGCGAGGCAGTTCAGGCGCTTGCGAGCCGGGGCTGGGCGCTCGCCTGGCTGGTGAGTTCCTCGTAGCGCAGGTAATCCAGGCCCATGCGCACCGCCCCCCAGCGCGTGCCGTCGAGATCGACCGGGATCGACACGTCGGTGATGATCTCGCCCGTGTCGCGCATGTAGGTCTGGCACATGACGCCGCCCTTGTTGGCGTTGGCGTTCTTGCTGATCTGGTCGTCGAACAGGCGCTTGTCGCGCACATGCAGGGTATCGTGGGCCACGTCGCCGGTCGGCTTGCGGGAATACCGCGAGTTGTGCGTGGGCGCATAGCCCTTGCCGTCGATCAGGATGGCGTAGTAGCCGGCGGGGAGCTGGTCCAGCACGAAGTCGAGGATGCGCTGCAGGGGCTGGTCGATGGTGGTGTCGTAGCTGACGTGGTAGCGCGGCGGGTTGCTGCCCGGGATCTGGCGGTACGAGCGGTCGAAGACGTCCAGCCCCTGCTGCTGCGCCTGGCGCAGCAGGCGCACGCAGGCCTCGCGCATGGACTCGAGGATGTTGACCAGGGCGTCGAAGGGCGTGCGCCCCGTGCGCAGGGCCGCCAGCATTTCTTGCAGGCTTTCGGTCTGCATGCGCACGCCGCGCACCTGCCCGCGCATGGTCCCCATCCGCTCGAGCACCTGGGCGCTCTGCGCGGCGATGCGCGAGATGGCGGCGCTCATGTCGTGGTTGGTCTGGTTGACCTGCGAGACGTTGTCGGCGACCAGGTCCATCCGCCCGCCCATTTCCTCGAGCTCGCGCACCAGGGTGGCGAACTGCTGGGCGAAATCCCCCACCATGGTGTTGGAGGCCGCCATGTCGGTGTGGATGTGGCCGGTCTGGCGCCGCGTGCTGGTGACGAGCTCCAGGATCTCGCCGGTGTGCTGGACGATGTCGCCGGTCGCCGCGTTGACGCGCTCGGCGAGCTTGCCGACCTCGCTGGCGACCACGGCGAAGCCCTTGCCCGCCTCGCCCGCGCGAGCGGCCTCGACGCCCGCGTTGAGCGCGAGGAGGTGGGTCTGCAGGGCGATGTCCTTGATCAGGTGGCTGGTGTCCTCGACCGAGCGGGCGCGCTCGTTCAACTGCGCCACCACGCCGGCGAAGTCCTCCATCTGGGCGGCCACGCGCCCCACGCGATCATGCAGCTCGTCGAGCCGCGCGCGCGTCTCGTGGAGGGATTGCAGCTGGGTGCGGAACGAATCGGCCACGCCGCCGACGGTCTCGTTGGTCTGCTCGGACAGGCTGGCGATCTGGCTGCCCTGGACGGACAGGCCGTCGGCCTCGAAGGCCTGCCCCTGCGCCAGCGCCTCGCATTCCTCGGTATAGGCCTGCAGGCGGGCGGCGTTGATGGAGATCTGGATGCTGGAATGGCGCATCACCACGAAGCGCGTCCTCAGGGAATCGAGGAAGCGCCCCACCGGCCAGGCCACGGGACTCAGGGTCCATGGCCGATCGGCAAGTGTCGCGTGCCCATGGCTCAGGCGATTGAGCAATCGTCCCAGGCCGATAGTCCTCCCATGATTTTGTTGTTTCATGCTGTCCTCCTTTCGACCGGCCGCTCATTCTGGCACGGGGTTGATCAAGGTTTCAATTCATGATTCATCCGTATCGCTGGTTTCCGTCCATAGTGGCATACTATCCGCCCTGCTCGCGCGCCGCCCTCAGAAACCGAGGCTCGCCAGCAGGTCGTCCACCTGGTCCTGGTTGGCCACGACGTCGGCCTTGCCCTCGGGCTTGACCGCGGGCCCGTTGAGCAGCGAGCGAGTCTCCTCGCGCCGATCCTGGGGCACGTTCTCGATCAGCACCTGCACGAGCTCGGTCTCGATGGCGGTGACCACCCCGAGCATCCTCATGATCACCTGGCCGGTGAGGTCCTGGAAGTCCTGGGCCATGATGATCTCCATCACGTTCTGCTGCGTGGCCTGGGTCTTTTCGGGGATGTCCTTGAGCAGGGCGCGCGTCGCGTCCACCAGCTCGCGCGCCTGGTCGAGCTCGACCGGATGGTCGAACCAGGCCTGCCAGCGCGCGTCGAGATCCTGCGCCTGGCTCTGCAAGGCGTCCTGCCAGGGCTGGATCTGCTCGGCGGCGTTGAGGACGCGGTTGGCGGCCTGCTCGGTCATCTGCGCGACGTAGTGCAGGCGGTCGCGCGCATCGGGGATCGCGTGCGCCGCGTCCTTGATCGCCTGGTCCAGGCCCAGCTCGCGCATGCTTTCGCGCAGCATCCGCGTCAATTGGGCGATCCGGTGGATCAGGTCGATCGATCCGTCGGGGAAGGCTCCGAGAGCCGTGCTGTTTTCCGTTGCCATGTCGTCCTCCGCTCAGAGTTTCTCGAAGATCTTGTTGAGTTTTTCCTCGAGGGTCGCCGCGGTGAATGGCTTGACCACGTAGCCGCTCGCCCCGGCCTGGGCCGCCGCGATGATGTTTTCCTTTTTGGCCTCGGCCGTCACCATCAGGAC
>JBIQHJ010000094.1:0-5500 GCA_044508625.1 Alcaligenaceae bacterium
GATCAGCACCAGCGAGGGCGGGATGATCTGCGACAGCGTGCCCGAGGCCGCGATCACGCCCGAGGCGAGCCGCCGGTCGTAGCCGTAGCGCAGCATGATGGGCAGCGAGATCAGGCCCATCGAGATGACCGAGGCCGAGACCACGCCGGTCGTCGCCGCGAGCAGCGCGCCGACGAACACCACGGCGATCGCCAGCCCCCCGCGCAGCGGGCCGAACAACTGGCCGACGGTGTCGAGCAAGTCCTCGGCCATGCCGGAGCGCTCGAGGATGAGGCCCATGAAGGTGAAGAACGGCACGGCCAGCAGCGTGTCGTTGCTGACGATGCCGAATATCCGCTGCGGCAGCGCCTGGAACAGGGCCGGCTGCATCAGGTTGAGGTCGATGGCGACCAGGCCGTAGAGCACGCCGGTGGCCGCCAGCGAGAATGCGACGGGAAAGCCCATCAGCAGGAACACGATCAGGTTGAAGAACATGATCGGCGCGAGATTGTCGACGAAGAACTCCATGCTCAGCGCCCCTCGCCCGTGACCTGGTTCTGCGCCTGCTGCTGGGCGAGGATGTCCTCGACCAGCTCCTCCTCGGCGCTGCGGCCGCTGCCGACCTTCATCGGATTGGGGCAGGCGCCCGCGAGGAAGCCGATGCACTTGATCAGGTGCGAGATCGCCGCCAGGATCAGCAGGGCGAAGCCGGCCGGGATCAGGAATTTGGCGGGCCAGCGGATCAGGCCGTCCGTATTGGACGAGAGCTCGTGGAGCACGTAGGAATCCCAGAAGAACGGAATCGACAGCCAGAACACGAGGCAGCACGCCGGCAGGAGAAAGAACAGGACACCGAAGATGTCGATGCCGACCTGCGCGCGCTCGGGCAGTTTCTGAGAGAGCACGTCCACCCTGACATGCTCGTTGCAGAGGAAGGTATAGCCGGCCGCCAGCAGGAAGATGGCGCCGAACAGGTACCACTGCAGCTCGAGCCAGGCATTGGAGCCGAGATTGAAGGCCTTGCGGAACACAGCGTTGGTGGCGCTGACGAACACGACCACGAGCACCAGCCAGGTGACGGCCTTGCCGATCAGGGTGTTGATCCAGTCTATCCCTCGGGACAGCCTCAAGAATATGGTCATGGATATTCCAGCATCGGGGAGCGGGAAGCCTCCGGCGGATCACGCCGGGCATCCCCCAAAGGAGAAATCGCTCAAAGAAAGAAACTGCTAAATTCTATACGAGTTATGAAACCAGGCATCCTAGGGATGCCCCGCGATCGGCGGGCACGGCCATCCCAGGTGCGCAGCGAGCGCGCGTTCAGGCGCCAGCAGCGGCAGCTCGGGATGCGCGGGATAGGCCACGTGCGCGAGGTACAGGCCATCGGGCATGAAGGTGGGCGCGGCCAGCCGGCGGTCGCGCCGCGCCAGCAGTTCGGCCGCCCACTCGGGCGGATGGCGCCCGCGCCCCACCGCCACCAGGACCCCCATCAGGTTGCGCACCATGTGATGCAGGAAGGCATTGGCCTCGAAGCGCAGGACCAGGAACTCGCCGGCGCGCGCGATCTCGAGGCGGCTCAGGGTGCGCACGGGGCTGGCCGCCTGGCATTCGGACGAACGAAAGGCGCTGAAGTCATGCTCGCCCACCAGATGCGCGGCGGCGGCGCGCATGCGCGCCTCGTCCAGCGCGTCGTGCACCCAGCCCACCCGCCCGCGCAGGATGGGGGACGGCACCGGCGCGCTGCGCAGCACGTAGAAATAGGTGCGCGCCCGCGCATCGAAGCGGGCATGGAAATCGGAGGCGACGGGGCGCGCCCACTGCACGGCGATCTGGTCCGGCAGGTGGGCGTTCAGGCCGCGCACCCACGAGACCTCGCGGCGCTGCGCGTCGGTGTCCAGGTGCACGACCTGCTGCAAGGCGTGCACGCCGCTGTCGGTGCGGCCCGCGCAGATCGTCGCGGCGGGCCGGCCCAGGAAGGCCGCCAGCGCCGATTCGAGCGCGTCCTGGAAGGTCCGGCGGCTGGGCTGGGTCTGCCAGCCGTTCCAGCCCGAGCCCTCGTAGGCCAGGCCCAGGGCGATGCGGGACACGGCGCGGCCCCTCAGCCCCTGGCCGAGGGCTCGTCCTGCCGGGGCTTGAGCTCGAGATCGATGTCCTTGAGCGTTTCGCGCACCTTGGCCTCGGTGGCCAGGGCCGCATCGTAGGTCTCGTCGCGCGCGCTGCCGGCCCGGCGCAGCAGCCAGGCGATGATGAAGACGATGAGCGCCAGCAGGCCGGTCATGGTCACCAGCAGGTGTTCCTGCAGCCAGTCGACCACGCCTTGCGAGCGCTGCGCCGCCTCGGCCTCGGTCTGCGCCGCGCGGGCGGCCGCCTCGGGCGAGGCCACGGCCTCGAGCGGGTTGGTGGACGCGCCGTTGGCCGAACCCGCGGCGCCCTGCGAACCCGTGGCGGCTGGTGAACCCGCGGAGCCTTGCGGCGCCGATCCGGTCGCGCCGGCCGAAGCCGAGCCGCCGGTGCCCGAACCGCCCGCGCTCGCGCCACCGGCGCCCGAACCATTGGCGCCCGAGCCGCCCGCCCCCGCCGCGGCAGCGCCATTCGCGCCGGCCGCACCGCTGGGGCCGCCTGCACCTGCGCCTGCCGAGCCATTGGAACCACCCGCGCCGCTCGCGCCCGGGCTCCCGGCACCCGCCGCGCCGCTCGAGCCGGCTACGCCGTTGGAGCCGCCCGCGCCCGTGCCACCAGGACCGCCTGCGCCCGCGCCCATACCGGCAGCGGCCGCCGCGGCGGCACCGCTCGCACCGCCCGCGGCCGCGCCATTCGCACCATTCGCACCGCTGGAACCGCTCGCACCGGCCGCGCCGGAGCTTGCGCCATTCGTGCCGCTGGGGCCTCCCGAGCCGCTCGTGCCTGCGCCATTCGCACCGGCGGAACCGCCAGAGCCGGCCGCAGCCGCGCCATTCGCGCCGATGGAGCCACCCGGACCGCCCGCGGCCGCGCCATTCGCGGCGCCGGAACCGCTCGCGCCGCCCGCGGCCGCGCCGGTCGCGGCGTTGGAGCCGCCTGGGCCGCCGGCACCCGCGCCGCCCGCCTGCCGCGGGTCGGCGGCGGATTGGCGCATGGCCGCGTCGGCCTCCTCGGCCTTGCCGGCGTCGACGATGGCCTGGGCCACGCTGGCGATGGAATCGCCGATCCCCTTGGCGCCGTCGATGACGGCGTTGCGCGCCGCCTCGCCCTGCCCCTTGAGGGCCTCGTTGAGATGCTGGACATTGTCCTCGAGCTGGCCGATCCGGGCCTGCCTGTCGGCGCTCTCGAGCTGCCGGGAGGTGCGCGCATCGGCCGCGGCATCCTTGCGCGCGCCCTGGGCGTCGCTCAGTTGGAGGTGATCACCGCGCCCGGCGGCCGGCGCGGCCTCGGCGGACGGCGCAGCCTCGGACACCCGTCCCTGCCCGGCCGCGCCCTCGGCCTGCGCCGGAGCGTCGGCGACCGCGCCGGCCATGCGCCCGCGCATCGCCGCGAAGGCCGCCGCCTGGACCTGGAACTGCCGCCGCGCCTCGCGATCCGAGATCGCCAGCAGCTCGTCCATGCCCGGCACCACGAGCTGGGCGCCGGCCTTGACGAGGTTGACGTTGCGCTGGATGAAGGCCTGGGGATTGGCCCTCTGCAAGGCCATCATGAGCTGGTAGACCGTCACGCCGTCGACCGCATGGCGGCGCGCGATGGCAAACATGGTATCGCCCCGGCGCACGTGGATGGCGCCGGCGGGCACCCGCGCGCCGCTGGTGTGGGGCGCCGCACCCACGGCGGCACCGCCGGCGGGAGCGGCCGCGCCGCCCGCCGCGGGCGCGGGGGCCGGCGCATGCGCGCCGGTGAGCAGCGAGACCTGGTAGCGCTGGGAGCCGCTGGCCGTGCGCACATCCAGCAGCAGGTCGGCCACCGGCCCGGAGAACGGCTGGGGAGAGCTGACGCGCAGCACGCGCCCCTCGGGGCGCACGCCCGGCTCGACCGCGATCCGCAGGCTGTCGAGGGCGACCGGCGGGGTCAGGCCCGCCTTAGCCCAGTCCTCGGCCGCGGCGGGCCCGGCCGCCAGGGCCTGCACGTCGGCGTCGCTGAGGCCGGAGACGGGGACGCGGATGACCAGGGGCTCGCCCTGCGGGGATGCGATCCGGGCATGGCCGAAGGTCGCCGCGAAAGCGCCGGAGGACCCCAGCAGCCCCGCCGCCGCCAGTGTCAACGCCAGTCTCATTGTTGCAAGTCGCGGGCTGGGCGTGGGCACCTGGCGGTATCGTTCTGTCATTTAGAGTTCACCGAGAGCTATGCGCAACATCCGGCGCAGCGGCTCGGCCGCGCCCCACAGCAACTGATCCCCCACCGTGAATGCGCTGAGGTATTCAGGCCCCATCGACATCTTGCGCAGTCGCCCGACAGGGATGTCAAGTGTGCCGGTTACGGCCACGGGCGTCAATGCGCGCATCGAGGATTCCTTGTCGTTGGGCACCAGCCGGACCCAATCGGTGCCCTCGCGCACGACGTCGCCGACCTCGTCCAGCGGCACGTCGCGGCGCAGCTTGATCGTCAGCGCCTGGCTGTGGCAGCGCATCGCGCCGATGCGCACGCACAGGCCGTCGACCGGCACCGGATCCTGGTCGAAGCCGGCGCCGCGGCCGAGGATCTTGTTCGTCTCGGCGCCGCCCTTCCATTCCTCGCGCGAGACGCCGTTGCCGAGGTCCTTGTCGATCCAGGGAATCAGGCTGCCGCCCAGCGGCACGCCGAAATTGTCCCGCGGCAGGGCCGGATCCTGCTGGGCGGCCAGGACGCCGCGGTCGATCTCGAGGATGGCGGAGGCCGGGTCCTCGAGCAGATCGCCGACCGCCTGGTTGAGCAGGCCGAACTGCGTCAGCAGCTCGCGCATGTGGCGCGCGCCGCCGCCGGAGGCGGCCTGGTAGGTCATGCTGGTCATCCACTCGACCATGTCGTGCTTGAACAGCCCCGCCAGGCCCATCAGCATGCAGCTCACCGTGCAGTTGCCGCCGATGTAGTTGCGCACGCCGCGGCGCATCGCATCGTCGATCACGGGACGATTGACCGGGTCGAGGATGATGACGGCGTCGTCCTGCATGCGCAGGGTGCTGGCCGCATCGATCCAGAGGCCGTCCCAGCCGGCGGCGCGCAGCTTGGGATAGACCGCGCTGGTGTAGTCGCCGCCCTGCGCCGTCAGGATGATGGGCAGCTTGCGCAGGGCCTCGATGTCGTACGCATCGGCCAGCGCCGGCGCGCCCGCGGCCCATTCGGGAGCCGGCCCGCCCGCGTTGCTGGTGGAAAAGAACACCGGCTCGAACAAGGAAAAATCGTTCTCGTCGCGCATGCGCTGCATGAGGACCGAACCCACCATGCCGCGCCATCCGACCAAACCTACTGCCTGTGCCATAGACCCATCCAACCCAAAAAAACGTCGAAACGCATTATTTTAATGCCTTCCGCGGGTACGCGCCCAGGCAGGGCGCCGCAGGGCGTCGTCCGCGCCGCC
>JBIQHJ010000030.1:0-14690 GCA_044508625.1 Alcaligenaceae bacterium
ATCGACCAGGTGAACCCGGTGCGCAATTCGCGCAGCACCGTGGGCACCATGACCGAGCTCAACGACCACCTCAAGCTGCTCTACGCACGCGCGGGCCACCTGCACTGCGCGGGCTGCGCCCGGCCCGTCGAGCGCGACACGCCGGCCAGCATCGCGCGGCAGCTCGCCACGCGCTGCGCGGCGCGCGACCCGCGGCTGATCGTGACCTTCCCGGTCTCGGTGCCGGCCAACTTCAGCGACGAGGAGGTGCGCGGCTTTCTCGAGCAGCAGGGCTACACCCGCATCCACCGCGCCGAGGACCCCGCCCCGCCGCCGGCTCAGGGCCGCAAGGCGGCCGCCAAGGCCGCCAAGGCGATCCCCGCCAGGCGCATCCTGCACGTGATCCAGGACCGCTTCCGCCTGAGCGGCGCCGAGCCCTCGCGCGTGGACGAGGCCCTCGAGACCGCGCTCGCGCAGGGCAACGGGCGCGTGACGGTGCACGCGCAGTTCGAGGACACCGAGGAGGAATGGCGCTTCAGCGCGGGCCTGCACTGCGCCCACTGCGATATCGAATACAGCACGCCGCTGCCCAGCACATTTTCCTTCAATTCGCCCCTGGGCGCCTGCGAGCACTGCCGCGGATTCGGCCGGGTGATGGGCATCGACTACGGCCTGGTGGTGCCGGACCCCTCGCGCAGCCTGCGCGGCGGCGCGATCAAGCCCTGGCAGACCGCCAGCTACAAGGAATGCCAGGAGGAAATGGAACGCTATGCGCCGCGCGCCGGCGTGCGCCTGGACGTGCCCTGGCGCGACCTCGAGCCCGCCGAGCGCGAGTGGGTGATCGGCGGCGACCCCGACTGGAAGGGCGGCCCCTCGGCCTGGAAACATCAATGGTACGGCGCCCAGCGCTTCTTCGACTGGCTCGAATCGCGGGCCTACAAGATGCACGTGCGCGTGCTGCTGTCCAAGTACCGCAGCTACACGCCCTGCCCCCACTGCGGGGGCTCGCGCCTCAAGCCCGACGCGACGCTCTGGCGGCTGGGGCGCGACACCGAGCCGCAGCCCGGCTATCCGCGCTTCATGCCGGTGCACGCGCGCTGGACGCGCGAGCAGCTCGACGCCCTGCCCGGCCTGGGCCTGCACGACCTGATGCGCCTGCCCATCGAGCGCGTGCGCGACTGCTTCGAGCGCATCGAGCTCGGCCAGGCGGTCGACGAGGCCCTGGGCCAGCTCCTCGACGAGATCCGCACGCGCCTGCGCTTCCTGTGCGACGTGGGGCTGGGCTACCTGTCGCTGGACCGGCAGAGCCGCACGCTGTCCGGCGGCGAGGTCCAGCGCATCAACCTCACGACGGCCCTGGGCACCTCGCTGGTGAACACGCTGTTCGTGCTGGACGAGCCCTCGATCGGCCTGCACCCGCGCGACATCCACCGCATCGTGCAGGTCATGCTGCGCCTGCGCACCCACGGCAACACGCTGGTGGTGGTCGAGCACGACCCGCAGGTGATGGTCGCCGCCGACCGCGTCCTGGACATCGGCCCGGGGCCGGGCGAGCGCGGCGGCCGGATCATGTTCGACGGCACGCCCGAGGCGCTCGCCCGCTCGGGCACGCTGACGGGCCGCTACCTGAGCGGCGAGACACGGATCGAGGCGCCGCGCCCCATGCCGGTGGCCGACGCCACGCCGCGCCTGATCCTGCAGGGCGCGCAGGCCAACAACCTCAAGAACATCTCGGTCTCCATCCCGCTGGGCCGCCTGGTGTGCCTGACCGGCGTGTCGGGCTCGGGCAAGTCGACGCTGGTCCAGGACGTGCTGCATCCCGCGATGCTCAAGCACCTGGGCCGGCCGACCGAGGCGCCGGGCGCGCACGACGCCCTGCTGGGCGCCGAGCAGCTCGCCGACATCGTGCTGGTGGACCAGACGCCGATCGGCAAGACCGCGCGCTCCAATCCGGCCAGCTACGTCGGCGCATTCGATGCGATCCGCAAGCTGTTCGCCGCCGCGCCCCTGGCGCGCGAGCGCGGCTACACGGCAGGCACCTTCAGCTTCAACACGGGCGACGGACGCTGCCCGGGCTGCGGCGGCACGGGCTTCGAGCACGTCGAGATGCAGTTCCTCTCGGACGTGTACCTGCGCTGCCCGGACTGCGACGGCCGGCGCTTCCGGCCGCAGATCCTCGAGGTCCGCATCGAGCACATGGGCCGCGACGCCTCGATCGACGAGGTGCTCGACATGACGGTCAGCGAGGCGCTGGATTTCTTCAAGGGCCTGCGCGACGTGCAATGGGCGCTGGCGCCGCTGGCCGACGTGGGCCTGGAGTACCTGCGGCTGGGCCAGCCCGTGCCCACGCTGTCGGGCGGCGAGGCCCAGCGCCTGAAGCTCGCCGGCCACCTCGCCCAGGCCGCGCAGTCGCAGGCCTCGAGCCGCGGGCCGGCGGCCAAGGGCAGCCTGTTCCTGTTCGACGAGCCGACCACGGGCCTGCATTTCGACGACATCGCGCGCCTGATGCGCGCGTTCCGCAAGCTGCTGGCCGCCGGCCACTCGCTGCTGATCATCGAGCACAACCTGGACGTGATCCGCGCCGCCGACTGGCTGATCGACCTCGGCCCCGAGGGCGGCGACCAGGGCGGCCGGATCGTCGCCGAGGGCACCCCGGAAACCCTGATGGCGCGGGCCGATTCGCACACCGGGCGCGCGCTGGCGGACTACGTCCGCGGCCTCGAGTCGCGCCGCAGCCTGCTGGCCGAGCCGCCCGCCGGCTACGCGGCCGCCGCGCCGCGCGCCGAGGCCTCGCGCGACATCCACATCGTCAACGCCCGCGAGCACAACCTCAAGGGCATCGACGTGCACATCCCGCGCGACGCCTTCACGGTGATCACCGGCGTCTCGGGCTCGGGCAAGTCGACGCTGGCCTTCGACATCCTGTTCAACGAGGGGCAGCGCCGCTACCTCGAATCCCTGAACGCCTATGCGCGCGCGATCGTGCAGCCCGCCGGCAAGCCCGACGTGGACGCGATCTACGGCATCCCGCCCACGGTGGCGATCGAGCAGCGCACCAGCCGCGGCGGCCGCAAGTCGACCGTGGCGACGATGACCGAGATCCACCATTTCCTGCGCCTGCTCTACGTCAAGCTGGGCACGCAGATGTGCCCGGACTGCCAGGTCCCCGTCGAACCCCAGACGCCGGAGCAGATCGTCGCGCAACTGCTGCGCGACCACGCGGGCGAGCACGTCGGCCTGCTGGCGCCCCTGGTCGTGGCGCGCAAGGGCTACTACACCGACCTCGCGAAATGGGCGGCGTCGCACGGCCACACCCACCTGCGGGTGGACGGCGAGTTCATCCCGGTGGCCCCCTGGCCGCGCCTGGACCGCTACCGCGAGCACACGATCGAGCTGCCGGTGCGCGACCTGATCGTGGACGTGCGCGACGAGGGGACGCTGCGCGAGGCGGTGCGCGAGGCCCTGGCGCTGGGGCGCGGGCGCTTCAGCCTGCTCGCCGGCCTGACGCCGGGGGCTGGCGGCGGCCTCGAGGCGCGCCGCGCGGCAGGACTCGCCCCCAAGCCCGAAACCCTGACCTTCTCGATCAAGCGCGCCTGCCCGAGCTGCGGCACGAGCTTTCCCGAGCCCGATCCCCGGCTGTTCTCGTACAACTCGCGCCATGGCTGGTGCACGCATTGCTTCGGCACCGGCCTGCAGCTCGCGGGCTTCACCGAGGACCAGAGCGGCGAGGAGGCGGCCTGGAACGAATGGGCCGACGGCGATACGCTGGCGCCCTGCCCGCACTGCAAGGGCCAGCGCCTCAACCGCGTGGCCCTGGCCTTCCGCTGGCGCGGCCGCTCGATCGCCGAGCTGGCCTCGATGGCGGTCAGCGACGCCCAGCGGTTCTTCCTCGGCATCGGCGGCCAGGGCCGCGAGGGCGAGATCGCGCGCGACGTGCTCGCCGAGATCCGCAGCCGCCTGAACTTCATGGAGTCCGTGGGCCTGGGCTACCTGGCGCTGGACCGCGCCTCGCCCACGCTGTCGGGCGGCGAGGCGCAGCGCATCCGCCTGGCCGCGCAACTGGGCTCGAACCTGCAAGGCGTGTGCTATGTGCTGGACGAGCCCACCATCGGCCTGCATCCGCGCGACAACCGCATCCTGCTCGACGCCCTGGCGCGGCTGGAGGGCAACGGCAACACCCTGGTGGTGGTCGAGCACGACGAGGACACCATCCGCCGGGCCGGCCACGTCATCGACTTCGGGCCGGGCGCGGGCGTGCGCGGCGGCATGGTGGTCGCGCAAGGCAGCGTCGGCGACATCATGGACAACCCCGCCTCCCTCACGGGCCGCTACCTGCGCGAGCCGCTGCGCCACCCCATGGCCGGGCGCCGGACGGTCGAGGACGGCACGCCCATGATCGAGATCGTGGACGCCGACCTGCACAATCTGCAAAAGGTGCGCGCGCGCATCCCGGTGGGGCGGCTGAGCGTCGTGACCGGCGTGTCGGGCTCGGGCAAGTCGACCCTGGCGCGCGACGTGCTGCTGGACAACCTGGCGCGCGCGGTGTCCGCCCGCAAGGCGCCCGCGTGGCGCGGCTGCGCCTCGATCACGGGATGGCAGGCGATCGACCGCGTGCTCGAGGTGGACCAGACGCCGATCGGCAAGACGCCGCGGTCCTGCCCGGCGACCTACGTGGGCTTCTGGGACGACGTGCGCAAGCTGTTCGCCAGCACCCGCGAGGCGCGCATGCGGGGCTGGACGAGTTCGCGATTTTCGTTCAACACGGGCGAGGGCCGCTGTCCCGAATGCGAGGGCCAGGGCATGCGCACCATCGAGATGAGCTTCCTGCCCGACGTCAAGGTGCCCTGCGACGCCTGCCACGGCGCGCGCTTCAACCAAGAGACCCTGGGGGTGCGCTGGCGCGATCGCAGCGCGGGCGAGCTGCTGCGCATGGAGGTGGACGAGGCGGTCGGCCATTTCGCCGCGCACCGCAAGATCTCGCGCGCGCTGCAGCTCATGCAGGACGTGGGCCTGGGCTACCTGACGCTCGGCCAGCCCTCGCCCACGCTGTCGGGCGGCGAGGCCCAGCGCATCAAGCTGGTCACCGAGCTCACCAAGGCGCACCTGGACGAGGGCCTGACGCGCACCGGGCGCGCCTCGCGCGCGCCGCATACGCTGTACGTGCTGGACGAGCCCACCGTGGGCCTGTCGACCGCCGACGTGGAAAAGCTGATCCGCGTGCTGCACCGCCTGGTCGACGCGGGCAACACCGTGGTGGTGATCGAGCACAACCTGGACGTCATCGCCGAGGCCGACTGGATCCTGGACCTGGGCCCGGAAGGCGGCGACGGCGGCGGGCGGCTGGTCGCCGAGGGCAGCCCCGAGCATCTCGCGGACGCCGCCACCCACACCGGCCGGGTCCTGGCCGAGTTCCTCGCCCGCCAGGCGAGCCAGGCCGCATGATGCGCCGGGGGCCGCTCGATGAGCCCAGCCATGCGAATGCCCGTCGCGCCGGAGGCCTCCCGATGAGCGCCGCCACACGGGTGCCGGACGCACTGGGGGCCATGCGGGCGCCGGACACGCCGGGGGCCGCTCGATGAGCGCCGCGCGCGTGCCGGATGCATCGCCCGAGCTGATCGAGACCATGCGGCTGGAGGACGGTGCGGTCGCGCTGTGGCCGGGGCACCGCGCGCGCCTCGCGCGCTCGGCCGCGGCGCTGGGGTATTCCCTGGACCTGGCCGCGGTGGACGGCCTGCTCGCGCACGCCTGCGCGGCCGCGCCGGCCGGCGCCTTCCGCCTGCGCCTGCTGGTCGGCCCGGACGGCGCGGGCCGCATCGCGCGCCATCCCCTGCCCGGCACCCCCCAGCCCGTGCGCCTGCGCCTGGCCCCCGAGCCCCTGGACGCGGACGCCTTCTGGCTGGCGCACAAGACCACGCATCGGCCGTGGTTCGCGGCGGCCGAGGCCTGGCTGCACGCGCACCCCGGCGTGTTCGACGTGATCCATGGCAACGCGCGCGGCGAGCTGTGCGAAGGCAGCCGCTGCAATGTGTACGTACGCGACGCGGACGGCGCCTGGCTGACGCCGCCGCTGGCCAGCGGCCTGCTGCCGGGCGTGCAGCGCCAGGCCCTGCTGGAGGGCGGGCTGGCGCGCGAGGCGCCGCTGTCGCTCGCCGACCTGCGCGCGGCGCCCGCGCTGCGGGCCTCGAACGCCCTGCGCGGCTGGCTGGATGCCCGCCTGGATACGGAGGACGTCCCGGCACCAAGGGCCGCCTAGACGCGGGGACCAAGGCCGGCGCGGCCCGGCAACGCCATGGCATGGCCGGCCGGACGCCGACAATGCCGTGGCAGGGAATCTACCCGACCGCGGCACGGCCGGGAGGCAGCCCCGTGCGACGGATCTACCCGGCCCCGCCGTGGCCGGCCAGGGCCAGGCCCTGGCGCAGGGCGCGGTCGGCGGCGGCCATCCCCATGGTGGCCGTGACGGTGACGGCCGAGCCGTAGCCGGCGCAGGACAGGCCCTGGAGCCCGGCGCCCTCGCGCGGCGCCCGCCAGGCCTCGGGCAGGATCGCCGGCTGGTCGAACCACAGGCAGGAAACACCCATCCGGGCCGGACGCCGGCTGGGCTTGCCGCCCGCCTCGCCGCCGCGGGGATAGCCGTGGTGCCGCCGCAGGACCTGGCGCACGCGCCCGAGCAGCGCATCGTGCACGGCCTGCGACAGGTCGCCGGCCCGCAAGGCCAGCGGATCGGTCTTGCCGCCCGCCCCGCCGCACACGACCACCGGCCAGCCCGCGGCGCGGGCCGCGAGGATCATCGCGACCTTGGCCGGCACCTGGTCGGTGCAGTCCACGAGGACGCCCGGCCCCGGCCCGGCAGCCAGGATCCCGGCGGCGTTGCCGGCGCCGATGAAATCGTCGACCGGCCGCACGGCGCAGCCGGGATTGATGTCGCGCACGCGCTCGGCCATGGCCTCGACCTTGGCGCGGCCCAGGGTGCTGTCCAGGGCGTGCGCCTGGCGATTGATGTTGGATTCGGCGATGTGGTCCAGGTCGACCAGGGTCAGGGCGCCGACCCCGGACCGCGCCAGGGCCTCGACGCACCAGGTGCCGACCCCGCCGATGCCCGCGACCACGACGCGCAGGCCGGCCAGGGCCGCGAGAGCGCCCGGGCCGTAGAGCCGGTCTATCCCGCCAAAGCGCCGCGCCGCGTCGATATCGGGACGATGCGCGAGGGTCGCGGGCGCGGCGTCGGGCGCCGTCGCCGGGGGGAGGTCCGGGGTCATGGGAGGTCTGGGGAGGGGATGCCGATAGCCGGCCATTTTACCGGACAGTCCTCGGCGCCGGACAAGTCCTCTACAATAGGGGCTCGATTCCAGCGGCCCCAGGCAATGGGGGTCGATTCCCGCAGCCCCGGATTGCAAGCGCCCGTGAACACCCCAACGTCGTCCCTCCGCCAAGCCCCGCCCACCGTCCGGAGCTTCAGGCTGCTGGACGCCGCCGAGCACCAGGCCTCGATCGAGCGTACGCTGCACGGCTGGGACGGCCGCAGCGACCTGTGGGTGTTCGGCTACGGCTCACTGGTCTGGCGCCCCGAATTCGATCACGTCGAGGCGCGCCTGGGGCGCATCCACGGCTACCATCGCGCGCTGTGCCTGTGGTCGCGCGTCAACCGCGGGACGCCCGAGGTGCCCGGCCTGGTGTTCGGCCTGGACGTCGGCGGCTCGTGCCAGGGCCGGGTCTACCGGATCGCCGCCGGCCTCGTCCCGGACACCATGACCGCGCTGTGGCGCCGCGAGATGCCCACCGGGGCCTACATCCCGCGCTGGCTGGCCTGCCGGACCGGCCAGGGCGCCGTCCGCGCGCTGGTGTTCACCATGGACCGCAGCGACGACGGCTACGCCCCCGACCTCTCGCTGGACCAGATCGTGCCCATCGTGCGCCAGGGCCACGGCCGCTACGGCCCCTGCGTCGAATACGTGCTGCAAACCGCCCAGGCCCTCGAGGCCGCCGGCATCCAGGACCGCAGGCTGCGCGCCATCGCGCGCGCCGTCGCGGCCGACCAGGCATCCGCCGCGCACCCGCGCTAAAGGCTCCCCACCTGCCATGTCCATCGCCGATATCCGCCAGACCTACCAGAAATTCGAATTGCTGGAATCCTCCGCCGCCGGTGATCCCTTCGATCAGTTCGGGATCTGGTTCGAGCAGGCCCTGCACAGCGAGGTGCGCGAGCCCACGGCGATGACCCTGGCGACGGCGACGCCCGAGGGCCGGCCATCGGCGCGCATCGTGCTGCTCAAGGGCTACGACACGCAGGGCTTCGTGTTCTACACCAACTACGAATCGCGCAAGGGGCGCGAACTCGAGGCCAACGCCTGGGCCAGCCTGCTGTTCTTCTGGCCCGAGCTCGAGCGCCAGGTGCGCATCGAGGGCCGCGTGGCGCGGGTTTCCGCCGAGGAATCCGACGTCTATTTCCACAGCCGCCCGCTGGGGTCGCGCATCGGCGCCTGGGCCTCGCCGCAGAGCCGGCCGACGACCCGCGAGGCGCTGGCCGCGCGCGTGCGCGAGCTCACGCAGACCCTGGGCGAGGACCCCGCCCGCCCGCCGCACTGGGGGGGCTTCCGGCTGGTCCCCGAGACCATCGAATTCTGGCAGGGCCGGCCCTCGCGGCTGCACGATCGCCTGGCCTATGCGCGCGAGGGCGACGGCTGGACCCTGCGGCGCCTCGCTCCCTGAGCGCTCATCCATGTCCACTCTCCCCTCCAGCGCCGATTTTCCCGACCTGTATTTCCGGTCCGCCCTGGGCCGCTTTCCCAGCGGCGTCACCGTGGTCACGGCCGAGCATCCCGACACCGGCGCCCCGCTGGGGCTGACCATCAGCTCGTTCAGCTCGGTGTCGCTCAACCCGCCCATGGTGCTGTGGACGCTGACGCATTCGGCCTCGTCGCTGCCCGCCTTCATGCGCGTCGAGCGCTACGTCGTCCACATCCTGTCGGCCTCGCAGATCGACCTCGCGCGGCGGTTTTCGCGCGGCCCGCAGGCCGAGCGCTTTCTCGGCGTCGAGCTCGACCGCGCGCCCAACGGCACGCTGATGCTGGGCGATTCCCGCTGCGCCGCCTGGTTCGAATGCCACAACACCCAGCGGCACCCGGCGGGCGACCACACCATCCTCGTCGGCCAGGTCGAACATTGCCAGCGGCAGCTCATCGCGCCGCTGATCTACCATGCCGGCGATTTCGACCTGACGCCCGCGAGCGAACCCCTCTCACGCAACTGACAAGCGAACGCGGCGGCCCGCGCAGGGGCGATTCCGCCTCCGGCGTCCGCCGCCAAGCGCCCGTACCATCATGCACGACTACATCCTGACCCTGTCCTGCCCCGATCGCATGGGGATCGTCCACCACGTCTCGGGCTGGCTGCTGACGCGGCACGGCAACATCCTGCATTCCCAGCAATTCGGCGACCCGGACACCGAGCGCTTCTTTCTGCGCATCCATTTCTCGCTGCCCGTGGAAGCCGGCATCGACGAGCTGTCGCGGGATTTCTCGGGGGTGGCGGAGCGCTTTTCGATGCGGTTCCAGATCCATGACAGGCGCCGCAAGGCCCGCCTGCTGATCCTGGTCAGCCGCCAGGGCCACTGCCTCAACGACCTGCTGTTCCGCACGCAGAGCGGCCAACTGCCGGTCGAGATCGCCGGGGTCGCATCCAACCATCCGGATTTCCGGCCGCTGGCCGAGGCCCACGGCGTGCCCTTCCATCATCTGCCGGTGACCCCCGAGACACGTGCCGAGCAAGAGGGCCGCATCCTGGCGCTGGTCGAGCGCGAGCGCGTCGACCTGGTGGTCCTGGCGCGCTACATGCAGATCCTGTCGCGCGACATGTGCCGCGCGCTGGAGGGCCGCGCAATCAACATCCACCACAGCTTCCTGCCGAGCTTCAAGGGCGCGCGCCCCTATCACCAGGCGCACGAGCGCGGCGTCAAGATCATCGGGGCGACCGCCCACTACGTCACCCAGGACCTGGACGAGGGGCCGATCATCGAGCAGGACATCGAGCGCGTCGACCATTCGATGGACGCCGGGACCCTGGGCCGGATCGGCAGCGACGTGGAATCCGTGGTGCTCTCGCGCGCCGTGCGCTGGCACGTCGAGCACCGCATCCTGCTCAACGGCCGGCGCACGGTGGTGTTCCGCTAGCCGGCGCGCCGGCCTTCAGCCGCCCAGGGCCAGCCCCTCGCGGCGCGGATCGGCGCCGCCGCCCAGGCGCCCGTCGGGCAGGCGCATGACGCCCTGCAGGCCGCTGGGAAACTCGTCCACCCGGACCTCGTGGCCAATGGCGCGCAGGGACCCGGCCA
Organism: Alcaligenaceae bacterium; assembly: GCA_044508625.1. Classification (GTDB taxonomy): domain Bacteria; phylum Pseudomonadota; class Gammaproteobacteria; order Burkholderiales; family Burkholderiaceae_B; genus Castellaniella. The sequence continues at coordinate 10,307 of JBIQHJ010000030.1, forward strand.
GCCCCTCGGCGGGCGTGCCGGCCTCGAGCTCGGTGGCCTTGTTGCGGCTGCCGTAATGCGGCAGGTCGACGGCCTGCTGGATGTCCAGCCCCCAGTCGAACACGCCCAGCAGGGCCTGGGCCACGTAGTTGATGATGGCGCTGCCGCCCGGCGAGCCGATGGCCAGCGCCACGCGGCCCTCGCGCAGCGCCAGCATGGGCGCCATCGAACTGCGCGGCCGCTTGCCGGCCTCGACCCGGTTGGCGACCGGCCGGCCCCGCGCATCCCGCGCCAGGAAGGAAAAGTCCGTCAATTGGTTGTTCAGCAGGAAGCCGCGCACGAGGATCTTGCTGCCGAAGGCCCCCTCGACCGAGCTGGTCATCGACACCGCGCCGCCCTCGGCGTCGACGATCGAGACCTGGGTGGTGGACGGCGGCTCGAGGCCCTCGCCCGCGCCGGGGCGCGGCGGCCCCGCGGGCGGATCGCCCGCCTCGGCGCGGCCCATGCTGCGGTCCGGACGGATCAGCGCCGCGCGGGCCGCCAGGTAGGCGGGATCGAGCATGCCCGCCACCGGCACCTGGACGAAGGCCGGATCGGCCACGTAGGCGTCGCGATCGGCGAAGGCCAGGCGGCCCGCCTCGGCGAACAGGTGCGCCGCCCGCGGGGACTCGGGGGCCGCCTGCGCGATCGGCGTGTGCGCCAGGATGCCGAGGATCTGCAGCACTGCCAGCGGTCCGGAACTGGGCGGCGGCGCGCCGCACAGGCGGTAGACGCGGTACGGCATGCACACGGGCTCGCGCTCGAGGGCGCGGTAGTCGCGCAGGTCCTCGAGCGACAGGTCGCCCGGCACGGGATGCGCGGCCACCGCGGCGACGATGTCGCGGGCGATCGGCCCCTCGTAGAACGCATCCGGACCCTCGCGCGCGATGCGCGCGAGCGTGTCGGCCAGATCGGGATTGCGCAGCACGTGGCCGACCGGCCAGGGCCGGCCGTCCGGATCGTAGAAATAGCGCGCCGCCGCGGGCTGCCGGCGCAGGTCGCGGTCGCCCGCCAGCAAGGCATGCAGGCGCGGCGACACCGGGAAGCCCTCGCGCGCCAGGCGGATCGCCGGCTCGAACAGCTCGGCCCAGGGCAGGCGGCCCTGCGCATCGTGCAGCAGGCGCAGCGCGCGCAGCACGCCCGGCACCCCGACGGAGCGGCCGCTGTTCACCGCCTCGCGGAAATCCATGGCCTGGCCGTCGCGCATGAAGCGCGTGGCCTGCGCCGCGGCCGGGGCGGTCTCCCGGCCGTCGTAGCTGCGCACCCGGCCGTCACGCGGATCGAAGGCCACGATGAAGGCGCCGCCGCCGATGCCCGAGGACTGCGGCTCGACCAGGTTGAGCACCATTTGCGCGGCGACCGCCGCGTCGGCGGCGGAGCCGCCGCGCGCCAGGACGTCGGCCGCCGTGCGGGTCGCCCAGGGATTGGCGGTGCTCGCCATGTAGTGGGCGGCGTAGGCCGCAGTGCGCGCCGCACGGCCGCTGGCGGCCTCGGGATTGAGGTCCTCGTGGCCGGCGGCGGCCAGCGCGCCCGCGCAGAACAGGCCGCCGACCAGCAGCGCCGCGAGGCGTGCACCCATCCCATGCAGGAATTCCTTCATGCCACACCCCCATGCGCCCGGCCGCGCCCCGCCGGGGGCAGGGAACGCGACCCGCGGCCGGGCGGCGGCGGGCCGCGCCCGCTCAGGCGCCGACGTCCAGCTCGAACAGGCTGGTCACCTCGGTGTCGAGCACCTGGACGTCGTTCTGGTTGTAGACCCGCCAGGTCCAGCGCATGATCCCCAGGTCGGCGCGGCTGGCGGACACGCGCAGGGTATCGACCGTGGCCTCGAGCCGCAGCCGGTCGCCGGGACGCACCGGCGCCATCCAGCGGAGGCGCTCGAGGCCGGGCGAGCCGAAGGATTCAGAGCCTTCGAGCGCCGCCTCGGTCGCCATGCGCATCGCCAGGCCGCAGGTCAGCCAGCCGCTGGCGATCAGGCCGCCCCAGCGCCCCTCGCGCGCGCGCTCGGCATCGACGTGGAACCACTGGGGGTCGTAGGCTTTGGCGAAAGCCAGCATTTCCGCCTCGGTCACCTCGATGGGCGGATGGGTGATGACCATGCCGGCTTTGAAATCCTTGAACTTCATGGCGATAATCCAGGGCAAACGATCGTTCGACAATCCAGCAGTTTAACCGCTCATGGCTTTTGCGCATCTCCCTTCATCGCTCGACGATCCGGCGTCCGCGGATTCCTTGCCTGCTCGCCTCTCGCCTGCCGGTTTGTCGCCTTTGCCGTCCGCTGGCTTGCCGTCTGCTGGTTCGCCGTCCGCTCGTCCCTTGCCTGCCGATCCCTCGTCCGCCGAGTCCGGGGGACACGTCCGCATCGGCGTCCCGCGCCGCGGGGTCCTGCGGATCGAATACCGCCTGATCGAGGCCGATGCGCCGGATGCGCCCCTCGTGGTCTTCCTCCACGAAGGCCTCGGATCGCTCGCCATGTGGCGCGGCTGGCCCGAGGCCTTCTGCCGGCGCGCCGGCGTGCGGGGGCTGGTGTATTCACGCTATGGCTATGGGCGCAGCACCCCGCGGCCCGCGGCCGAGCGCTGGGATCCGGACTACATGCAGGAACACGCGCGCGACCACCTGCCCGCGCTGCTGGCCGCGCTGGGCCTGGAGGACGAGAGGCCCGTGCTGTTCGGCCACAGCGACGGCGGCACCATCGCCCTGCTGTACGCCGCCGAACATCCGGACCGGGTGCGCGCCATCGCGGTGGTGGCGCCGCATATCTTCGTCGAACCGGGGACCCTCCAGGCGATCGCCGAGGCGCGCGAGCGCTACCTGCGCCCAGGCCTGCGCGAGCGCCTGGCGCGCTACCACGACGATCCCGACTCGGCCTTCTGGGCCTGGAACGACGCCTGGCTGAGTCCCGCCTTCGCGCAATGGGACATCCGCGACCGCCTGCCGCGGATCGCCTGCCCGGTGCTCGCCATCCAGGGCGACCGCGACGAATACGCCAGCCTGGAGCAGATCCACGGCATCGCGCGCGTGCTGCCCGGCACGCCGTGCGTGGTCCTGCCCGACTGCGGCCACTCGCCGCACAGGGAGCAGCCCGAGCGGCTGGAACGTCGACTGCTGGAGTGGCTGGCCGCCTTGCGAGGGCTGACTGCTTTGTGAGGGCTGACTGCTTTGTGGGAGCTGGCCGCAAAAGCGGCGCGCCGCTTTGAGGCCGCGGATTGTGATTGCGGATTCGGCGAGTGCCCGCCCCGCGGTCGTGAACTGCGCGGATGGCTGCCCTGCGATCGCGGATTGCGCGAGTGGCGTGCCGCTTCGAGGCAGCGCGCCGGCGCTGCCCGCCTCGCTGAGGCGAATGTCTCTATTCGAAGGCCGCGGCGGCGCGGCCGATGCGGTCGGCGACGCCTTGCCATGCCGCGTCCCGCGGCGGGCGTTCCAGGACGATCAGCGCGTGGCCGGCGGCGTCCAGCTCGCGCAGCAGGGCGTACAGGCGGCGCGCATAGGCCACGGGATCGTCGGGAGCCGTCACCCATTCGACGCCGGCGGGCGCGGGGCCCGGGGGCGAGCCGAGGACCACGGCGGCGATCGAGCCGCCGGCGGCGCGCGCATCCAGGGACGGCAGGCCGGCGCGATCCATCAGGCGCAGGGGGGTGCGCGGCGCATAGTGCGCCTTGAGCGAACCCGACACGCGGGGCGCGGCCCGGTCGGGCCGGGCCGGCATGGCCCCCAGCACCTCCGCCAGCCGCTGTGCGCCGACGTGCCCGGGCCGCAGCAGCACGGGGCCCACGCCCGCGTCCAGGCGCGACAGGTCGAGGATCGTGGATTCGATCCCGACCTCGGCGGCGCCGCCCTCCAGGATCATCAGGGCCTGCTCGTCGAGCTCCGGGAATTCCGCGCGCACGTGTTCGGCCCGGGTGGGCGACACGCGCCCGAACTTGTTGGCCGAGGGCGCGGCCACCCCGCCCTGCCCATGCGCCTTGAGCGGGGCGAAGGCGCGCAGCAGGGCCTGGGCCACGGGATGCGAGGGGCAGCGCAGGCCGATGCTGGACTGTCCGCCGCTGACGGCGGCGGGAATGTGCGCGGCGCGCGGCAGGATCAGCGTCAGTGGCCCCGGCCAGAAGGCCTCCATGAGGCGGCGCGCCTCGGGCGGCACGGCGGCCGCCCAATAGCCGGGATCGGTCTCGGGCGCCAGGTGGACGATGACCGGATGGTCGGCCGGGCGGCCCTTGGCGGCATACATGGCGGCCAGCGCGGCGGGATTCTCGGCATCGGCCCCCAGGCCATAGACGGTTTCCGTCGGAAAGGCCACCAGCCGGCCCTCCGCCAGCCGCCGTGCGGCCTCCTGGATCAGCGCCGGGGCGACCTCCAGGACCACGGC
>JBIQHJ010000030.1:14790-42908 GCA_044508625.1 Alcaligenaceae bacterium
GGCCGGGCCGGCGCCCTCGCTGGCGTCCTTGCCCGGACGCGGCGTGGCCCCAGGATCCCCTTGCGGCTCAGGCATCGGGCAGCCCCAGAACGGCGGACACCCGGGCGATGCGCTCGCGCAGTTGCGTCGCGTCGGCGGCGAGGATGTTCACGTGGCCCATCTTGCGGGCGCGGCGCGCCTCGGACTTGGCGTACAGGTGCAGGCGGGTGCCGGGCACCGCCAGCACCCCCGCCCAGTCGGGCTCTCGCCGCCGCCCCTCGCCGTCGAACCACAGGTCGCCCAGCAGGTTGAGCATGGCGGCCGGGCATAGCGTATCGGTCGTCCCCAGCGGCAGCCCGGCCATGATGCGGGCCTGCTGTTCGAACTGGCTGACCAGACAGCCGTCCTGGGTGTAATGGCCGCTGTTGTGGGGCCGCGGGGCCATCTCGTTGGCGAGCACGCGGCCGTCGCCCAGCACGAAGAATTCCACGCACAGCACGCCGTGGTAGTCCAGGTGGTCGGCCAGGGACAGGGCGTGCGACCGCGCCCGGGTGGCGATGGCCGAGGGCACCGAGCCGTCGGCGACCGACAGGGCCAGGATGCCGCCCCGGTGGGTGTTGCGCGAGGGCGGATAGGTGACGGCGCGGCCGTGCAGGTCGCGCGCCACCACCACGGAAATCTCGTAGTCCAGGGGCTGGAGGGCCTCGAGGATGCAGGGCGCGCCGCGCAGCGCGTCGAAGGCCCGGCGGGCCTCCTCGCGCGAGGCCACGCGGGCCTGGCCCTTGCCGTCGTAGCCGAAGCGGACGGTCTTGAGGATGCCCGGGAACAGCGCCTCGGGGCAGGCGTCCACGTCGGCCGCCGAGCGGATGGCCGCATGGGGGGCCACCGGCACGCCCGCCGCCTGGATGTAGGACTTTTCCGCGAGGCGGTCCTGGGCCACGGCCACGGCATCGCCGGACGGCGCGGTGATGCAGGACCGCGCCAGGCGGCGCAGGCTGTCGGCCGGGACGTTCTCGAATTCCGTGGTCACGGCGGCGCAGCGCCCCGCCAGGCGGTCGAGCGCCGCCTCGTCGTCGTAGGGGGCGCGCACGTGCTCGTCGGCCACCATGCCCGCCGGACAGGACTCGGCCGGATCCAGGACGGCCACCCGGTAGCCCATGGCCTGGGCCGCCTGGCAGAACATGCGGCCGAGCTGGCCGCCGCCCAGCACGCCCAGCCAGGAACCTGGGAGCAGCGGAGCGGCGCCGGCGCCCCCCCCGGGGACTGCGGTCATGGCGCCTCCGGCGGCACGGACATGGCGCGGGCGGCCTCGGTCTGGCGCGCGCGGTAGGCTTGCAGCCGCCGCAGCAGCTCGGCGTCGGTCATGGCCAGGTTGGCAACCGCGTGCAAGGCGGCATTGGCCGCCCCCGCCTCGCCGATGGCGAAGGTCGCCACCGGCACGCCGCGCGGCATCTGCACGATGGACAGCAGGGAATCCTCGCCGCGCAGGTAGCGCGACGGCACCGGCACGCCGAACACCGGCACCGGCGTCAGGGCGGCCATCATGCCCGGCAGGTGGGCCGCGCCGCCCGCCCCCGCGATGATGGCGCGCAGGCCGCGCCCGTGCGCCTGGGCGCCGTACTCGACCATGTCGAGCGGCATGCGGTGCGCGGACACGACGCGGGATTCGTAGGGGATGCCGAACTCGTCGAGCACGGCGGCGGCGTGGCGCATGACGTCCCAGTCGCTGGACGAGCCCATGATGAGGCCGACCCGCGGCGCGCTCATGGCGTCTTTCCCGTCAGGCGCTCGAGGGCCTCGGCGTATTTTTCGGCGGTGCGCTGCAGCACCTCGGCCGGCAGGCGCGGCGCGGGCGGGGTCTTGTCCCAGTCCTGGGTCTCGAGCCAGTCGCGGACGTACTGCTTGTCGAAGGACGGCGGGCTGATGCCCTCGGCATATCCGTCCATGGGCCAGAAGCGCGAGGAATCGGGCGTCAGGACCTCGTCCATGAGATGCAGGCGGCCCGCCGCGTCCAGGCCGAACTCGAACTTGGTGTCGGCGATCAGGATGCCCCGCGTGCGGGCGTAGTCGGCGGCCTCCTGGTACAGGTCCAGGGTCACGCGCCGCAGCTCGGCGGCCAGCTCGCCGCCCACCTGGGCGACGACGTAATCGAAATCGACGTTCTCGTCGTGCATGCCGAATTCGGCCTTGGCCGCCGGCGTGAAGATCGGCCGCGGCAGGCGCTGGGCCTGGCGCAGGCCGGGCGGCAGGGTGATGCCGCAGACGGCGCCGGTGGCCTGGTAGTCCTTCCAGCCCGAGCCGATCAGGTAGCCGCGCGCCACGGCCTCGACCAGGATGGGCTCGAGGCGCTTGACCACCATGGCGCGCCCCGCGACCTGCTCGCGCTCGCGGGGCGCGACCACGTCCTCGGGCGCGATGCCGGTGGCGTGGTTGGGAACGATGTGCGCCAGCCGCTCGAGCCAGAACTCGGTGAGGGCGGTCAGCACCCGGCCCTTGCCGGGCACCGGATCGTCCAGGATCACGTCGAAGGCCGAGATGCGGTCCGTCGCCACGATGAGCAATTTGTCGTCGCCCACGGCGTACATGTCGCGGACCTTGCCGCGCCCGATCAGGGGCAGCGACTCGATGGTGGATTGATGCAGGGCCTTCATGGAGCTCCCGGTTGGATTGAACGGCTGGTTTCGATCGCCTCGCGGCCGCCCTAGCGCACGACCTGCTTGAGCTCGCCGGCGGCGTAGCGGCGCGCCATCTCGTCCAGGGGCACGGGCTTGATCCTGGGGGCATTGCCGGCGGTGCCGAACTGCTCGTAGCGCGCCAGGCAGACCTTCTTGGCGGCCTCGCGGGCGGGCTTGAGGTACTCGCGCGGGTCGAACTTGGACGGGTTCTCGGCCATGAAGCGGCGGATGGCTCCGGTCATCGCCAGCCGGATGTCGGTGTCGATGTTGACCTTGCGCACGCCGTACTTGATGGCCTCCTGGATCTCCTCGACGGGCACGCCGTAGGTTTCCTTCATGTCGCCGCCGAACTGGCGGATCTCGGCCAGCAGTTCCTGGGGCACGCTCGAGCTGCCGTGCATGACCAGGTGGGTGTTGGGCAGGCGGGCGTGGATCTCCTTGATGCGCTGGATCGACAAAATATCGCCAGTGGGCTTGCGGGTGAACTTGTAGGCGCCGTGGCTGGTGCCGATGGCGATGGCCAGGGCGTCGAGCTGGGTCTGCTCGACGAAGTCGGCGGCCTGCTCGGGATCGGTCAGGAGCTGCTCCATGGTCATGGTGCCCTCGGCGCCGTGGCCGTCCTCTTTGTCGCCCTTCATGGTCTCGAGCGAGCCCAGGCAGCCCAGCTCGCCCTCGACGGTCACGCCGAGCTTGTGGGCCATCTGGACGACCTGGCGGGTGACGTCCAGGTTGTATTCATAGGAGGAGACGGTCTTGCCGTCGGACATGAGCGAGCCGTCCATCATGACGCTGGAGAATCCGAGCTCGATGGCGCCGCGGCACACGTCGGGCGACTGGCCGTGGTCCTGGTGCATGACCACGGGGATGTGGGGATAGGTCTCGACGGCGGCCTGGATGAGGTATTTGAGGAACCCCTCGCCCGCGTACTTGCGGGCGCCGGCCGAGGCCTGCATGATCACGGGGCTGTCGGTCTGGGCGGCAGCCTCCATGATGGCCTGGACCTGCTCGAGGTTGTTGACGTTGAACGCGGGGATCCCGTAGCCATGTTCGGCGGCGTGATCGAGGAGCTGACGCATGGAAACCAGGGCCATGGGAGGACCTCCTAGATAAGGATGGATGGTGGAAAACCGGAGATCCTGGGATTTTAAGGCGTAACGGGAATTGCTGCTGGCAGCCGCCGCGCCGGGCGGCGGTCCGCCGGACGGCGCCCCTGCCGAATGGCGTTCGGCCGAAAGGCATCCGACCGGAGCCTGCTCAGCCGGCCGACACTCGGCCGCCCTGCCCCGACAGCAGCAGCGCGTCCATGGTCGCGCGGCCGCGCCGGGCGCGCTCCAGCGCGGTGGCGGCGCCCGGCCTGGGCTGGACCGGCGCCTCGAGCGTCAGGGGAAGATCCGGCGGCAGGGCCATGAGGATGCCTGGCAGGTCCAGGTCGCCGTCGCCCGGGAACTCGCGGTCCTGGCGCGCCTGGTAGATCATCGTCTCGAAATCGACCGGCCGTGGGCTGCGGGCATCGCAGATCTGGGCGTACGCCAGCAAGGCCGGAGACGCCGCGGCGACGTCCGCCGCGCCCTCGCCCACGCGGTCCAGGTGGATCGCATCGATCAGCACCCGGCCCTCGGGCTGGCCGGCCAGTTGCACGATGCGCTGCGCCTGCGCCAGCGTCGGCACGCCCGACCAGGGCAGGAATTCCAGGTTCATCAGCAGGGAATAGCCGCGGCCGAGTTCGCACAGGCTCGCGAAAAGATCGGCACCCGCCTGCTCGTCGGGCTCGGCGACACCGACCAATGCGTGCCGCGCGCCCAGCCGGGCCGCGCTCTCGAACACCGGCTCGAAGTCGCGGACATCGACCGTCCGCTCGAGCCTGAACACCCCGACGTCGAACACGGCCACGCCGAGCTCGCCCATGCGTCGCAGGGTCTCCCGGCGCATGGGCGTGTCCCCGATCATGGGATGCCGATGCTCGCCGGGCGCCGCGGGATTGAGCCGCACCCCCACGTGCTGGAAGCCGGTCTGCGCGGCCACGGTGACGAGCTCGGGCGGCGTGAGCTCGAATACGGTGAGATGATCCAGGGAAACGATGCGTGCCATTTCGACATTCCATGCAACAAGGGGGGTAAGGACCGATCAAAGCCGATGCGCCAGGGCCGCGGCCTCATGGATGGCGCTCATGGCATTGCGCGGCTGCAGGCAGTCGCCGACGAGGTGGACGGGGACGCCCTCCAGGCGGTCGGTCAGCGCCGCCAGGTCCATGACCGGCAGCAGCGGCCGCACCGGGATGACCAGGCCGATGTCGCCCACCCGCCATTGCTTGCCGGTGGCCTCCCAGAGCCAGGCCTCGTCGGCGCCAAGCGCCTCCACCGTCGTCCTCAGGTGCACGCTGGCCTTGGGCAGGGCCGCCAGTGCGCCCGCCTGGATCGCCCGCGACCGCATGCCGATGTCGCCCACCAGCTCGGGGCCGGCTTCCGCCAGCACGATCTCCATGCCCTTGGCCGCCAGCACCCGGGCGATGCCGACACCCCGGATCCCGCCGCCGATCACCAGCGCGCGGCCCTTGGCCGCGATCGGGCGGCGCAGCACGTCGTAGCCGTCGACGACCGGGCTGTCGAGGATGCCGGGGATCTGCGGAATGCCCAGGGTGGCGCCTGTCGCCAGCACCACGACGTCGGGGCGCTCGCGCCGCACGAGATCCTCGGTCACCTCCACGCCCAGTTCGATCCGCGCCCCCGCGCGGCCGACCGCGGTGCTCAGCCAGGGAATGTGCCCGGCCATTTCCTCGCGCCCCGGCACCACCCGGTTCAGCAGGATCTGGCCTCCCGGCTCGCTGTTCCGGTCGAATATCGTCACCTGGTGGCCGCGCAGCGCGGCGATCCGCGCGCATTCCAGGCCCGCGGGCCCGGCCCCCACGACGAGGACGCGCTTGCTCTCCGGCGAGCGGCGGATGGCGTATTTCCGCTCCTGGCCGGTCGCGGTATTGACCAGGCACAGGATAGGCTTGCCCACCGCATGCCGATCGCTGCACCCCTGGTTGCAGCCGATACAGGTGCAGATCTCGTCGAGGCGCCCCTCGCGGGCCTTGTTCGGAAACTCGGGATCGGCATGCATGGCCCGCCCGAGGGTGACGAAATCCGTCACGCCGGCGGCGAGGATGCTCTCGGCCACGCTGGGATCCGTGATGCGCCCCGACACGCTCATGGGAATGCCGACGTGGGGCCGGATCTTGCGCGCGATGGGCACCAGCACCCCTTGCGGCATTTCCATGGGCTGCGTGATCCACTGGTTGCTCTCGTAGATGCCGGCCGACACGTCGATCAGGTCCACGCCCGCATCCTGCAGGTACGGGGCGACCTCGCACATATCGTCATTGGTGAGCCCGCCCTCGATGCGCTCGTCGCCGCTCATCCGGTAGAGGATGGGGACATCCGGGCCGATCGCGCGGCGCACGGCCGCGATCACCTCGAGGGGAAACCTGAGCCGCCCTTGCAGGTCGCCGCCATATTCGTCCTGGCGCTTGTTGGTGAAGGGCGAGAGGAACTGGCTGAGCAGATAGCCGTGCGCGCCATGGATGCCGATGAAATCGAAGCCGGCCTCGCGGGCGCGGCGCGCGCCGGCCCCGTATTTCTCGACGATGTCGGCGATCTCGTCCAGCTCCATGGCGTGCGGCGGCACACTGCCGGCCCCGACGTAGGGAACCACCGACGGGGCCCAGGACTGGAGGCCGCTGACGCCCGGATCGACGACCCGGCCGCCGTAATGCAGCTCGGGGCCGATGCGCGCCCCGTGCCGGTGCACCGCGCTGACCAGCCGCGCCAGGTCGGGAATCAGTTCATCGGAATAGATGCCCATCTGCAACTGCCGCCCGCGTCCCCGGGGATCGACGTAGGTCGCCTCCGTGTACATCAGGCCGACGCCGCCGCGCGAGCGCGCCTCCAGGAAGTCGACATAGCGCTGGGTGACCCGGCCCTCGGCCGTACAGTAGTTGCGTTCCATGGGCGAGGCGATGATGCGATTGCGCACCTCCATGGTTCCGATACGCCCGGGGGAGAAAAGATGGGGGAACATCATGGCCGATTCCCTTGCAGAAGCGAATGAAGACGAGGCTGAATGCACTATACGATCGGCCTTTCTCCTTGGGTAGGGCGTGTAGCGACAATGTGTGCGCTATACGCCCGATTAAGAATGCCATGCGGCCCTTGGCCCGCTGCGCCATGCCCTCGCGGCGCCATGCCGATGCCGGCTTGCAATCCCGCCTCACGAAGGCGCGCCCATGCCGGCCGCCATGCCGCGCTACACCAGCAAGGTTCCCAGTTCGCGGGCGGCGGCCTGCAGGGGCTCGAGGTAGCGCGCGGCCATCTCGTGGCGGGACAGGGGCTTGCCGTGGCGGATCACATTGATGCCCCCCACGTAATCGCCCCGGATGTCGCAGACCGGGACCGCCAGCGAGCACAGGTTCAGCAAGGTCTGCTGGCTGACGAAGGCGTATCCCACCTCGCGCGCACGCTCGATCTGCTCGCGCAGCTCCTGCACCGAGCCGATGGTGTAGGGCGTCAGGGGAATCATGCGCACGCGCGCCAGGTAGGCCTCGAGCCGCGCCGGCGGCAATTGCGCCAGCAGCACCTGGCCCGAGGAGGTGCAATACGCCGACTGGCGGCGCCCGACGCCGAGCAGGGGCGACATGATGCGCGACGAGGTCGAGCGGGCGAGGTAGACGATGTCGTCGCCGTCCATGACCGCGAGCGAGCACGCCTGGTCGATCGTCTCGCTGAGCCTGTCCAGGATCGGCTGCGACAGCACCGCGATCGGCGAGGCCGACAGATAGCCATGCCCGAACGACAATACGCGCGGGCGCAGGTAGAAATGGTTGGAGTCGTCCGTGGCGACGAAGCCCAGCATCGACAGGGTCAACAGGCTGCGGCGCACGGCCGCGCGCGGGATCCCGGTGCAATAGCTGACCTGCGCGATCGAGAGGTGGCGGCGCTTGTCCGACAGCGCGAGCAGCACGGAAAGCCCGCGCGCCAGAGACGTGACGAAATTCGGATCCTCGCTGAATTCCTCGATCGCGGCCAATGGCAGCGTATTGGGATCCGCATGGACCAGCGCCCCATCCCTCGCGGGATCGCGGACCGGCGAAAGTCCATCCTTCCTGGCTGCACGCCGCGACATCGTTGCCTCCGGAATCAAGGGCGGGCCGAACCGGCCCCCATCGCTGCGAGTCCCGACCGGGCCGATCCCGTATTCTATTCGACGCACTCCGCCCAGGGGCCCGCGAACAGACCGGCGCGAGATCAATTGAACGTGCGCACAGCGCACACATTGGCACGCAGCGCCCTTGTTGGCGTATATCGCCCTCTGTATATTGGCTCGGACATCTTCCACAGGACGGCACCACCATGATCTGCGTGATTCATGAAATGGGCCTTGCGCGCGCCGTGGCCGACCGGGTGACCCCCAAGGCGGACGGCGAGATCATCGAGGAGGCGCCGCCCGAGGAATTCTTTGCCGCGCCCACAAGCGCACCCAGGCCTTCCTCGTGAGGATTCTGTCCCGCCATTGAAACGAGGGCTGTCCCGCCACTGAAACGAGGGCTGTCCCGCCATTGAAACGAGGATCCCGCCATGAAACCACTGAGCCACGCCGCCATGATCCTGTCGTTCGACGTCACGCCGGACGCCAGGGCCGAACACGACCAGTGGCACACACACGAGCATTTGATCGAGAGACTCTCGATCCCCGGATTCCTCCGGGGCAGCCGCTGGGTCTCCGACATCGCCGTCCTGAAATCGGCCCCCTACCTCGAGCGCCTGAACGACCCGACCCCCTGGACGGCCAAGATGATGCCGCACTACCGCAACATGCGGCGGGGATTCTGCGCCCTGGAATTCTCGGCGGGCCACGGCATGGGCGGCAGCGCGCACGTGGCGAGATTCTCGCCGCGCGCCGGCGCCGAGGCGTCCCTGAACCAATGGCTGGTCCGCGAAGCGCTGCCCGGGCTCAGCGCCGAGCCCGGCCTCGCCGCCGCCAGCCTCTTTCGGTCGGCGCTCACGCCGGACATCACGGCGGAGCAGCGCATCCGCGGCCAGGACGCCGGCCTGGACCACGTGGTCATCGTGAGCGGCTACGATCCGCAGCGCACCCTGCACGCGGCCACGAACGTGCTGAGCAGCGCGCGATTCGACGAACACGGCGCCTGCGACCACGCCGCCGAACAGTTCACGCTCGCGTACTCGCTCACGGCCGAAGATCTGCGCGGGTAGACCCTCCTCGGCGCCGGCCGCTCCCCTTCAGCGCCGGCCGTCCCCCTCGGCGCCGGCCGCTCCCCTTCAGCATCGGCCGTCCTCCCTCAGCGCCGGCCGTCCCCTCCCAGCGCCGGCCGTCCCCCCCAGTGCCGGCCGAACGCTCCTCGCCGCCCGGCGAACACTGGAAGGCTTGCGCGCCGCCGAGGAAACGCGGCACCCTCTCCGGACGCGGCCAGGCGTCGGGAGGCACCGAGCGTCGGGAGGCACCCGACAGGAAGTCGCCGATCAGGCGCACCTGGGCCTCGAGCATGTGGCGGCCGTAGCGAAGGGTCCAGCCGCGCTGCTATGTATTGACCCAGTGAAAACAGGTGATAATTGAGGAAATCACGATGAGCATGAAGATGGAAGACGAGATCAAGCGATGGACGGCCAAGCGCAAAAGCACGCTGGTGCTGGACATCATCCAAGGCAAGACCACGGTGCCTGAAGCCAGCCGTGCCTACTAGTATCCTGGCGTATCCGTCGCAGACAAGGGCGGGCTAAAACTAGATGCCGCAAAGTGCACGTGCCTTGGCCAGTAGCGCGTTTGCCCTCAACGTCACAAAAGCAGAGTAGTCATCGTCGAATAAAGCATTGGGGCACATATGAGTTTCAAGTATTTCTTCGACGTTCTCCGCCATATGTGCGCGATATACGCTCGGGGGATCTCCGCCAAGCGCACGATTATCTGCGCGTGCGATGAAGCAGAAATTTGCAAGGGCGCTTTCGCTAATGGGGCCGTCATAGTTAGTGGCTAGAAAAGCTTTTGGCATCAGATGGTGAAACTCTTTTCTGTTGTAGTGTTGAAGCTTCTCTCGCAGATCCACGAGCGCGCCACTAATAAAGTTTCGCGGCTGTGTCTGGGCCAATAGGGCGATGAAGGTTTTCGTTGCTACTGTTCCGACCACAAACCGGTTGTTGATGAAATATGACGGCTCAATCGTAACTGGGATGTCTGCCAACGTAGAAGGATCCCCTCGGCGGAGCTTGGAAATCTCCGATACATCCGAGTCGAGATGGCGCAGCACACCTGCACTATAGCGACCGGAGAAGGCTGAACGCCAAAACCATCTTGAGATGAGCACGCGTTGCGTGTCTGTGACAGCGACCTCAGCATTTTCCGGTGCAGAAAAAAATACAGCTAGAGGAATGAGGCAGTTTTCGTAGGGCAAAGCCGCGATCGTCGGAAGGTGGAAGTTCACGTCGATAAAATCGAGGGCGCCACGAATGCCATTGACGACCTCATGGAAGCGCGAGCGTACTACCGCCCCATTGAGGCTAACCAGACTTTCTGGGCGTGACGAGCCTGTCAGGATGGCTGCTGTGCATCGGAGCAGGAGGCTGATGTCATTAGATAGCTCCGTGAATCCATACTCTCCGAGTTCGGCGATCAGTTCTTCAAATTCAGTCTGGAGTTGAAAGTCCTCGCTCCACGTCCATGCAGAAAGTAATTGGAGCGTGTCGAGCGGAACACCTTGACGGTTAATTCGCTCGAAGATAATTGCTACCTTCTCTTTCTCGTCAGTGCGGAAACTCTGAAACGGAATCCGAGCCTCTTTGAAGATGGATTGCATAGCATCAATCTGCAATGCGAGCTCGTCGGTCATTGGCCGGGTGAGCCGCCTGTATTCCGTTGTATTGAAGATAGCTCGTAACGGAAAATGCCTACCAAGGTCGACCTCCTCAGGTCCAAGCGCAAAAAACTGAGTCTCCTGAACATCCGGCACCTGCCGGTAGTCAAAGTACACATCCTTCCAAGTCGAATAGTCGCCTGCCAATTCAGTCTGAAAGACGCCAAAAATTGAGGTAACGCGCTGCTGCCCATCGAGGACATAGTCTATGGGAAAGTCGGCCTGAGGATCAGGTAGCTCGAAGGGTCCTAAACGATTCTCGGTTTGCAGGCGCTCACTCGTCCTCCAGAAGAGGAGCGCGCCGAAGGGGTAACCCTTGTAGATGCTATCAATGAGAAAAGCAACGCGGTCGGGCTCCCAAACAAACCCGCGCTGAAAGGCAGGTATACGTACTTGACCACGGTACACGGAGTCCAAAATTTCTCGAATCGTAAGATGTTCCATTGCTCATAGCGTCCGTATTGTTGCGGAGTATCATACCAAAGACTTTTGGAAGCCGTTTTTCCACATCCCAATAATTTATCGATTCGATTGATCTATGCGAAAAATCAAGCTAGATATAAGGACAGCAGTTAATGCGTATCAGAGTCACATGGGCTTCCGCTCAAAGTCAAAAACAGCCACTCATATACAACCCCTCCAACCCTAACACAGCCATCCCTCCCAACTCCAACCACCCCATCCCCCACCACACGCCCCATCCACAATACAGCCACCCCATCTACCCCCACCACCACTAGCAAGACACCAGCCCACGCCATCATCCAGGTACTGCAATGCAGTACACTGCCCGCAACAGCCCGGACATGCGATGATCACCCACATCTCTCACCGCTACACGGATCAGGAGGCGCTGGAGGCGTTGCTCGGCGACGGAAAGCTTCTGGACATCGTTTCGGCTGCCTCCTCCATACTGGTTCAGATTTTCTCGGCGGACACCAGCGCCGGGCATCTGCGGGCGGTTGCGGCGCTGGTCGGTGCCAGGCATCCGTCGGCGGCGGTGGTGGGTGCGACCACGGTTGGCGAGGTATACGAGGGACGTTTGCTGACGGGCAGCACGGTGGTGGGGATCACGTGCTTCGAGAGTTCAACGCTCTCCGTGATGGCGATGTCTTGCGAGGATGCGGATGCACGCCAGGTGGGCGCCGAGCTGGGGACGCGCATCGGCCGATGCGCGGGAAACATCGCGGGCGTCATTCTGCTGGCGACCCCGTTGAGCATCGATGCCGGCGCCCTGTTGCAAGGCATCGAATCCACTGCGGGCAGTATTCCAATTTTCGGTGGGGGTGCCGGCGATTACGCCGCCATGGCCCACTCGCTGGTATTTACCGGCGACGAGCAATATTCGCAAGGCGCGGTGGCGGTGGTGCTCGCCGGGGACGACCTGCACGTCGAGTCGAGGACTTATCTCGGCTGGAGGCCTCTGAGCAGGTCGATGCAGGTGACCGAGGTCGATCAACTGCTGGTGAAGACGGTCGACGGCAGGCCTGCCTTCGATGTCTACCGGCGCTATCTCAACATCCCGAACGACGAGAATTTTTTCCTGAATGCATTGGAGTTCCCGTTCCTCGTGGAGCGGTCGGGCGAGCTGTTGGCAAGGGTGCCGATCGCGGCAACTGGCGACGGAGCGTTGAAATTCATCGCCGACATCCAGGAGGGCGAGCATTTCCGCATCGGATACGGCGATATGGATCTGATCATCAGCGATGCCTTGCATATCCATCGATCCATGGCCGATTTTTCTCCACAGGCGATATTCCTGTACACCTGCGGATGCCGCCGCTTCTTGATGCAGAACGATGTCGATCTGGAAACCCTGCCCTTCGAAGACCTGGCGCCGACCTTCGGTTTTTATACCTATGGAGAGTTCTTCTCGTCCGGCAAACCCAGTCTGCTGAATTCGACCATGGTCGCGGTCGGATTACGCGAAGGGGCATCCGGCGTCGGCTCGGACCAGGCGCTGGCGCTGCGATCCGAGACGGAAACCCATGGTCATGATCCGTATGCGCACAAGCATACTCGTGTCGTCTCGCGCCTGATGCGCTTCATCGACACTGTCACCGCGGAGCTCGAAGCCTCCAATCGGGAAATCACCGAGCTCTCCCGGACGGATCGCCTGACCCAGTTGGTCAACCGGATTCAATTGGATCATGTGCTCGAGGAGAACTTGCAGCGGGCGCTGCGCTATGCCACGCCCTTCTCGATCATCCTGCTGGATCTGGACCACTTCAAGCAGGTCAACGACGTACATGGCCATCTCGTCGGCGACGAGGTGCTGGTGAACATCGGCAGGATCCTCGCGGCCTGTACGCGCGCCACCGATACGGTAGGGCGCTGGGGCGGAGAGGAATTCCTGATCATCGTGCCGAATGCCGGCTTGAACGACGCGGCCCGCCTGGCGGAAAAGCTGCGCGGCGAGATCGAGGCCCACGAGTTCCCGGCCGTCGGGAAAATGAGCGCAAGCTTCGGCGTCACGAACTTCGTGCCGAACGATGATGTCGTGAAGATGATCAATCGGGCCGACATCACCCTCTACAAAGCAAAGCATGCGGGACGAAACCGCGTCGAGCTGTCGAACGCCTGAACATCAGGACAAGCCGGACCTGTCCACGCCGAACGCCTTGTCGTAGGTGCCGGGCACGATCCGGAAGCCGATATTGACGCGGTTCCAGGCGTTGATCGACATCACCAGGAAGGTCAGGTCCGAGAGCTCCTGCTCGGACAGTTGCGTGCGCACGCGCTCGTAGATCTCGTCGGGCACGCCCTGCTCCGGGATCCGGGTCAGGATCTCGGTCCACGCCAGGGCGGCGCGCTCGCGGGGGCTGAACAGCGTGGATTCGCGCCAGGCGGCGAGGTGATGCAGCCGCAAGGGCCGCTCGCCGTGGACCGTGGCTTCCTTGACGTGCATGTCCAGGCAAAACGCGCAGCCGTTGATCTGCGAGGCCCGGATGTCCACGAGGTCGCGGATCGGCTGCTCGATCGAGGACTGCCTGAGCGCCAGGCTGAAATCGACGAATTTCCGGAACAGTTCGGGGGATTGCTGTTGATAGTCGATGCGCTGGGTCATGATGACACCTCCATTCGTGAAAGAAAGGAAAGCCGGCGGGCCGGCCGTGCTCAGTGCCGCGCCGGGCGGCTGAGCCAATTGAGAAAGCGCGTCGGGCCGAGGCGCGGCCCGTCGCCGGGGACCAGGGACCGGTCGTCCAGTTCACTGCCGAAATAGCGCGCATGGATGTCGGCGACCACCTGCCGCCCGTCGGCGCGCGCGGCCAGATATTTGCGGGCGAGTTCGTCGAGCGGAAAGCGGTCTGGGCCGGCGACCTCGACGATGTCGTTGACCGGCGTGCCGACGGCGAGATCGGCCAGCGCGGCCGAGACGTCATCGGCGGCGATGGGCTGCACGAGGGCGGGAGACAAGCGGATCGTGCCGCCGTCGGCTCCCGATTCGATGATGCCGCCGATGAATTCAAAGAACTGCGTCGAGCGCAGGATGGTGTAGGGCGTCCTCGACGCCTCGATCAGGCGCTCCTGCGCGGCCTTGGCGCGAAAGTAGCCGCTGTCCGTCAGGCGGTCCGTGCCCACCACCGACAGCGCCAGGTGGTGTTCGACGCCGGCATGGATCTCGGCGGCGAGCAGATTGCGGCCCGAGGTCTCGAAGAATTCCAGCACGGCCCGGTCCTCGAACGAGGGCGAGTTCGCCACGTCGACGACGACCCGGGCGCCCGCCAGCGCCTGCTCCAGCCCCTCTCCGGTGAGGGTGTCCACGCCGGTGCCGGGCGAGGCGGCCACCGTCTCGTGTCCGGCCTCGCGCAGCCTGCGGACGACGTTCGACCCGATCAGGCCGGTGCCGCCAATGACGACTATTTTCATGTTTCGCTCCTGGGTTGACTGTCGACCATTTCCATTGCCGCGGTCGATGGATGCAGTATGCTGATCGGCTGGGCGCGGCGCTTTGCCGGCGTCTTGCGTTTCCATTGGATTCGTCTTGGAAATCCATCCAGGCGCCCATCTGGGCGGCGCGGGCGGACGAGGAGCCCCGAATGCGATTCGTGTTTGACGATTGCGTGCTGGACGTGGAGCGGAGGGAACTCTTTCGGGCGTCCCGGGAGGTTCCCGTCGCGCCGCAGGTCTTCGATCTGCTGGTCCACCTGGCGCGGCATCGCGGCCGGGTGGTCGATCGGGACGAGCTCATCCGCGAAATCTGGACCGGCCGGATCGTGTCCGAGTCGACCCTGGCGAGCCACATCAACGCGGCGCGCAAGGCGGTCGGCGACGACGGCCGGCGGCAGCACATCATCCGGACGATCGCCCGCAAGGGATTCCGTTTCATCGCCGAGACGGCGGAAGACGAGGCACCCGTCCCGGCGCGGGCCGCCGCACACGGGGCGCAGGGCGGCCCATCCACGCAGGGAGCCGCATCCGGCCCGCAGTCCACCTCATCCGATATGCGGGGCCCCGCCTTCGGCATGAGGTCCGCCCTGCCGGCCGGCCCGGCCGGCGGGCCGCCGCGCCCCGAGGCCGCCGAGGTCGCGGCCGCACCGGCCCTGCCGACGAAACCGTCCATCGCGGTGCTGCCCTTCGTGAACCTCGGCACGGACCCGGAGCAGGACTACCTGGCCGACGGCGTGGTGGAGGACATCATCGCCGCGCTGTCCCAGTACCGCTGGCTGTTCGTCGTCGCGCGCAACTCGAGCTTCGCCTACAAGGCGCGCGTCGTGGACGTGAAGCGGGTGGGCCGCGAGCTGGGCGTCCGCTACGTCCTGGAAGGGAGCTGGCGCAGGGCGGGAAACCGCGTACGCATCACCGGCCAACTGGTCGACGCGGGCACCGGAGCCCACCACTGGGCGGGCCGCTACGAAGGCATCCTGGGGGATATCTTCGAACTGCAGGACCGGCTCACCGAGAGCGTGGTGGGCGCGATCGCCCCGCAGCTCGAGCGGGCGGAGATCGAGCGCGCGCGGCGCAAGCCCACCGAAAGCCTCGGCGCCTATGACTATTACCTGCGCGGCATGGCCCGCCTGCATCATGGCTCGGCGGACACCATCGACCAGGCGCTGCCGCTCTTCCACGCGGCGATCGCGGCCGATCCCGAGTTCGCGTCGGCCTACGCGATGGCGGCATGGTGCCATTGCTGGCGCAAGGTCAACGGCTGGATGAGGGACCCCGAGCGCGAGGCCACGGAAGGCGCGCGGCTGGCCCGCTGCGCCGTGGACCTGGGCCGCGGCGACGCGGTCGCCCTCACCCGGAGCGGCCACGCCCTCGGCCATCTCGCCGGCGACCTCCAGGGCGGCATCACCCTGCTGGACAGGGCGCTCATGCTCAACCAGAACCTCGCGGCGGCATGGTTCCTGGGCGCGTTCCTGCGGCTCTGGCACGGCGAGACCAGCGCGGCCATCGAGCATTTCACACGCGCCATGCGCTTCAGCCCCCTCGATCCCGAGCTCTACCGGATGCAGGCGGGAATGGCGACGGCGCATTTGTTCGAGGGACGCTTCGACGACGCGGCGTCATGGGCAGGCAAGGCCTCGCGGGTACTGCCGAGTTTCCTGCTCGCGGCCGCCATCCTCGCGGCCAGCCACGCGCTGGCCGGCAGGCCGGCCGAGGCGCGGCGCGCCCTGGACCACGTGCGCGCGCTCGATCCCGCGCTGCGCCTGTCCGGGCTCACCGGCTGGCTGCCGATCCACCGCCCCGGGAATCTCGCCACCCTGGCGGAGGGACTGCGAAAGGCGGGGCTGCCGGAGGCCTGAGGCGGCAATGCATCATCGGGCACCCCCGGAGGGCGCCGAGCGGATCCACGTCATGCCTCGATGGGCGATGTGCCTGAATCAGCGGCGCGCGGACTTGGGCCGGAAGGCCTGGACGACGGCCTCCTGCGTTTCCACGTACGGCCCGCCGATCAGGTCCAGGCAATACGGCACGGCGGCGAAGACCCCCGGCACCTGCACCGTCCCGTCCGGGCCGCGCAGGCCCTCGAGGGTTTCCTGGATGGCCTTGGGCTGTCCGGGCAGATTGATGATCAGGGCGGCGTGGTCGGGCAGCTCGCGGATGACGGCGACCTGGCGCGACAGGATGGCGGTGGGGACGAAGCGCAGGCTGACCTGGCGCATCTGCTCGGCAAAGCCCGGCATTTCCCGCGTGGCCACGTCGAGGGTGGCCTCGGGGGTGACGTCGCGGCGGGCGGGACCCGTGCCGCCGGTGGTGAGGACGAGGTCGCAGCGGGCCTCGTCGACGAGCTCGCGCAGGGTGGCGGCGATCCGCTCGCGCTCATCGGGGATGAGGCGCGCGACGACCTGCGGAGCGCGCGTGAGGGCGCGCCGCAGCCAGCCCTCGAGGGCGGGGATCCCCTGGTCCTCGTAGGCGCCGGACGAGGCGCGGTCGGATACGGAGACGAGGCCGACCAGCAGTTCGTCGGGATGGCTGCGCCGCAGGGGGAAGGTTTCGGACATGGCGACGTGGGGATCAGGCGGTAATAAAAAAATGGGCCGGACGGCAATCGAACGACCCCATTATAAATTTGCGCGGCACCGATCCGCAGCCCGTGCCGAATTCACCTATACCGCATCGACCCGCAGCGCATCGGCCCGTACCGCGGCACCCTGCGCGACATACCCCGAAGCCTGGGCATCCCGCGGCATGGAATGCAGCCGGAAGCGCTGCAGCTTGCCCGTGCCGGTCTTGGGCAACTGATCCATGAAGGTGAACCAGCGCGGATACTTGTAACGTGCCAGCTTTTCCTTGCAGAACTGCTTGAGTTCCTCCTTGATGGCGTCGTTGGCGTCATTCCTGTCATGCAGCACGATGAAGGCGGCGGGCTTGAGCAGGCCGTCGTCGTCCTTTTGCCCGATGACCGCGGCCTCGGCCACCTTGGGATGCGAAATCAGGGCGTTCTCGATCTCGTTCGGCGAACACCACATGCCGCCCACTTTGATCATGTCGTCCGCCCGGCCCACGCTGACGTAGTAGTTGTCCTCATCGTAATAATACATATCGCCGGTATTCAGCCACTCGCCCAGCATCGTCGAGGCGGTCTTCTCGGGATTGTTCCAATAGCAGCGGGCGAGCGACTGCCCCTTGACCATCAGCACCCCGATCTCCTTGGGCCCCAGCGTCTGGCCATTTTCCCCGACGATCTTGACCTCGTAACCCACCACCGGCCGCCCGGAAGTCCCCGGCCTTATATCGTCCGGCCGGTTGCTGATGAACACGTGCAGCGCCTCCGATGAACCGATGCCATCGAGGATCGGCACGCCGAATCTTTCCTTCCACTTGTGGAATACGGCCTCCGGCAATTGCTCGCCCGCCGAGGGCACCAGGCGGATGGAGGACATGTCCACGGACCGGGTCTCGGCGAGCTGCAACTGGTTGCGATACAGCGTGGGCATGCCGAAATACACGGTGGGACGATAGGTCTCGATCATCCGGAAGGCCATTTCCGCCGAAGGCAGCTCGTCGCACAGCACGATGGTGGCGCCCACCCAGAGCGGGAAAGTCATTCCCCCGCCAAAACCATAGGAGAAAAACAGTTTGCTGGCGCAGAACACCACGTCGTCGCTGCGGACGCCCATGGTGTTGGCGCCATAGCGCGTGCTGGTGACCGCCATGTCCTTGTGCACGTGCACGGCCCCCTTGGGCCTGCCGGTCGAACCCGAGGAATACAGCCAGAAGCAATCGTCATTGCCGGACGTTTCGGCCGGCGCGAGTTCCGGCGAGGCCTCGCGCATCCGGGCAAGGACACCGTCCTTGGACAGGACGCGCGAGACGTCCATGCCGCATGCCCGGGCCGCCGCCACGGGCTCTTGCGAGCAATCGACATAGATGGCCGCACAGCCCGAATCCTTGATCAGGACGCGATACTCGGGATCCTTGAGTTGCGTGTTCACCGGCACGGCCACGAGGCCGGCCTTCACCGCCCCCCAGAACACATAAAAGAACTCGGGCGTGTCCACCGATGCCATGAGGACCCGGTCGCCTCGCGACAGGCCCAAGTCCTTCAGCACGTTGCCGCAACGCGCGGCGTTTTCCGCGAGCTGCGCGTACGTGATCTTTCTGTCGCCGGCCAACAGGGCGAGCTTCTCGCCGCGCCCTTCCTCGACGTGCCGGTCGATGAAGGCCACCGCCGCGTTGAACACGTCGGCGAACCGCATCGGCGCGTGGACATCATCCTGATCGAGCCACACGGTGTGGCTCCTCATCGAGGCATTGCTCATTTGTCTGCTCCATGTATTTCAGTTCTTTGGAAGACGCCTCTAAGCATCTTGACAGCATCGGCACGAGGCCGCATACTTGTAAAACATTACAGAAATTTCACTGGAACGCAGAATATCACACGAGTTTTACTTAGACAAGCAGCCAGATATTTTTTATTACCCAATCCATTGAGGGGAATCGTTTGATGAACGAGGTCGCCAATAAAGGCAAGTTCGTCGGCAAAGCGATTGAGCGGGTCGAAGACCCCCAATTGCTGACGGGACAGGCCATCTTCACGGCTGACATGCCGACGCGCGAGGGTACGCTGCACGCAGCCATACTGCGTTCGCCCCATGCGCACGCCGAGATCGTCGCCATCGACACCTCCGCCGCACTGCGGCAGCCCGGTGTCGTCGCAGTCCTGACCGGCCGAGAAATCAAGGAGGAATCGGACCCGTTCCTGATCGTGCTGCGCAAGCCCATGGATCAATGGTCGCTGGCCATCGATCGCGTGCGCTTCGTCGGCGAATCGGTGGCCCTGGTCGTGGCGACCGACCGCTACCTGGCCGAAGACGCCCTGGAGCACATCAAAGTCGAATACAAGCCGCTGCCGGCGGCCGTCTTTCCCCAGGACGCCGCCAAGGAAGGCGCGCCGCTGGTGCACCCCGATTGCGGCACGAACGTCGTGTCGGAACGCCATTTCAGCTACGGCGATCCCGACAAGGCCTTCGCCGAGGCCGACAAGATCGTGGAACTCACCGTCGACTATCCGCGCAATTCGCAAACGCCGATGGAAGGCTACGTCGTCGTCGCGGAATACCGCCACGATGAAAAGACCTACGACGTGCAGTCCAATTTCCAGGGGCCTTTCACCGTCCACCCGGTCATGTCCAAGGCCCTGCGGGTCAAGGGCACCCAGTTGCGGATGCGCTCGCCCGCCTATATGGGCGGCGGCTTCGGCATCAAGCAGGCGATCTTCCCCTACGTGGTGCTGATGTGCATCGCCTCCAAGCGGGTCGGCCGGCCCGTGCGCTGGATCGAGGACCGCCTCGAGCACCTGACCGCGGCCATCGCGGCGCCCAATCGCGTCATCCGCGGCCAGGCCGCCGTCAAGAACGACGGCACCATTCTCGGCTTCCGGTTCGAACAGCTCGACGACTACGGCGCCTACCTGCGTCCGCCGATGCCCGGCCCGCTGTACCGGCAGCACGGGATCATGACCGGCGCCTATGGGGTGAAAAACATCGCCATCACCAACCGGCTGGTGGTCACCAACAAGACCCCCTCGGGCATGGTGCGCGGCTTTGGCGGCCCGCAGATGTACTACGGCATCGAGCGCCTGATCCAGCGCGTCGCCGTCGAGCTGGGCATGGACCACCTCGAGCTCATCAAGAAAAACCTGGTGCCGGCCGGCTCTTTCCCCTACCGGGCGCCCGCCGGCGCCCTGCTGGATTCGGGCGACTATCAGGCCGCCGTCGCGATCGCCGAGAAAGACGGACGCCTCGCGGAGCTGCGGGCCCGCCGCGACAAGGCGCGCGCCGAAGGCCGGCTGTACGGCATCGGCTTTGCCGCCATCGTCGAGCCGGCGCAGTCCAACATGGGCTACCTCAGCACGATCAATCCGGTCGACGAGCGAAAGAAATCCGGGCCCAAGGGCGGCAACGTCGCGTACTGCACCATCAACATCGATCCCCTCGGAAACGTCTCGGTCACCGCCGACAGCCTGCCCCAGGGCCAGGGCCACGCCACGGTGCTGAGCCAGATCATCGCCGACCAGCTCGGGGTGCGGCCCCAGGACATCGTCGCCAACATGGAGCGCGACACGCAGCGCGATCCATGGTCGATCGCCCAGGGCAACTACTCCAGCCGCTTCAGCTCGGCAACGACGTCCTCGGCCTTTTTCGCCGCCTGTCGGCTGCGTGAAAAACTACTGAAGATCGCGGCGCACCTGCTGAAGGTGCCCGAAGACACGCTCGAGCTCGCCGAGGGCAAGGTCTTTCAAAAGGACAATCCGCAAGTCGGCATCCGGCTGTCCCGCGTGGCCGGTACCGCGCACTGGTCGCCCAGCGAGCTGCCGCCCGGCATGGCGCCCGGCCTTTCCGAGACCGGCGCCTGGTCGCCCCCCGAGCTGGAGCCCCCCAACGATGCCGACCAGATCAACACCTCGCTGACCTACAGCTTCGTGTTCGACTTCTGCGGCGTCGAGGTGGATCGCGACACCGGCCGGATCCGGATCGACCGCTACGTCACCATGCACGATTCCGGCAAGCTCCTGAACCCCCTGCTGGCCAAGGGACAGGTCTACGGCGCATTCGCCTGGGGCCTGGGCGCCGCGCTGTTCGAGGAATTCGTCTACAAGGAGGACGGCAGTTTCCTGTCCGGCACCTTCGCCGACTACCTTTGCCCCACCGCCCCCGAGGTGCCGGAACCCCAAATACTGCACTTCGAGTCGCCTTCGCCCTTCACGCCCCTGGGCGCCAAGGGCATCGCCGAGAGCAACTGCATGAGCACGCCGGTGTGCATCGCAAACGCAATCGCCGACGCCACGGGTCTGAAGGACCTCCGCCTGCCGCTCACCCCGTCGAAGCTCGCCGGGCTGCTCCAAGGCGACGAGCCCGCGCCGCCCAAGAAAGCCGAGGCGCCGGCGGCGGCCAACATCGCCGATCGCTCGGTGCAGGGCAGGGGCTCGGCGTTCGTGCCCGCCCCCCCGCGTGCCGTCTGGCAGGCCCTGATCGACCCGGAAATGCTGAAACGCGTCGTCCCGGGATGCCACAGCGTCGCCCTCGTCGGCCCCAACACCTACGACGCCTCGATCACGCTGGGCGTCGGCGTGGTCAAGGGGCGCTTCAAGGCCAAGGTCTCGCTCAGCAACCTGCAAGCCCCCAAATCCGCCATCATCCAGGGCGCCCTCGACGGCCCGCTGGGCTCCTCCGAAGGCGTGGGCAATATTTCGCTGGCGGCCGTCGACGGCGGCACCCAAGTCAATTACGAATATGGTTTCGACATCTCCGGAAAGGTGGCGGCCATCGGCGGGCGCATGCTCGACGGCGCCACGCGGGTGCTGATGAAGCAATTCTTTGAAAGACTGGGCTCCACCATGGAAGCCCCCGCACCAGAGCCGTCATCCTCGACGCCGGCGCCCAAGGCCAAAACCTCGTGGTGGAAAGTTATCCTGAAATTGCTGGGGCTCGCAAAATGAAACCACATAAATTCGATTATGTCAGGCCGACCCGCCTCGAAGAAGCGCTCGACATCCTCTCCTCTCGAAAAGACGACGTCCGCATCATCGCCGGCGGCCTGTCGCTGGTGGCGATGATGAATTTCAGGCTGGTCGAGCCCGCCGTCCTGATGGACATCGTGCACATCGAATCGCTCGGCTACATCAAGGCCGGCGAGCAGGCCATCGAGGTCGGCGCAATCACCCAGCAGGCCAGGCTCCTCGCATGGGACCGGCTCCCCGCCCTGTCGCCCCTGCTCGCCAAGGGCATGCCGCACATCGGCCACTTCCAGACCCGCAGCCGCGGCACGGTGGGCGGCAGCATCGCGCACAGCGATCCCAGCTCCGAACTGCCCCTTTGCCTGGCGGTCCTGGATGGCAGCGTCACCCTTGCCTCCACGCGCGGCACCCGCAACGTCAAGGCCGAGGATTTCCAGGTGGGCCTGATGACCACCGACAAACAAGCCGACGAAATGGTGACCGCGGTCCATTTCCCCGTCGCCCGGCCGGGTACCGGCTATGCATTCGACGAGGTCACCATGCGGCACGGCGACCTGGCCATCTGCGCGATCGCCGTGGCGGCCACGAAAGACCGGATCCGCATGGGCGTGGGCGGCGTGGCCGACAAGCCCACGGTCCGCGAATGGCCCGCACTCTCGGGCAAGGATCTCGACGAAGCCCTGAACGAATTCGCCTGGGACCTCCACGGCATGGACGACGTGCACGCCACGGCCCAGTACAGACGCCAGTTGGTCCGGAAACTCGGCCGCAAGGTCATCTTGGAGGCGCAACAATGCTGCAAATAAAATCCGACGAGCGCAAGGCCATCACATTCACGCTGAATGGCCAAAAGGTCACGGGATTCGCCGAGCCCCGCATGCTGCTGACCGACTTCCTGCGCGAGCAATTGGGCCTGACCGAAATCCACGTGGGCTGCGAACACGGCGTTTGCGGCGCCTGCACCATCCGCATCGATGGCAAGGTCGCCCGCGGTTGCCTGACCTTCGCCGCCCAGATCGACGGCGCCGAGGTTCTCACCGTCAAAAGCCTGTCCGAGGACGGCGAGCTCTCCGAGCTGCAAAAGGCTTTTCGCAAGCATCACGCATTGCAATGCGGCTACTGCACGCCGGGAATTCTCATGTCGACCTCGGCTTTCCTGGAAATCAATCCGAATCCCACCGAGGAGGAAATCCGGCTGATGCTCAGCGGACATATCTGCCGCTGCACGGGCTATGTGGGGATGGTCCACGCCGTTCAGGAAGTTGTTGAAATAAAACGAAAAAATGGCAACAAAACCGCCGCATAGCGGCATCCTCGGGGGTCGACTGCGCATGTCGCCCCCGCTTATAATTGATAACTGTCAATATATCCATGGAACAAAAGACTTTTATTCCACCCTCCGGCCGGATCGAAAATCACCGCCGATCCCGGCTCGTCCCATTTGATTTACTTCGAAGATATAAGCAATGAGTATGAACCATAATGCAGCGACCATCGCGCCCGACGCCGAGCAACTGAAAGACACGGCTCTCGAGCCGATCGATGCAGGCTATTCCCTGCAGGACTCGCTGGCCGGATCGCGCAATTTGCCGCTCAACGTGCAGGCTTACGAGCGGATCAAGAACGACATCATCACCCTGCGGCTGCGTCCCGGCGAATATCTGAACAAGGCGCAGATCAGCGAAGCCATCGGCATTGGCCGCACGCCCGTGCACGAGGCCCTCAACCGCCTGGTCCTCGAGCGCCTGGTCAAAGTGATTCCCCGCAAGGGCTATATCGTCAAGACGATCAGCATCGACGAGGTCATGAACGTCATCGACGTGCGCATCGTCAACGAGGTGTATTGCGCCCAATTGGCGGCCGTGCGCGCCACCAAGGCCGATATTCTGCGGATGGAAAGAATCCTGGATCGCTACGAAACCGATGAGGCCCACGCCGACACGGCCGTGCACATGGCGCTCGACCGCGATTTTCACAACGCCCTGTCCTACACCACCGGAAATCCCGTGCTGGTGGACATCATGCGGTCCCTGCACGATTCGTCGCTGCGTTTCTGGTTCATCTCGCTGAAAGACCAGCTGCACCACAACGAAGTCAAATACGAGCATCGCGACATTCTCGAGGCCATCAAGCGCGCCGATCCCGAGGCCGCGGGCCAAGCCATCAAAAAGCACATCGAATCCTTCCGCACCAACATCCAGCGCTACCTGACGTCGGGCAACGACGTGCAGATATAGGCTCCTCATTCCCAGGAACGACCACCATGGCCGATGAAACCCTCACGCAAAAACCCCTGGCCCCCACGGATCCAAGCCTGGTCGAGCTCTTTCGCCAGATCCGCGAATGGCAGGCCGAAGGGCGGCGCGTGGCACTGGCCACCGTCGTCGAGGCATCGGGCTCGGCGCCCCGCCCCCTGGGCAGCCATCTGGCGATTTGCGAATCGGGGGATTTCGTGGGCTCATTGTCCGGCGGCTGCATCGAGGGCGCGGTGATCACCGAGGCCATGTCCGTCATCGAAACGAGGCAAGCCAAGATCCTCGATTATTCCATCACCAACGACGAATCCTGGGCGGTCGGACTCTCTTGCGGGGGATCGATGCATGTCTGGCTCGAGGCTTTGTATTGATCGAGCATCTACGCCACATTCCGCATCGCCACCGTACGAGTCCATGCAAAACGACCTTTTTCGGCAGCTCTCGGGCCTGGTTCTGGAAAACAAGCCGGCCGCGCTCGCCACGCGCTTGAGCGACGGCCTGCAATGCCTGATGTCGGCCGACGGGGTCAGCGGCCCCCTCCCCCTCGATGCCGAAGGCAGGGCCGGCATGAAAAAGCTGCTGGCGGAGAGGCGCTGCGCCCACCTCGGCCCCGATGGCGGCATTTTCGTACGAATCTACGCCCGGCCCTACCGGCTGATCATCATCGGGGCCGTCCATATCGCCCGGTACCTGGCGCCGATGGCCCGGATGGCCAATTTCGAGGTGATCGTCATCGAGCCGCGCCAGGCCTTCGCCCGGATGTTCGACATCCCGGGCGTCCGGCTGGTGGCCGGCTGGCCGGACGACGTCCTGCCCCAGATGGGCGTCGACGAGTCGACGGCCATCGCCACCCTCACGCACGATCCAAAAATCGACGATGCCGCCCTGGCGATGATTCTGTCGGGCCCCGCCTTTTACATCGGCTCGCTGGGCAGCCGGCGGACCCACGAAAAACGCGTCCGGCGGATGACCGAACTGGGGCTCGAGGGCTTCGTCGACCGCATCGCCTCCCCCATCGGCCTGGACCTCGGAGGACGCGAGCCCGCCGAGATCGCGGTGTCCATTCTCGCGCAAATCATCCAGCAAAGGTATGCCGCATGATCTTCGCCGAACATCCGCTCGACGAGGCCGAAGGCGTCTATAACGCCCACATGATCCGCTGCGGCAAAAGGACCTTCAAAAAGGGCCAGGTCCTCAACCGCGGCGACCTGGCGCTCATGGGGGAAAACGGTCTGTCCGCCATACAGGGCGCCAGGCTCGAGGCGGGCGACGTCCCCGAGGACCAGGCGGCCCTGCGCGTGGCGGAGATGATCCTCGGCGCAAACATCGAGCCGCATCCCGCCAAGACCGCCCGCTGCAATCTCTATGCGCAAGAGCGCGGCCTGCTGGTGATCGACGCCGCCGCGATCAATCGCATCAATCTCGTTTCCGAGGCCGTGACGATCGCCACCATCCCGCCCTGGTCGATCGTCGAGCCGGGCGACATCGTGGCCACCATCAAGATCATCCCCTTCGCCATCCCCCAGCACCTGCTGCGGACGATAGGGGCATTGGCGCCGGCGATCGACCCGCCGCTGTCGGTGCGGCCGTTCATGGGCAAGCGCGCCGCGCTGCTGCTGACCGAATCCAGCTTTGTCGTCCAGCACGTCATCGACCGCAGCATCGACGCCACCCGGCAACGCCTCGCCGCGGTCCGCGGCAGCCTGGACTTCATCCATGTCTGCGCGCACGAGGACGCCGCCATACGCGACGCATTCCACAAGGCGCGCGCCAGCGGATGCGACCTCATCCTGGTCGCCGGGGCGTCGGTCACCAAGGATCGCAAGGACGTGATCCCCGGCGCCCTGACCTCGATCGGCGGCGAGGTCCTCCATTTCGGGATGCCGGTCGAGCCGGGCAACATGATGCTGCTGGGCAGGTTCCAGGATGTCCCGGTGCTGGTGCTGCCGGGATGCGCCCGGTCGGTGCGCGAGAACGGCGTGGACCTGATCCTGCAAAGACTGGCTGTCGGCCTGGAGGTCACCCCCGAGGACGTGATGGGCATGGGCGTCGGCGGACTGCTCGAACGCAAGCGCAAGAGCAGCTTCGATGAACAGCCCGGCAAGTGACGCGGCGGGTCGCGTGGCGGGCGGCAAGGATCTCCAAAATCACATCAATGGGAGTATCGGATGAGACGATTCGGTTTGAGCGTCGGAATGCGCTTGTGGCTGGGCTTTGGCATGGTCATTTTCCTCCTTGCCGCGGTCACCGCGCTGGGCATCTTCAGCCTGGCCAACTCCCGGCAAAGCGCCGATTCCATCGTATACGACGCCTATCCCCGGATCGTCATGGCCAATCGGATCAAGACCGAGGCCGACGCCATCGCGCTGGCGATCCGCAACGCCCTGCTGCTCGACCGGGAAGCCGACATCCGGGCGCAACTCGCCACCATCCAGGACAGCCGCAAAAGAATCGACGAGGACCTGGCCCGGTTTTCACAGTCGGATGCCGGGAATGGCCGGGAGGTGATCGAAGGCATCAACGCCGCCAAGGCGGTCTACCGGCAGGGGCAGGACGAGTTCATCGCCCTCGTCGCCGAAGGCAGCACCGCCGATGCCACCCACCTGATGCTCGACAAGCTGATCCCCGCACAAGCCACCTACATCCAGGAGGTCGAGAAGATCGTCACGCTTGGCAACGGGCTCATGGCCAAGGCCAGCGGCAACGTCCACCAGCAGTACAGCCGCGGGCTGGTCCTGATGCTCGCGCTGTGCGGCGGGGCGATCGTGCTGGCCTGCGGCTTTGCCTGGTGGATCACGCGCAGCATCACCCGGCCCTTGAGCGCGGCGGTCCGCGTCGCGCGGACCGTCGCCGCCGGCGACCTGTCCAGCAGCATCGAGACCCACGGCAAGGACGAGACCGGACAG
Source organism: Alcaligenaceae bacterium (assembly GCA_044508625.1). GTDB lineage: Bacteria > Pseudomonadota > Gammaproteobacteria > Burkholderiales > Burkholderiaceae_B > Castellaniella. Next base: position 41,913 of record JBIQHJ010000030.1, read on the forward strand.
TTGCTGCAGGCTCTCAAGGGCATGAACGACAGCCTGGCCCGGGTGGTCGGCGAGGTGCGCGAAGGCACTCGAGTCATGGCATCGGCCGCCGGCCAGGTGGCCGCGGGCAATGTCGACCTGTCGTCGCGTACCGAGCAGCAAGCCGCCGCCCTGCAGGAAACAGCCGCCTCGATGGAGCAGATCACCTCGATCGCAAGGCAGAACGCCGACAACTCGCAGCAGGCCAGTCAACTGGCGGGCCAGGCCGCCGAGGTCGCCAACAAAGGGGGAGCGGTCATCACCCGGGTCGTCGACACCATGGGCTCGATCGATGATTCCTCCCGCAAGATCGTCGACATCATCAACGTGATCGATGGCATTGCGTTCCAGACGAACATCCTGGCCCTGAACGCAGCCATCGAGGCGGCGCAGGCCGGCGAGCATGGGCGGGGCTTCGCGGTCGTCGCCTCCGAAGTGCGCCGCCTTGCACAACGCAGCGCCACCGCCGCCAAGGAAATCAAGGAGCTCATCGACGATTCGGTTTCGAAAGTGGGCTCGGGCACGCGCCTGGTCGACGAAGCCGGCTCGACCATGCGGGAAATCGTCAGCAGCATCCAGAGCGTGGCCGACATCATGGGCGAGATCACGGCGGCATCCTCCGAACAGGCGCAAGGCATCGAACAGATCAATCTCGCCATCACGCAGATGGACCAGGCCACCCAGCAAAACGCGGGGCTCGTGCAGCAGGCCGCCAATGCGGCGGAAAGCATGGACCGCCAGGCCGAGCAACTGGCGCGATCGGTCGCCATATTCAAGCTCCAGCAGGACGGCCCCCAAGCCGCCCCCGACACATCGCGCGATCGCACCCCCACGCCGCCACAACAGCCGGTACTGGCCCTGAGCAACGGCTGACGCCGCCTCCGCGACAAGGGGGCTTCCGCAAGAGGGACGGCTCCGCAAGAGGGACGGCTCCACCCCAGAGGGCGGCTCCGCAAGAGGGTGGCTCCCCCCCAGAGG
>JBIQHJ010000095.1:0-5294 GCA_044508625.1 Alcaligenaceae bacterium
CCCTGATGCACCGCCATCGCCTCGAGCGCGTGCTGATCGTCAACGACAAGTTCCAGCTTCGCGGCCTGGCCACGGTCAAGGACATCGTCAAGAACACCGAGCACCCGCTCGCGAGCAAGGACGCCCAGGGCCAGTTGCGCGTGGGCGCCGCCGTCGGCGTGGGCGAGGGCACCGACGAGCGCGTCGAAAAGCTCGCGGGCGCGGGCGTCGACGTCATCGTGGTCGACACCGCGCACGGCCACTCCGCCGGCGTGATCGAGCGCGTGCGCTGGGTCAAGAAACACTACCCCAACATCCAGGTCGTCGGCGGCAACATCGCGACCGCCGCGGCCGCCCTGGCCCTGGTCGAGGCGGGGGCCGACGGCGTCAAGGTCGGCATCGGCCCGGGCTCCATCTGCACCACCCGCGTGGTCGCCGGCGTCGGCGTGCCGCAGATCACCGCCATCGCCGACGTGGCCAAGGCCCTCGAGGGCTCCGGCGTCCCCTTGATCGCCGACGGCGGCATCCGCTATTCCGGCGACGTGGCCAAGGCCCTGGCGGCGGGCGCCTCGACCTGCATGATGGGCGGCATGTTCGCCGGCACCGAGGAGGCCCCCGGGGAGGTCGTCCTGTTCCAGGGACGGTCCTACAAGTCCTATCGCGGCATGGGCAGCCTGGGCGCCATGGCCGACGGCTCCGCCGACCGCTATTTCCAGGATCCGGGCAACAACGTCGACAAGCTCGTGCCCGAGGGCATCGAGGCGCGCGTTCCCTACAAGGGCAGCGTGATCGCCATCATCTACCAGTTGGTGGGCGGCATCCGGGCCTCGATGGGCTATTGCGGCTGCGCCACCATCGGCGACCTGCACGCCAAGGCCGAGTTCGTCGAGATCACCGCCGCGGGCGTGCGCGAATCGCACGTGCACGACGTCCAGATCACCAAAGAGGCCCCCAACTACCGGGCCGACTGAGGCTTGGCCGGGGCGCCGCGCTGCGCCTCGATCGCCGCGCGTCGCCGCCGTGCCTCGTGCCTCGAGCGCCGTGCCTCAGAGGGCGTGCTTCGCCTCGGGCACCGCGCCTCAGGCCAGGCCCTCGAGCGCCCGCAGCACCAGCGCGGGCGCGCTCACCATCGCATCGTGGCCTGTCTCCAGGTCCCGCCATGCCCAATGCGGCGCGTGCCGCCGCACCCACTGGCGCGAGGCCTCGACCGCGGCGAATCGCGGCCGTGTGCAGCTCAGGTAGGTGGCCGGCAGGCCGTTGCCCACCGGGTGCCTGAGGTTCAGGGGCGTTTCGTAGGTCCCGATGGGGTGGGGCGTCAGGCGCCGCTCGACGAAAGCGAGGTCCTGCGGCTGGTCCAGCCCGAAGTTCGCCGGACGCGGAACGGCCAGGGCGCCGGACGGCCCGGCGGCCTCTCGCAGGCGCGCCACCAGGCCGGGCGGCAGCGTGTCGAACACGCTTTGTCCCGGATCCATGAGAAAGGCGTCCAGGTAGACCAGGTGGCGGATGCGCTGCGGCATGCGATCGGCCACCCCGCTGATCACCAGGCCCGCGAAACTGTGCCCCACCAGCACCACCTCGGACAGATCCTCCCAGGCCAGCACATTGGCGACGTCCTGGATGAAAGTCTCGAGCGTGATCCGCGGCGAGAGCAGATGGCTGCGCTCGCCCAGGCCCGTCAGGGTCGGCGTCACCACCCGGTGCCCCTGCCGGCGCAGCGGCCCCGAGACGCGCGCCCAGCACCATCCCCCGTGCCAGGCGCCGTGGACCAGCACGAAAGTGCCCGGCGTCATGCGGGCCGTCCGATGGGTTTCCGTCTCATGCGATCTCCTCCCGACCTCCAATGTAACGGCCTGAAAGCCCTTGCGCCAGGGCGGGCGGCGGGACGGGGCGGGCCGGGCCGGGACGCCATGGGTTACATTAACGCCTTCAATCCCTCCTCCTCATCCGCCATGCATCAGCGCATCCTCATCCTCGACTACGGTTCCCAAGTCACCCAATTGATCGCCCGCCGCGTGCGCGACGCCGGCGTCTATTGCGAGATCCATCCCGGCGACGTCGACGACGCATTCATCGGCGCCCAGCAAGGACTCAAAGGCATCATCCTGTCGGGTAGCCACGCCTCGGCCTACGCCGAGGAATCGCTGAAAGTGCCCGCGGCCGTCTTCGCGGCCGGCGTGCCCGTGCTGGGCATCTGCTACGGCATGCAGTCCATGGCCCTGCAGCTCGGCGGCCAGGTCGAATTTTCCGACCATCGGGAATTCGGCTATGCCGAGGTGCGCGCCCATGGGCACACCCGCCTGCTCGACGGCCTCGAGGATTTCCGCACGGCCGAGGGTCACGGCATGCTCAAAGTCTGGATGAGCCACGGCGACCGCGTCACCGCCTTGCCGCCCGGCTTCAAGCTCATGGCCTCCACCCCCTCCTGCGCCATCGCCGGCATGGCCGACGAGGCGCGCGGATTCTATGCCGTCCAGTTCCACCCCGAAGTCACCCACACCGTGCAGGGCCAGGCCATGCTCGAGCGCTTCGTGACCGACATCTGCGGCTGCGCCCGGGACTGGAACATGCCCGATTACGTCTCCGAAGCCATCGAACGCATCCGCCGGCAGGTCGGCGGCGACGAAGTCATCCTCGGCCTCTCGGGCGGCGTCGACTCCTCCGTTGCCGCGGCCCTGATCCACCAGGCGATCGGCGACCAGCTCACCTGCGTGTTCGTCGACCACGGCCTCCTGCGCCTGAACGAAGCCAGCCAGGTCATGGACACCATGGCCAGCCACCTCGGCATCAAAGTCGTGCACATCGACGCCAGCGCCCAGTTCATGAGCAAGCTCGCCGGCGTGTCCGACCCCGAAGCCAAGCGCAAGATCATCGGCCGCGAATTCATCGAAGTCTTCCAGGCCGAGGCCGGCAAGCTCAAGAGCGCCCGCTGGCTGGCGCAGGGCACCATCTACCCCGACGTCATCGAATCGGCCGCCAGCAAGACCGGCAAGGCCGTCGCCATCAAATCCCACCACAACGTGGGCGGCCTGCCCGAGACCCTCAACCTCGAGCTGCTCGAACCCCTGCGCGAACTGTTCAAGGACGAGGTCCGCAAGCTCGGCGTCGCCCTGGGCCTGCCGCCCGCCATGGTGTACCGCCACCCATTCCCCGGCCCCGGCCTGGGCGTGCGCATCCTCGGCGAAGTCAAGCAGGAATACGCCGACCTGCTGCGCCGCGCCGACGACATCTTCATCCAGGAGCTGCGCTCCACCATCGAGCCCAACAGCGGCAAGAGCTGGTACGACCTCACCTCCCAGGCCTTCGCCGTCTTCCTGCCGGTGAAATCCGTCGGCGTGATGGGCGACGGCCGCACCTACGACTACGTGGTCGCCCTGCGCGCCGTGCAGACCTCGGACTTCATGACGGCCGATTGGGCGGAACTGCCTTATTCGCTATTGAAGCGCGTGTCGTCTCGGATCATCAATGAGGTGCGCGGGATCAACCGGGTGACGTACGACGTGTCGAGCAAGCCGCCGGCGACGATTGAGTGGGAGTGAATTTAGGTCCTTCGAGGACTATCGCCAGCTATCGAAAAATCGACGTAACGTATTGATTCGTTGGGGAAGTACGTCACGGCATCTATCGGTGGCTCTCGCCGTCCAGCAGAAAAAGTTGGCGGTAGAGCCGACGGTAAAAATCGAGGCCGGATTAAGACGCTCTCGTTCACTGTTCAGACTTTTATCGTCTTTGACGGTAAAAGCCTTCTCGGGAATGCTTGTTTTATGCGGCTTTCCGGGTCTCAGTGGGTCTCCTGGTCCCTGATGGTAAAAGCCGTCGCCAAACAGGAGGTAAACCTCGATGCTGACCGACACAGCACTGCGCAATCTGAATCCTAAGTTATTGATTTATAAAATTTCTGACCGAGTGGGATGTGCGTGACGGTATCGCCCGCAAATACCGTCAACCTCGCCGACAGCGTGGGGCCGTCCTCGATCGCCTTCTTCGTGCCGAAGGATCGCGCCCTGCCGCTGCTGGAAATCCGGCTGATGGTGCAGCAGTTGGAGGCGGTGGCGACCTACCCGACCATCAAGCTGGCGCTGCGCCTGATCCTGCTGACGCTGGTGCGCAAGGGCGAGCTGATCCAAGCCACCTGGGATGAGGTCAATTTCGAGAACGCGACGTGGACGATCCCGAAGCAGCGGATGAAGGGGCGCAATCCGCATGTGGTCTATCTGTCGCGCCAGGCGAAAATCGGCTTCAACCGCGACTGGATCGAGAAGTGCTTGGCGCATGGGGAAGGGCGTTCCTCGCGTTCGGTCTGCAACAAGGCCGAGTACGCCGGGCAGCGGTGCCACATGCAGCAAGAGTGGGCGCACTTGGTCGATGCCTGGGGCGGCGGACAGGCCTACGTGCCGAAGCTGATGCCGGAGAACGTGACCGTGCCGGCGTTGAGCGCGATTGCGTAGGAGGGCCGCATCATGGCTTGCTTTGGATCGGTCTTTGCCGGGTCGCGTCAGGTTTATTTTTTCGAGGAAACGATCACTCTGAGTGATCGAAAACATAGGAATATGAACTTCCTGATGGCTGAGCAGCCCGGCACCAACGTGTCGCGTATTGCGCAGGACCTGGGGCTGGACCCCAGCGTTCTGCGGCGGTGGGTGGGGCAGATGCGCGGCGGCACGTGGGAGCCCGCGCCTGGCAAGCCGCTCAAGAGCGCACAGCAGCAGGAGATCGAGCAGTTGCGCCGAGAGCTGGCGAAGGCTTCCTGGCCAGTGACCGGACGTACGGCAGCCCCCGGGTATGGCGGGATCTGCGCGCCTGGGGCGAGCACTGCGGCAGGCATCGCGTGGCACGTCTGATGCGCCACGCAAACATCGTGGCCCGGGCCAAGCGTCGTCGTCATCCGTCCGATACCGGCCCCAGGGCGGCCCATGCCATTGCCGCCAACGTGCTGGATCGCGACTTTACGGCCAGTGCGCCGAACCAGAAATGGGTAGCCGACTTTACCTACGTCTGGACGGCAGAGGGCTGGCTCTACGTCGCCGCGGTCATGGACTTGTACTCGCGGCGTATCGTCGGCTGGTCCATGCAGGCCACCATGACCTTGCAACTGGTGACTGACGCACTCATGATGGCGTTGCATCGGCGCGGCCGACCGCGCGAAGTCCTGCACCACTCCGATCAAGGCAGCCAGTACACCAGCGAGCAGTTCCAGATGCTGTTGGCCGAAGCCGGGATCGTGTGCAGCATGAGCAAGCGAGGGGACTGCTGGGATAATGCCGCCATGGAGAGCGTCTTCTCCACGCTGAAGACCGAACGGCTGAGTCGGCGCATCC
>JBIQHJ010000096.1:0-5237 GCA_044508625.1 Alcaligenaceae bacterium
CCTGGGCCTGCGCCGCGGCCGGAGCGGCCGCCGGGGCCGCGGCCTGGGCCGGCGCCGGGGCCGCCGGTGCCGCCGGGGCGGTCGCGGGCGCGGCGCCTTCGGCGCGGGCGGCTTCGACCAGCTCGGCCGGATCGCGCTTGACGAAGACGCGCTTTTTACGGACCTCAACCTGGATGGTGCGCGAGCGCCCCGAGCCATCGGCCTGATGGATCTCGCTGGTCTGGCGGCGGGTCAAGGTGAGCTTCTTGCCCTGGCTGGTGCCGTGCGAGCGCTGCAAGGCCTCGAGCAAGGCGGCCTTGTCCGCGTCGGTCACGCCGGCATCCACCGATTCGAGCTCGACGCCAGCCGAACGGAATTGTTCCAGCAGCACGTTGGCGGGCATGTTCAGCTCTTCGGCAAACTGAGCGACGGTGTTACTCGGCATTCGACTCTCTCTTTATCACTACTATTTCAGACAATGGCGCAAGGTGGACGGCCGCCCGGAAATCAGGCCTCGTCCTCGAACCAGTGCGCCCTCGCCTGCATGATCATGTCGCTGGCGACGTCCTGCGACAGATCCGTCATTTCCGCCAGCTCGTCGGCGGCAAGCTCCGCCAGGTCGTCCAGCGTCGTGATGCCGTGCTCGGCCAGCCTGGCCACCAGCGCGGCATCCATGCCCTTGATCTCGAGCAGGTCGCGCGCGGTCTGCACGCGTTCCTCGTGGGCGATGGCCTCGGTCAGCAAGGCGTTGCGCGCACGCGCACGCAGCTCGTTGACCGTGTCCTCGTCGAAGGCCTCGATCTCGAGCAGTTCCTGCATCGGCACGTAGGCGACCTCCTCGAGGCCGGTGAAGCCCTCGTCGATCAGGATGTCGGCCACCTCCTCGTCCACGTCCAGCTTGGAGATGAAGGTGTGCCGCAGCGTGGAGCGCTCTTGCTCCTGGCGATTCTGGCTTTCCTCGGGCGTCATGATGTTGATCTGCCAGCCCGTGAGCTCGGAGGCCAGGCGCACGTTCTGCCCGCGCGCGCCGATCGCCTTGGGCAGGTTTTCCTCGTCGACGACCACGTCCATGGCGTGCTTGTCCTCGTCGACCAGGATGGACACCACGTGCGCGGGCGCCAGCGCGCCGATGACGAATTCGGCCGGATCGTCGGACCACAGCACGATGTCGACCTGCTCGCCGCCGAGCTCGTTGCGCACGGCGGTGACGCGCGAGCCGCGCATGCCCACGCAGGTGCCGATCGGGTCGATGCGCTTGTCGTAGGCCACGACGGCGATCTTGGCGCGCACGCCCGGGTCGCGAGCCGCCGCCTTGATCTCGAGCAGGCCCTGCTCGATCTCGGGGACCTCGTTCTCGAACAGCTCGCGGATGAATTCCGGCGCGGTGCGCGAGAGGATGACCTGCTGGCCGCGGGCGGCGTAGTCGACCTTCATCACCCAGGCGCGCACGCGGTCGCCGGCACGGATGTTTTCCTTGGGAATCATCTCGGTGCGCGGCAGCCGGGCCTCGACCTTGCCGATCTCGATGATGGCGTCGCCCTTGTCCAGGCGCTTGACCGTGCCCGACACGATGGTCTCGCCCCGGTCCAGGAAGTCGTTGAGCACCTGCTCGCGCTCGGCGTCGCGGATCTTTTGCAGGATGGCCTGCTTGGCCGCCTGCGCGCCGATCCGGCCGAACTCGACGGGCTCGAGGGGCTGCTCGATGTACTCGCCCTCTTTGATGCCCGGCACGATCTCTTGCGCCTCGGAGAGGAGCTCTTGCTGGTCGGGTTCCTGGAGGCCGGCCTCGTCGGGCACCACCAGCCAGCGGCGGAACCCCTCGTGCTCGCCGGTCTGGCGATCGATGGATACGCGAATGTCGGCGTCTTCTTTGAAGCGCTTTTTCATGGCCGATGCCAGGGCGCTCTCGAGGGCGCCGAACACGACCTCGCGCTCGACGTTCTTTTCACGCGCGAGGGCGTCGACCAGCAGAAGAATTTCGCGACTCATCGCTTTTTACCTTTGAAATCAAGAACCGGATCCAGCTTGGCCCGATCCACATCGTCAAAAGAAAACTCCAGCACCCGCGACTCGCCCGGATGGGGCTCGTACTCGAGGCTCAGGGCGGGCTCGGCGGCATCCGACGCGCGCAGGATGCCGGTGTAGACCTTGCGGCCGTCGACCGGCTCGCGCAGGCGCAGCTCGACGCGCTGTCCGGCGAACCGCACATAGTCGGCCAGTCGGCGCAGGGGCCGGTCGACGCCGGGCGAGCTGACCTCGAGGCGCTTGTAGTCGATGCCCTCGACCTCGAACACGCGGGACAATTGCCGGGACACCTGTTCGCAATCCTCGATGCGCACGCCCTCGGGGCGATCGATGACGACGCGCAGCAAACCCAGCGGGGCGCGCTCGACGTCCACCAGTTCCATATCGAGTCCCAGTATCGCCTGCTGGGTGATCGCAAAGATATCCGCCATAAATTCCAAAAAAAAGGGGCTGTCCGGCCAGCCCTTTTATAAGCCCCTGCGGCCGAAGGCCACGCCGGCCCAGGACCCGCCAGGAGGCAAGCCCGGGCAGGCCGGGGAAAATGACAGCCACAAAAGGGCTGCAAGCCCGAATTACATCCCCATCGGATAAATCCCAAAAGGGCTGTAAAGCCTTACATTATAACAGAATAGCGGCCGGCTACAGCAGTTTTCGTTCACCGCCTGCCCAGCCGCCCGAGCTGCGATTCATGGGCGTGCGCGCCGCTGGGCTGGCGCTCGCCCTGGGCCCCTCCGCGCGCCTTGGGCCCGCGGCTCGCCGCCGGCTTGCGCGCGGCCTTGGGACCCGCGCCCGTGGCCGAACCCGGCGCCTTGGGCCCCGCGCCCGGGCCCGACGCCTTGGCGGGGCGCTTGCGCCCGCCCGCCGCCGGCCCGTGCTTGGCCGCGCCCGGCGCGCCCTGGGCGGCCTTGGGGTTTTTCTTGCGGCCGGGCCCGCCTTTCGGCCCGGGCTTGGCCTTGTTGCCGTCCGGGTGGCCGTTGGCCAGGCCGCCGCTGATCATCAGGCCCGGCGTGAAGGGGTCGAGGCCGCCCGGGCGCCCGCCCGAGACGCGGCCGCGGCGATTGAGGCGCGCGCCGTGCTGGCCGTTCTGGCCCGGCGTCCCGAAACCCGGCGGCAGCGCGCTGGCGTGCGAGAGCGGCTGGCGCTCCTGCTGCTGGCCGGCGTCGTCCGAGGCATCGCGGATCAGGCCCAGGCGCAGCATGAGGGCGCCGACCATCTGGGCATCGAGCTCCTCCCAGCGACCGCGGCGCAGCTCCGGCGGCAGGACCACGTCGCCGAAGCGGGTGCGGATCAGGCGGCTGACCGTCACCCCCTGCGATTCGAACATCCGGCGGACCTCGCGGTTGCGGCCCTCGCTCAGGGTCACGCGGTACCAGCGGTTGCTGCCCTCGCCGCCCAGGAATTCGAGGCTGCCGAACTGCGCCACGCCGTCCTCGAGCTGGACGCCCGCGGTGAGGGCCTCCTGCTGTTCGGGACTCAGTTCGCCGAGGATGCGCACCGCGTATTCGCGCTCGGCCCCGTAGCGGGGATGGGACAGGCGGTTGGCGAGGTCTCCCGAGGTGGTCAGGATCAGCAGCCCCTCGGTGTTGAGGTCCAGGCGGCCGACCGACAGCCACTTGCCGGCGCGGATCTTGGGCAGGCGGGCGAATACGGTGGCGCGGCCCTCGGGATCGTCATGGCTGACGATCTCGCCGGCCGGCTTGTGGTAGAGGATGACGCGCGGCGGCTTGTTCGCCTTGGGCCGGCTGACGGGCTTGCCGTTGACGCGCACCTTGTCGTCCGGGCCGATGCGCTGGCCGATGTGGGCCGGCTCGCCGTTGACCGACACGCGGCCCGCGATGATGAGCTCCTCCATGTCGCGCCGCGATCCGATGCCCGCATCGGCCAGGACCTTGTGCAGCTTGGGCTGCAGGACGTCGCTGTTGAGGTATTTGTCCAGGCGCTGCGCGGTCCGGGTGCTGCGCTCGAGATAGGACAGCGCGCGGGCCGCCTCCTCGTGGGATCCCTCGTCCACCACGGGTGCCGCATCCGCGGGCGCCCGGCCGGATTCGGCGGCCGCCTCGGCGTCGCCGCGCCGGCGGCGGAAGGGGGTGCGCAGCTTGCGGCCGCGCTGGCGCTGGGGAGCGCCGGCCGCGTCCTTGGCCTTGCCGGACTCCGGGGCGGGCGTCGGCGAGGATGGGTCACGATCCGGCTTCGGCATCGCTTCGGTGTCTGAGGTCATGGGCTCCAGGGGCTCCTTCGATTGCAATTCCATCGATTGATTCAAGTCGTTCAAGTTGTGATAGTCGTGATGATTCGGGTGATCGGTACGCCGGCGGGCCGGCTCACCCGGCCTGCGCCGGGGTGGATTCCTCGGTCCGCGCGGGGGCCTCGGCCGGGGCATCCGAGTCGACCGGGGCATCCGCCTCGGCCGATGGCTCCGTGCCCGTCGGCGCGTCCTCGCCGGCCGGGGCGCCCGCGTCCCTTGGCGTCTCCGCCCCCGCCGCTGCGTCCGCAGGCCCGCCCTCCGGCGCTTGCGCGGCGGCGGGCGCGTCGGGCTCGAGGTCGAGGGCGCTCAGGGCCTCCTCGGCCTGGTCGGGATCGAGCGCCGGCAGCTCGTCGAGCGCCCGCAGGCCCAGGTCGTCCAGGAAGCGCCGGGTCGTGCCGAACAGCGCCGGGCGCCCGGGCGCGTCGCGGTGCCCGAGGACCTCGATCCAGCCGCGTTCCTCGAGGGTGCGGATGATCTGCGCGGAGACCGTGACCCCGCGGACGTCCTCGATGTCGCCGCGCGTCACCGGCTGGCGCCACGCGATGATCGCCAGGGTCTCGAGCACGGCGCGCGAATAGCGCGGAGGTTTCTCGGGGTTGAGCCGGCCCAGGTAGCGCTGCATGTCGGGGCGGCTCTGGAATCGCCATCCGCCGGCGAGCTGGATCAGCTCGAGGCCGCGTTCCCGCCAGTCCATCTGCAGGGTCGCGAGGTGGCGGCGGATATCGTCGCCCTCGATCGCATCCTCAAAGAGCTTGCGCAGGTCGGGCACCGTCAGGGGCTCGTCCGCGCACAACAGCGCTGCTTCGAGTACACGCAAGACTTCGGTATCCGTCATTTTATCTTGAACTCGCCCTTGTTGCTCGCATACTTGCTTGGTTCCTCAATACTTGCTATTATTCTCTTTTCCAGACGCGGGGTGGAGCAGTCTGGCAGCTCGTCGGGCTCATAACCCGAAGGTCACAGGTTCAAATCCTGTCCCCGCAACCAG
>JBIQHJ010000031.1:0-42231 GCA_044508625.1 Alcaligenaceae bacterium
CGGCGCAGGTTGAAGAACAGCTTGCGCTGGGCCTTGGTGGTGGCCACCTTGACCAGGCGCCAGTTGCGCACGACGTACTCGTGGATCTCGGCGCGGATCCAGTGGACCGCGAAGGACACCAGGCGCACGCCCCGGTCGGGGTCGAAGCGCCGCACGGCCTTCATCAGGCCGATGTTGCCCTCTTGGATGAGGTCGGCGTGCGCCAGGCCATACCCAAGGTATTGGCGGGCGACCGACACGACCAGCCGCAGGTGCGACATCACCAGTTGCCGGGCGGCGTCCAGGTCGTCCTGGTCGCGCAGGCGGCGGCCCAGGTCGGCCTCTTGCTCGGCACTGAGCATCGGCAGGCGGTTGACGGCGTTGATGTACGCCTCGATCGTGCCCAACGCACCCGGATTGGAAATCGCCACAGCCAGATTGGCCGGCGCGAGTGCCAGGGACTGCGAAGAATTGCTCATGTTCGGATGGTCCTCGGAAGGGAGATTCCCCAGGGATATGTTAGCACTCTATGGTGGAGAGTGCTAATTCCCCGGACTATGGTTCATGGGACTACGGCACCGCCGGAAAGTTCCCCTTCCGGAGGCCGTCCGGGAGCCAGGAAAACGCGATCCGCGCCCGCAACGTCCCGCCCGGGTCCAGGACCCGCAGGCCAGTGCCTTCGGCCCCCGCGGCGGCGAGGTTGAAGGCGTCGCAGACGTGGCTCACGGGCTCGACGCACAGGTAGCGGCCCTGGGGCGCGTGCAGCACCACATGGTCCAGGTCGGCGTCGATCCGCAATCCCGGCCCCTCGTCCCAATCGAGACGGCAAGTCCCGTTCCAGCCGGCGAGGAAGGCGGTCCAGGTATCGGTTCCGCGCTCCCAGGCGGAAGCGGCGTTGGGACGCGGCCGCGAGGCGAGTTCCTCCTCGTGCTCCCAGAGGACGGAGGCCTCGAGGCGGGCCCGCGCGGCGGTGAAGTACGGGTGCAGGCCCAGGCCCGCAGGCATCGGCTCGTCCGAGCGGTTGGCGAGCACCAGCCTCACCTCCAGCCCGGCGTCCGAGAGGCGGACGTCCTGGTCCAGGCGCCAGGCCCAGGGCCAGCCGGCCGCGCCGGGTGGGTGATCATAGCGCATGGCGACGTGGTCGTCGCCGACGTCCCGCAGCCGCCAGCAGCCGGCCTGGGCATGGCCGTGCAGGGCGTGCGCCTGCCCGGGATACCGTTCCAGGCGCAGGCTGCGCCCCCGCCAATGCAGCACGCCGTCCCGGATGCGGTTGGAGAACGGCGCCAGCGGAAAGATTCCCCCCTTGGGCCAGGCGTCCGCCGGCCAGCCCTCGGCCTCGATGGGCACCACCCACTCGCGCCGCCCCGACGGCGTGTCGCTGGACAGCCTCAGGATGCGGCCGCCCGCGGCGGGCGCGACCACGGCCGAGTGCGGCCCGCGGGCCAGGCGGATGCAGGCGCCCGGCCGGGCGTCCATCCAGCCGGGCGTCATGCCCTCGCCGGCTGGACGCGGCGCCGCTCAGGCCTCACGCGGCGCCTCCTTGACGCGGCTGACGAGCTGGGTCGGGCTGACATAGCGCAGGGCGATCAGCACCCACACCAGCGTGATCGCCATGTAGATCATCGCCATGGCGTCGATCGCCTGCGGCGCACGCACCCCGGTCGAGAACACGGCGTAGTACAGGGCCACGACCAGCGTCTGGGAGGACGGCCCCGCGGTGAAGAAGGTCAGCTCGAACATGCCGATGGTGCGCACCAGCACCAGCAGCCCCGCCGCCAGCATCCCCGGCACCAGCAGGGGCAGCAGCACGTGGCGGAAGTACTGGGCGGTATTGGCGCCGAAGATCCGCGCGGCGGACTCCAGGCCCGGATCGATCTGCTCGATGAACGGCGTCATCACCAGGATCACGAAAGGCAGCGCGGGCACCAGGTTGGACAGGATCACGCCCGCCAGCGTCCCGCCGATGCCGAGCTGGTACATGGCGGTGGCCATCGGGATGCCGTAGGTCACCGGCGGCACCATCATGGGCAGCAGGACCAGCAGCATCACCAGGCGCTTGCCCGGGAACCGCGCGCGCGCCAGCCCGTAGGCCGCGGGCACGCCCAGGACGATGGACAGGAACACCACCGACACCACCACCTGGATCGTCACCCACAGCACGTGGGCGAGCTGGAATTCATCCCAGGCGCGGCCATACCACTGCAGCGTCATGCCCTCGGGCAAGGGCGTGCCGAACCAGCGTGTGGCCACGGAGTTGACGGCCACCGTCGCGATCATGAAGACCACGTTCAGCAGAAAGAACCCCATCACGGACCAGACCGTGAACCGCCACAGCCTGCCCCACCCTGGTCCGCCCCCCAGGCGGCCCGCGTTTTTCGTCGTGTCTCGTGTCATCGTTTCCCCCTTGCCCGGCGCGCCCGTGTCCGCGGCGCGATCTTTCAGGGCCTGCCCGGCCGTGCTCATCCCTTGCCTCCGGTGGTCGGGCCGCTGTAGAAGGCCCGCCGGAACATGAACATCGCCGCGACGATCAGCAACTGGGCGAAGCCCATGACGATCGCGATCGCCGAGGCCAGGCCATAGTCGTATTGTTCGAATGCGGCCTCATAGGCCGCGATGGAGATCACCCGCGTGGGCCCCGCCGGCGCGCCCAGCAGGATCGCGGACGGGAACACGGCGAACGCCTGCACGAAGGACAGCGCGGCCGCCATGGTCAGCCCCGGCACCAGCAAGGGGAAATAGATCAGGCGGAACTGGTTCCACGGGCTCGCGCCCAGCGTGCCCGCCGCGCTCGCCAGGGTCGGGTCGATGCCCGAGATGTACGAGAGCGTCAGCAGGAAGGCGAACGGAAAGCCCGAGATCACCAGCGAGATCAGCACGCCCCAGAAATTGTGCGTCAGCCGCACCTCGTCCATGTACAGGTGCAACCCTTGCAGCACCTGGGGAAACCAGCCCGAGGGGCCGTAGAAGGTCAGCATGCCGTCGGCGATCAGCACGGTGCCCAGAGTGATCGGGATCACCAGCAGGGTGGTGACGAGGCGCTGCGCCGGCGTATTGCGGCGCAGCGCGAAGGCCACCGGCACGGACACGCCCACGTTGATGATCGTGGCGGGGACCGCCAGCTTGAGCGTCACCCACAGCGTGTTCCACTGCGAGGGCTCGGTGAAGAAATGCACGTAGTTGTACCAGGGGCTGGGGTCCTCCAGCGGCTGGAACGAGATCACCACGCCATAGATGAAGGGATAGATGAACAGCGCCAGCAGGAGCAGGACCGCCGGCGCCACCAGCCAGCCGCGCCGGTCGCGCGGGGGCTTCAGGAGGAGCGCGCCGGTGCTCATGCCGCCTCCGCGTAGGCCAGCGCGCGCTCGGCGGGAATCCGCAGGCGCACCCGGTCGCCGGGCTCGAGGGCGCCGGGCAGGCGCACATACAGGTCGCCCAGGACCGAGGAGACGAACAGCAACGAGTCGCGGCCGCCGAACTCGACGGTGCGCACGGTGGCCTCGAAGGTGTTGTCGCCGGCATCGCCGGCCAGCTCGAAATCGTCCGGGCGCATCGCCACGGAGACCTCGCGCTGCCCCTCGCCGACCGCGAGGGCCTGGCCCGCCAGGCGCACGCCTTCGCGGTCCATGGCGATGCGCTCGCCCTCCTGGCCGACGACGCGAAACGGCAGCACGTTGCGGTAGCCCATGAAGCGCGCCACGTGCAGGTTGCGCGGCCGGCCATAGACCTCGCGCGGCGTGCCGACCTGCTGCACGGTGCCGGCGCGCATCACCACGATGCGGTCGGCCATGGACAGGGCCTCGTCCTGGTCGTGGGTCACGTAGATGGTGGCGCGCTCGAGCTGGGTATGGATCCGGCGGATCTCGGCGCGCATCTCGATGCGCAGCTTGGCGTCCAGGTTGGACAGGGGCTCGTCCATGAGGATGACGGGGGGCTCGATCACGATGGCGCGGGCGATGGCCACGCGCTGCTGCTGCCCGCCCGACAACTGCCCGGGCAATTTGTTTTCATGGCCGATGAGCTGCACGAGCTGCAGGGCCTCGCGGGCCCGGCGCTCGATCTCGGCCTTGGGCACCCGGCGCATGCGCAGGCCGAACCCCACGTTGTCCAGCACGCTCATGTGCGGGAACAGCGCGTAGTTCTGGAAGACCATGCCGAAGCCGCGGCGCTCGGACGGCAGCACGTCGATGCGCGTCTCGTCCAGCCATATCGCCCCCGAGGTCAGGGTCGTCAGGCCCGCCAGGCAGTTGAGGGCGGTCGATTTGCCGCAGCCCGAGGGCCCGAGCAGCGCGATGAATTCGCCGCGCCGGATGGTCAGGTCCAGGTCGCGCAGGGCGGCCACCGCGCCGCCGGAGGCCGTCTCGAAGCTGCGGCCCACGGACTCCAGGCGCAGTTGCTGGAAATTCTGATTCATGTCGTGTCTATCCAATGGATTCCGGGACCGGCGGACACCAGGCCCCGGGGACGCGGCGCGGACGGCCATCCGTCCGCACCGCGCCGGTCGCGCGTGCCGCGCTTACTTCTTGAGCGCGCCGACCTCGGTATCCCACTTGCGGAACGCCTCGACCATGGTCTTGGGATCCAGCGGGACCGCGTGCGGGCGGCGGGCGATCAGGTCAGCATACTCGGGGCGGCCGAACTTTTCGATGATTTCCTGGCTTTCCTTGGGCGCCGCCGACAGCGGCACGTCGCGGATCGCGGGGCCGGGATAGAAGTAGCCCGCGTCATAGGTCATGGCTTGCTGCTTGGGCTCCATCATGTACTTGAGCAGCTTGAACAGGACCTGGCGCTTTTCCTCGGACACCCCCTTGGGGATCACCATGTAGTGGGCGTCGTTCACCCAGGTGAAGCCGTCGAAGGCCTGGATCTTGAAGTCGGCCGGCACCACGCCCAGGGCGCGCGGATTGATGTCCCAGCCGGTGACGGTCACCGTCATGTCGCGGCTGCCCTCGCCCAGTTCCTTCATGACCGCCCCGGTGCCGCCCGGATAGTAGGGCACGCAGTCGTTGAGCTTCTTGAGGTAGTCCCAGGTCTTGTCCCAGCCATTGACCGGATCGTAGGGATCCTTGTCGCCCAGCAGGTAGGGCAGGCCCATCAGGAAGGTGCGGCCGGGGCCGGAATTGGCCGGGCGCGCATAGAGGAACTTGTTGGGATTCGCCTGGCACCAGGCCAGCAATTCGGCGGGCGTCTTGGGCGGATTGCTCACCTTGGCCGGGTTGTATTCCAGGAAGGGGCCGGCGGGCATGAAGGTCACCTCGAGGCCATAGCCTTGCGCCAGTTCCTGCATCCTGGCCGGGCCCCGGTCGTATTTGGTCAGGATGTCCTTGAACTCGGCCTCGTGCTCGGGAAACAGGCGCAGCCAGAGGTTCTGCTCGATCCCGGCGGCCAGGGCGTCCGTCCCGGTCAGGACCAGGTCGATGTCCGAGCGGCCGGCGTTCTGCATGGCCTTGATCTTGCCCGGCAATTGCGGCGAGGGCGCTTTCGTGAACGTCATCTGGCCGACCAGGCCGGGATTCTCGTCGCGGAAATTCTCCATGGCCTTCTGGGTCAGGGCCAGGTTCCCGGCCACGTCGACCACATTGATGTCCACCGGCGCCGCCTGCGCGGCCGCCGCGGCGCAGCCCACCGCCAGCGCGCATGCGAGGGCGCGCAGCCGGCCCGGGCGGCCGCTCTTGATTGCGTTCATGTGTGTCTCCTTGCTCTTTCAGGTAAGCGTTGCTGGATCGCGTGATGCACGATGAGTCCGCGGCCCCGCTCGGGCCAACGTCTTCATAAGTCATCATATAACTAGGAGGGGGAATTTGACAATGATCCGGAGGCGGTTTTCGTGATTTTCAGATGTGGACGGTCGATGGTGATTTTCGATCCAATATATTGATTTTTATTGTTATTTTTTCCGATGATGAAGTTTTGCTAGGTGAATTCCCTAGTAGCTGCCTTCTCATGGTTTCCCCTAAATTCATTCATGTTATACGACAACATAAGTCACTCCCCTGGAAAAATCCCATGAAACTCAAGACCATCAAGATCACGCCGATCGCCTTCCGCGATCCCCCGCTGCTGAACGCGGCCGGGATCCACGAGCCGTTCGCGCTGCGCACCATCATCGAGCTCGAAAGCGACACCGGCCACATCGGGCTGGGCGAGACCTACGGGGATGCCCCGGTGATCGAGCTGCTCGAGGCCCTGCGGCCGTCGCTGGCCGGCCTGGATCCCTTCGACCTGAACGGCCTGCGCGAGCGCGTGCGCAAGGCCGTGGCCTCGACGAGGATCAGCGGCAACACCGAGTACCTGCTGGCCCCCGGCACCGATCCCAAAAAGAACGTCCAGAAACTGTACTCCGCCCTGGAGGTCGCGCTGCTGGACATGCAGGCGCGCTACCTGGGCATGCCCCTGGTGGCGCTGCTGGGCGGCGCGGTGCGCGAGACCGTGCCCTTCAGCGCGTATCTGTTCTTCAAGTATGCGCGCCACATCGACACCGGGCCGGACTACCCTGACGATCCCTGGGGCGAGACCCTGACCCCCGCCCAGCTCGTCGAGCAGGCACAGACGATGATCGGCCGCTATGGCTTCCAGAGCATCAAGCTCAAGGGCGGCGTGCTCGAGCCCGACCTCGAGGTGGAATGCATCAAGGCGCTGCGCCAGCGGTTTCCCGGCACCCCCCTGCGCATCGATCCGAACGGCAACTGGTCCTTGCAGACCGCCCTCGAAATGGGCAAGAAGCTCGACGGTTACCTCGAATACTACGAGGATCCCAGCCCCACGATGGAGAACATGGCCGAGCTGCACCGCGCGAGCGGCCTGCCCCTGGCCACCAACATGGTGGTCACCGACCTCGAGCAGTTCCGCAAGAACGTCCACGTCAACGGCGTGCAGATCATTCTGTCCGACCACCACTACTGGGGCGGCCTGCGCGACACGCAACTGCTGGCGCGCATGTGCGAGGTCTTTGGCCTGGGCCTGTCCATGCATTCGAATTCGCACCTGGGCATCAGCCTGATGGCGATGACCCACCTGGCCGCCAGCGTGCCCACGCTGAGCTACGCCTGCGACACCCACTATCCCTGGCTCCCCGACGACGAGGAGATCCTCGTGGGCGGCCGCATCCCCTTCGAGGATGGATCGGTGCGCGTCACGGACGCGCCGGGGCTGGGCGTCGAGGTCGACCAGGAGGTGCTGGCGCGGCTGCACCGCCAGTACCTGGAATGCGGCATCCGCACCCGCGACGACAGCGCGCAGATGCGCAAGTACCGGCCCGACTGGAGCGGCAAGGCGCCAAGGTTCTGAGGCCGGCGGGAGGCCGGTGCGGCGCGGCCGCGGTCCGGGTCCGCGCCTCCTCAGGTCACGGGGCCGGGATTGAACAGCACCAGATCGTTGGCGATGCCCCAGTGCTCGGCCCAGGTGCGGCGGCCGCTGGCCACGTCCAGGATCAGGCGGAAGACCTCCCAGCCCAGTTCCTCGATCGTCGCCTCGCCGGTGGCGATGCGCCCGGCGTCGACGTCCATCAGGTCATGCCAGCGCCGCGCCAGCTCCGAGCGCGTCGCGACCTTGATCACCGGCACCTCGGCCAGGCCGTACGGCGTGCCGCGGCCGGTGGTGAAGACATGCACGTTCATGCCGGCGGCGAGCTGCAGGGTGCCGCAGACGAAGTCCCCCGCCGGCGTCGCCGCGTAGACCAGCCCCTTGCCCTCGACGCGCTCGCCGGGGCCGATCACGCTCTGGATCGGGGTGCTGCCCGACTTGACGATGGAACCCATGGCCTTTTCGACGATGTTCGACAGCCCGCCGCGCTTGTTGCCGGGGGTGGTGTTGGCGCTGCGATCGGCCTGGCCGCCGCGCAGGTAGCGGTCGTACCACTCCATCTCGCGCACCAGCGCCTGCGCCACCTCGGGCGTCGCGGCGCGCGCCGTGAGCTGGCCGATCCCGTCGCGCACTTCGGTGACCTCCGAGAACATCACCGTCGCGCCCGCGCGCACCAGCAGGTCGGCGGCGGCGCCGAGGGCCGGATTGGCGGTCACGCCCGAGAACGCGTCGCTGCCGCCGCATTGCATGCCCACGACCAGTTCCGAGGCCGGACAGGTCTCGCGGCGACGCCGGTCCAGCCGCCGCAGGTGCCCGTCCGCCATCTCGACGATGGAATCGATCATGGCCTGGAAACCGACGTGCTCCTCGTCCTGCAGGCGCACGAGGTCGGCGCTGCCGGTCTCGTCGCGCCGGAAGCGGTCGGGCATCAGGCGCTCGGGCTGCAGTTTCTCGCAGCCCAGGCTGACCAGCATCACCTCGCCGCCGAAATTCGGATTGCGCGCGATGTTGCGCAGGGTGCGCACCGGCACGGAAGCGCCCGGCGCGTCGATGGCCACGCCACAGCCGTAGCCGTGGCGCAGGGCCACCACGCCGTCCACATTGGGATAGCGCGGCAGCAGTTCCTTGCGGATGCGCTCCAGGGCGTACTCGACGACGCCGGCCACGCATTGCACCGTGGTCGATATGGCGAGGATGTTGCGCGTGCCGACCGAGCCATCGGGGTTGCGGTAGCCCTCGAAGGTATAGCCTTCCAGCGGGGGTTCCGCCGGGCGCAATGCGGTCCCCACCGGCAGGCCCTCCAGCCCCGGGGCCTCGGGCATGCGCATCACGCCCTCGTGCACCCAGCTACCGGCCGGCAGGTCGCGCGCGGCGTGGCCGATGACCACCCCGTAGCGCAGGATGGGCGCGCCCTCGGCGATGTCGGCCAGCGCCACCTTGTGCCCCTGGGGCACGTGCTCGCGCAGGGCCAGGCCCGACTCGAAGCGGGCGCCGGCGGGCAGGCCGCGCTCGTTGGCCACGATGGCGACGTTGTCGTCCTCGTGCATGCGGATGCTGCGCGGAATCTTGATCGAAGGGCTTGCGGCGGGCACGTCGGCGGTCCTCAGTGTTATACGTCATCATATAAATAGAGCGGCACTCCGCTCCTGCATTAGAGGCGTAGGGACGGTTCGTCCTCAGCCCGTGAGTCATCTTACAACTGCCTCGGTTCGGGGGCAATCCGGATCAGGCGGCGGCAGGCCGGACACTGGTGAATCGAAGCAGGCACTGGCGAATCCGAATACGCCTGCCGCGGGAAAACCCCTAGTGATGCAATTGTTGTACGACCACTTCTTGTTGTCATACATCTTATTTTGAAAGTGGGGATGCAGTATGATGAACGCATGGTCTCGATCCAGACAGAAAACACATGACTCCGACCTCCACCGCCATCCCCGAGCGCCGCTCGCGCAACCTCACCAAGAACGTCGTGGCCGCGCTGTCCGAGCGCATCCGCAACGGCGAATTCCACGTCGGCGAAAAACTCCCTACCGAGTCCGAGCTGATGGAGGCGTTCGGCGTCAGCCGCACGGTGATCCGCGAGGCGATTTCGCGGCTGCAGGCGGCCGGCCTGGTCGAGACGCGGCACGGCATCGGCACCTTCCTGCTCGATCCCCAGAGCGAGCGGCACCTGCGCATCAACGCCGAGGACATCCTCACGATGCTCGACGTCATGGCGATCCTCGAGCTGCGCATCAGCCTCGAGACCGAGGCCGCCGGCCTCGCCGCCCAGCGGCGCACCGACGCCCACGTGCAGCAGCTACGGGGCATCCTCGACGAGTTCGCCCAGCACATCCAGAAAAAGACCGGCAACGCCGTCGTGTCCGACGTCGCGTTCCACCTGCTCGTGGCCACGGCCACGGGCAACCGCTATTTCCACGACATCCTCAAGCAGCTCGGCAAGGCCATCATCCCACGCACCCGCATCAACTCGGCCGCCCTGGCCGAGGACGACCGCAGCAGCTACCTGCATCGGGTCCACCTCGAGCACGAGGACATCTATAGCGCCATCGCCCGCAAGGACCCCGACGCGGCCCGGGCCGCCATGCGCACCCACCTGGCCAACAGCCGCGAGCGGCTGCGCAGGGCCCAGGAACTCGCCCGTCAGGGATAGGCCCCGGGGATTCCGCCGATCCGCCCCCGGCCGCCGATCCGCCCAGCCGCCGATCCGCCCAGCCGCCCAGCCGCCGGAACGCCTGGATGCCCGGCCGCCGGGCGCGTGATTCCGGCGCATCCGGGCACCCGCCGCGCCCCGCCCACACGCCGCATGCCACCCCCGCGCCCACGGGTTTCGTGAAGCACCACGGCCCCGATTCGGCCTCGGCCACCCGGATCGCGCCCGCCATGCGCATTCCCCGCCATCGGCGCCCCGTCGGCCGAGGCCATGCTCCCCACCGGCTGTCCCGCCCCACCGGCCAAGGTCATGCCCCCTACCCGCTGTCCCATCCTCCCGGCCGAGGCCATGCCCCCCTACCCGCTGTCCCATCCCGCCGGCCGAGGTCATGCCCGCCCCACACACACAAGTCATCATATGACTAATCATTGATTTGGCTGGAAAACGGCATCCGCCACGACGGACGCGCCATCAGGCACGTGATACAAGGGAAAAGAATGGAAATCTTCTGAGGGCGGGAGATGCTTGTGGTTTCCCATCACCTGTTATACGATAACATATAACTTTGATTTCAGACCCTGGATGCCCGCCCCTGCGGCCATCGATTCCCCCAAAGGAAAGCCCGATGATCACGATCACGCCACAAGAACTCAAGGAAGTCCTCTCGGACGGACTGATGTCCTTTCCCATCACCGATTTCCACGAGGACGGCGGCTTCGATGCCGACGGCTACCGGGCCCGCCTGGAATGGCTGGTCCCCTACGGCGCCCGCGCGCTGTTCGCGGCCGGCGGCACCGGGGAATATTTCTCGCTGACGCCCGAGGACTACACCGAGGTGGTGCGCACGGCCGTCGACACCTGCAAGAACCACACGCCCATCCTGGCCGGCGCGGGCGGTCCGACGCGGGTGGCCATCGGCTATGCGCGCGAGGCCCAGCGCCTGGGCGCGGCCGGCATCCTGTTGATGCCCCACTACATGACCGAGGCCCCGCAGGAAGGCATCGCCGAGCACATCCGCCAGATCTGCCGTTCGGTCGACATCGGCGTCATCGTGTACAACCGCGGCCAATGCAAGCTGCAAGCCGACCGGCTGGCCCGCCTGGCGGACGAATGCCCGAACCTGATCGGCTTCAAGGACGGCGTGGGCGACATCGAGAACATGGTGCGCGTGCGCCGCACGCTGGGCGACCGGCTGGCCTACCTGGGCGGCCTGCCCACGGCCGAGGTCTATGCGGCGGCCTACCGCGCGCTGGGCGTCCCGGTGTATTCCTCGGCGGTGTTCAATTTCATTCCCGAGACCGCCATGGCGTTCTACAAGGCCATCAGGGCGGGCGACCACGCCACGACCAATGCGCTGCTGGACAAGTTCTTCCTGCCCTTCCTCGAGATCCGCAACCGCAAGGCCGGCTATGCCGTCAGCATCGTCAAGGCCGGCGCGCGCATCGTCGGCCACTCGGGCGGCCCGGTGCGCGCCCCGCTGCAGGACATGGACGAGTCCGAGACCGAGGCGCTGCGCGCACTCATAGAAGCCCTATAAGACGATCCGGCCGATAGCCCGGCCCGGGCGCCCCGGGGCCCCGTCCCGCCGTGCTCCCGCCCCGCTGGACCTCGCCCCGCCGAATCTCGCCCTGTCGCGGCCCACGCCCGGCTGGACCGTTCCAGCCATCCAGCCTGAAAGGCCAGCCGCCTCAGGGCAGCTCGAGCTCGGCCACGAGGGGCGCGTGGTCGGAGAGCTGCTTCCAGGGCGCGCCGTACAGGACACGGGCGCGCCGCACGGCAAATCCCCGCTGGTAGATCCGGTCCAGGCGCAGCCAGGGAAAGGCCGACGGAAAGGTGCGCGGCGGCGGCGTCAGGCGTGCGCTGCCGTTGTAGCCGAGTTCGGGCGGACGCACGATGCCGCGCCCCGCGGTCCAGGGCATGTGCTCGCGCAGACGCGCGACGGTGCGCCGCAGGCGATGGATCTCGGCGTCCGCCTGCGGCGCCACCGCGAACACCTCGTAAAGGCCGAGCTGCTCGACGAACAGCGGCGCCAGGCGATTGCCCCAATCATTGAAGTCCCCGGCGATCAGCAGGGGCTCGTCGTCGGGCACTAGGCGGCTGATGCGCTCGACGAGCGCCTGCACCTGGCGCGTGCGTCCCTTGGCCAGCAGGCCCAGGTGGACGACGATGCAATGCACCGGCTGGCCCTCGACCTCGACCACGCCGTGCAGCAGCCCGCGCTGCTCCAGCCGGTGGTCGGAAATGTCCTGGTTCTCGTATTGGAGGATGGGATAGCGCGACAGCAGCGCATTGCCGTGGTCGGTCGCGGCGCGCACCGCGTTGCAGCCATAGGCGGCCTCCATGCGCAGGACGGCCGCCAGGGACTCGTGCTGCGCATCGAGGCTGCCGCGCACCTGGTTGCGGCCCTGGACCTCCTGCAGGAACAGCAGGTCGGGACGCAGTCCGTAGAGGCCGAGGCGCAGGTCGGACAGCGATTCCCGGCCGCCCATCGCCGAGCGGCCCTTGTGGATGTTGTAGCTGACGACCCGGATGATGGACATGCAGGGCCCCGCCCTATCTGGCCTCCGCCTGGCGCACGCGGATGTGCAGCTCGCGTAGCTGCTTTTCATCCACGGCCGAGGGGGCATGGGTCAGCAGGCACTGGGCGCGCTGCGTCTTGGGGAAGGCGATCACGTCGCGGATGGACTCCGCCCCGGTCATCAGCGTCACCAGGCGATCCAGGCCGAAGGCCAGCCCCCCATGGGGCGGCGCGCCATACTGCAGCGCATCGAGCAGGAACCCGAACTTCAGGCGGGCCTCGTCCTCGTCGATGTTCAAGGCCTTGAAGACCTTGCGCTGGACGTCGGCGCGATGGATGCGCACGGAGCCGCCGCCGATTTCCCAGCCGTTGAGCACCATGTCGTAGGCCCGCGCCAGGGCCTGGCCCGGATCGGCCTCGAGGAAATCCTCGTGGCCCGCCTTGGGGCAGGTGAAGGGGTGGTGCGCCGCGGTATAGCGGCCCTCGGCCTCGTCGTATTCGAACATGGGGAAATCGACCACCCACAGGGGCTGCCAGCCCGGCTCGAACAGGCCGTGCTCGCGGCCGAACTCGCTCAGGCCGAGCTTGACGCGCAGGGCGCCGATGGCGTCGTTGACCACCTTGGCCTTGTCGGCGCCGAAGAAGATCAGATCGCCGTCGGCCGCGCCGGTGCGCTCGACCAGGGCGCGCAGCGCATCGGCGTGGATGTTCTTGACGATGGGCGATTGCAGCCCCTCGGGAATCGAGGCCGCGTCGTTGACCTTGATGTAGGCCAGGCCGCGCGCGCCGTAGATGCCGACGAACTTGGTGTAGGCGTCGATCTCGCTGCGCGGCAGGGCGCCGCCGCCGGGCACGCGCAGGGCCACCACGCGGCAGGCGGGATCATTGGCCGGGCCCGAGAACACCTTGAAATCCACGTCGCGCATCAGGTCGCCGACGTCGACGAACTCGAGCTTGACGCGCAGGTCGGGCTTGTCGGAACCGAAGCGGCGCATCGCCTCGTCCCAGCTCATGGCGGGAAAGGGATTCGGCAGCTCGACGCCCTGCACCTCGCGGAACACCTCGCGCACCATGCCCTCGAAGATCTCGCGGATCTGCGCCTCGTCCAGGAAGGAGGTCTCGCAATCGATCTGGGTGAACTCGGGCTGGCGGTCGGCGCGCAGGTCCTCGTCGCGGAAGCACTTGGTGATCTGGTAGTAGCGGTCGAAGCCCGAGACCATCAGCATCTGCTTGAAGAGCTGGGGCGACTGCGGCAGGGCAAAGAACTCGCCCGGGTTCACGCGCGAGGGCACCAGGTAGTCGCGCGCGCCCTCGGGCGTGCTGCGCGTGAGCATGGGCGTCTCGATGTCGATGAACCCCAGGGCGTCCAGGTACTTGCGCACCGACATCGACACGCGGTGGCGCAGCAGCAGGTTGCGCTGCATCTGGGGGCGGCGCAGGTCCAGCACCCGATGGGTCAGGCGGGTCGTCTCGGACAGGTTGTCGTCGTCGAGCTGGAAGGGCGGCGTCACCGAGGGGTTGAGGATCTCGATCTCGCGGCACAGGATCTCGACCTCGCCCGAATGCAGGTCGGGATTGGCCGTGCCCTCGGGGCGCAGGCGCACCAGCCCGGTGACCCTCAGGCAATATTCATTGCGGATGCGCTCGGCGGTGGCGAAGGTCTCGCGGTTGTCGGGATCGACCACGACCTGGGCCAGGCCCGCGCGGTCGCGCAGGTCGATGAAGATCACGCCGCCGTGGTCCCGGCGGCGGTGCACCCAGCCGAACAGGGTCACGGTCTGGTCGAGGTGGGCTCTGGAAACCTCGCCCGTGTAGCAAGTGCGCATCAAGGATGACTCCGTAGATTTTGAAGGATCGATGGTCAGGGCCGCGGCTCCGGCGGCGCGTCCGGATCGGCGGCCGGTTCGACGGCCGGCAGGGCCATCTGTACCGGCGGGGAGGGGTAGGCCGGCGCCACCACGCCCATCGAGATGATGTGCTTGAGCGCGGCCTCGACCGGCATCTCGAGCACGCGCACGTCGGCGCGCGGCAGCATCAGGAAGAAGCCCGAGGTCGGGTTCGGCGTCGTCGGCACGTAGATGCTGACGTGGTCGTCCCCCAGGATCGCCTCCACCTCGTCGCAGGGCACGCCGGTGAGGAAGCCGATGGTCCACAGGCCCTTGCGCGGATATTCCACCAGCACCGCCTCGCGGAACGCCTGGCCGTTGGGCGCGAACATCGTGTCGCTGACCTGCTTGACGGCATTATAGATGGAGCGCACCAGGGGAATCCTGCCCAGCAGGCGCTCCCAGCGGTCCAGCAGGGCGCGGCCGATGAAATTGGCGCAGAGCACCCCGGTCAGCAGGATCACCGCCAGCACCAGGCCGAACTGGAAGCCGGGGATGTGCATGCCGAACAGGGCCTGCGAGGACAGGAACGCCGGCACCAGGCCCTCGAAGGTCTCGACCAGCATGGCCAGCACCCAGAACGTGGCGATCAGGGGAATCCAGATCAGCAGGCCGGTGACGAAATAACGCTTGAAGAAACGCATGGGCGCGGGGCCGGGAGGTGTTCAGCCGGGCGAGGCGGGCGTGGCGGCGGCCGGCGTGGCAGGGGACGCCGGCGCGCCGCCGGTCGAGGACTTGGACTCGGCAGCGGCAGCGCCCTCGGCGCCCGAAGCCCCCGAGGGCTTGGAGCCGCCGCGGAAATCGGTCGCATACCAGCCCGTGCCCTTGAGGCGGAACCCGGCGGCGGTCACCTGCTTTTCATAGGTGGCGCGGCCGCATTCCGGACAGGTCGTCAACAGCGGGTCGGAGATCTTTTGCAGCACGTCCTGCGCATGACCGCAGGCGCTGCAACGATAGGCATAAATAGGCACGACAAATTCCCGTAGGCATGTTCCCCACGGGATTTTAGCCCCTTTTTGGCGCCGGGCCGCCCCAAGGCAAAAAGCGGCCCCCGTGGTGGGCGGCAAGCCGCAGGCGCGGCGTGGGGGCCTTTTGGCGCCTTGGATCCTCCCCGGCGCGCGGCGTGCCGCGCGCCGGGGGAACGGCTCAACTGAAGGAATTGGGCAGCAGGAACATGCACGCCGCGACCAGGGTGGGGATGCTGGCGGCGCCGAGCAGCCGCAGCGGCGAGATCGACCCGTCCGAGAAGCAGCCCTTGAGGATGGAGAAACCCGCCGGATTGGGCGCGTTGGCGATGACCGTCAGGCCGCCGCCGGTCACCGAGCCGGCGACCAGCATGTAGCGCCAGAGATCGCCCGTGCCCTCGACCAGAGACCCCAGGTAGGTCAGCGCGGCGTTGTCCGTGATCGCCGTCAGCGCGGTGGCGCCCACGTACAGCACGTAGGGCGACAGGTCGGCCAGCAAGTCCTGCAGCCACCATTGCTGCAGGCCGCCCAGCACCACCAGGCCCGCCAGGAAGAACCCCACCATGAAGCCCTCGCGGATCAGCAGGGGCGACTGGTGGCGCTTGTAGGCGTGCGCGAAGCCGATGAACAGCACCAGCAGCGCGAGGAAGATCTTGATGTGGTGGGCCGAGAGCACGATCGCCAGCATGAAGAGCACGTGCACGGCCATGATCAGGGGAGGCACGGGCGGGCGGGGCTGCTCGGGCTCGCCGTCGGGCCGGCCGCCGATGCTGCCGTCCAGCAGGAAGGGACGGCAGACCCAGGTCAGGACCAGGCTGTTGATGAGGACCGCCAGCACGGCGCGCCAGCCGAAATGGGTCGCCATGAAGGCGGTGTCCCAGCCGAAGGTGTGCGCCACCATCAGCACGGGAGGCGCCGCGTAGGCGGTCAGCACGCCGCCGATCGAGACGTTGACGAACAGGACGCCGACGGTGAGGTACTTGAATCCGTCCTGCCCGGGGCGCCGGAAATAGGCATGGCGCAACAGCAGCGCGGCCAGGGTCATGGCGGCCGGCTCGGTGATGAACGAGCCCGACAGCGGCACCAGGAACATGATGACGAAGAACTGCGACAGCTCGTAGCGCACCGGCAGCATGCGCGAGAGGCCGTGGACGCACAGGTTGACGAGCTCGATGATCGGCCGGCTCGCGGCCACGACCATGATGACGAACACGAAGGCCGGCTCGGTGAAATTGCGGGTATCGAGGTATTCGACCGCTTCCTGGATGCTCACGGTCATGGCCATCCAGACGAACAGCGCGCACGCCCAGACCCCGAACACCGCCTCGACCTCGGACAGCAGGTGCCAGAGTCCCGCATTCGGTCCGCCGCGATTGGCGAGCCGCGCGAACACCGGCACGGAGAACGTGTGAATGACGGCGAGAGTGAACAAGACGGTCGCCACGACCTCGACATGAGTGGTCATCGAAAAACCTCGAGAATGGGCCTGGTGGACGAATCAGGCATTGCTGAGAATCATGCGTGCGCCCTTTTCGGCGATCATGATGGTTGGGGAATTGGTGTTGCCGGACGTGATGGTCGGCATGATGGAGGCGTCGATCACCCGCAGGCCCTCGATGCCGTGCACGCGCAGTGCCGGATCGACCACCGCCATCGGATCGACGCCCATCTTGCAAGTGCCGACCGGATGGAAGATCGTGGTGCCGATGTCGCCGGCGGCGGCCTCGAGCTGCTGCTGGGACTGCACTGCGGCGCCGGGCTTGTATTCCTCGGGCGCGTAGCGCGCCATGGCCTCCTGCGCCATGATGCGCCGCGTCAGGCGCAGGCCGTCGGCGGCCACCGCCCGGTCCTCGGGGGTCTGCAGGTAGTTGCAGAGGATGGCCGGCGCCTCGGCCACGTTGGGCGAGGTGATGCGCACGTGGCCGCGGCTGGTCGGGCGCAGGTTGCAGACCGAGGCGGTGATCGCCGGAAAAGTGTGCAGGGGATCGCCGAACTTGTCCAGCGACAGGGGCTGCACGTGGTATTCGAGATTGGGGCGGTCCTGGTCCGGGTCCGAACGCGCAAAGGCGCCGAGCTGCGAAGGCGCCATCGACAGCGGGCCGCTGCGCCACAAGGCGTATTGCGTCCCCATCCAGGCCTTGCCCATCCAAGAGTTCGCCATCGTGTTGAGCGTGCGCGCGCCGCGCACCTTGAAGATCATGCGCAACTGGAGGTGGTCCTGGAGGTTTTCGCCCACGCCGGGGAGGTCGTGCACCACGGGGATGCCCAGCGCATGCAGCCGCGGTCCCGGCCCGATGCCAGAGACCTGCAGCAACTGGGCCGAGCCGATCGAGCCGCCCGCCAGGATCAGCTCGCGGCGCGCGCGCGCCGTGAGCTGGGCCCCGTCCCGCACGAAGACGACGCCCGTGGCGCGCCGCCCCGAGAAGGTGATGCGCTCGGCGCGCGCGCCCGTCATGACGGTGAGGGTCGGGCGCGACTCGACCGGGTGCAGGAAGGCCTTTGATGCGCTCCAGCGCACGCCGCGCCGCTGGTTGACCTCGAAGTAATTGCAGCCCTCGTTGTCGCCGCGGTTGAAATCCTCGGTGCGCGGGATGCCGGCCTGCGCCGCCGCCTCGCGGAAGGCGTCGAGCACCTCCCAGCGCAGGCGCTGGGACTCGACCCGCCAGGGCCCCCCGGCGCCATGGAAGGGGGTGGCCCCGCCATGATGGTCCTCGACCTCGCGAAACAGCGGCAGCACCTCGTCCCAGGACCAGCCCGTGTTGCCCATGGCCGCCCAGCCGTCGTAGTCGGCCGCCTGCCCGCGCAGGTAGAGCATGCCGTTGATCGAGGACGATCCGCCCAGCACGCGGCCGCGCGGGTAGCCCAGCGAGCGGTAGTTCAGGCCGGGGTCGGGCTGCGTGTGATAGCACCAGTCGGTGCGGGGATTGCCGATGCAATACAGGTAGCCGACGGGGATGTGGATCCAGCGCCAGTCGTCGCGGCCGCCGGCCTCGAGCAGCAGCACCCGGTGGTCGCGCGACAGGCGATTGGCCAGCACGCAGCCGGCGGAGCCGGCGCCCACCACGACATAATCAAATACCAGCTCTGTGGCTGCGGTCTCCTCGACCATGCATGTCTCCCGGCCGGGTGCCCCGTCGACGGGCCTCGACACATTTTTCTGGTCCACCCATTCTAGCCGTATTCGAACGGGGGCCGCACGCGGCGGCCCTCAAGCCGCCGGCAGCACCGTCCCCGCCAGGGCCGCGACGATCAGCAGGATGCCGACGTGCATGTTCGAGCGGAACAGCTTCAGGCCGCGTTCGGGATGGGCGACGTCGAACTCCTTGACCTGCCAGGCCAGGTGCGCGGCGATCACGGCCATCACCAGGTGGTACGGCCAGTCCATGCCCATGGCCGCGCCCGCGGCGAACCACAGCACGGCGGCCGCGGCATACATCAGCCCGATCCAGAACCGGCCCCGCTCGCCGAAGCGCATGGCCGCCGAACGCAGCCCCAGCATGCGGTCGTCGCGCACGTCGATGTAGGCGTAGATGGAGTCATAGCCGACCTGCCACAGCACGGCGCCCACCCACATGGCGACGGCGGCCGGCGGCAAGGCGTCGCGCGTGTCGGACCAGGCCATAAGCATGCCCCAGTTGAAGGCGATGCCCAGCACCACCTGCGGCCAGTACGTGAACCGCTTGCACAGGGGATAGATCACCACCAGCGGGACCAGCGCCAGGGCCAGCCAGCGGCTCATGTCGTTGATCGCCAGCAGCAGCGTCGCCGACACCAGCAATTGCGCGAACGCGAACCACAGGGCCGCCCGCAGGGTGAGCTGGCCGCTGGTCAGGGGCCGGAAGCGCGTGCGCTCGACGCGGTGGTCGAAGTCCCGGTCGAAGATGTCGTTGAAGGTGCAGCCCACCCCGCGCAGCAGGAGCGCGCCCAGGGAAAAGATGAAGACGCGCCAGGGCGTGGGCCAGCCGTCGGCCGCCTGCACCAGCGCGGCGAGCGCGGGCAGCAGCGTCAGCCAGGTGCCCACCGGCCGGTCGAGCCGGCACAGGCGGGCGTACGGCCCCCAGGCGGCCGGCAGCCAGCGCGCCACCCAGTCGTCGTGGCGCATGTCCGAGAGGTCGACCCTGGACCGCGCGCGGGCCGTATCCTGGGGCGCGCCCATGTCAGGCCGCCCCGGCATGCCGGATCAGCCCGCCCAGCACGGCGATCCCGGCGCGGATGCGTTCCTCGGGCACCGTCACGAAGCTCAGGCGCAAGGTGTTGGCCTGCGGCTCGGCCCCGGCGAAGAACGGCGCGCCCGGCACGAAGGCCACGTTGCGCGCCACGGCCTCGCGCAGCAGGCTCGCGGTGTCGATGCCCGGGGCGAGGGTCACCCAGATGAACATGCCGCCCTCGGGGCGGGTCCAGCGCGCCGTGTCGGGGAAATGCTCGCGCATGGCCTCGAGCATGTAGCCGCACTGACGGCGGTACAGGGCGCGCACCCGCGGCAGGTGCTGCGCGAGGAAGTCGCCGCGCAGGGTCTCGTGGACGGCCATCTGGGTGAGCGTGGCGGTGTGCAGGTCGGTGGCCTGCTTGATCTGGACCAGCTTGGCGATGATGTCGCGCGGCGCCACCACGTACCCCAGCCGCAGGCCCGGGGCCAGCACCTTGGAGAACGTCCCCAGGCGGATCACGGTGGCCCCGGCGGCGCGGCCCAGGCCGAGCAGGCTGAGCAGGGGCTCGCCGGCGTAGCGCAGCTCGCCGTAGGGATCGTCCTCGACGATGGGCAGGCCGAGCCGGGCGCAGCGCTGGACCAGGGCCTGGCGGCGCGCCAGGTCCAGCGTCAGGCCGGTCGGGTTGTGGAAATTGGGCAATGCGTAGATGAAACGCGCGCCCGCCGCCAGGGTCTCGTCGATGGCCTCGGGGATCAGTCCATGCTCGTCGGTCGGCACCGCCGCGAATTCGGGCTCGCACAGGGAAAAGGACTGGAGGGCCCCCAGGTAGCTGGGCGCCTCGACGAGGACGCGCGAGCCGGGATCGATGAACAGCTTGCCCAGCATGTCCAGCGCCTGCTGCGATCCCGACACGATCAGCACCTCGTCGGGCGAGACCTGCGCGCCGTGGCGGCGCATGTCCTCGGCCACCCAGGCCCGCAGGGGCGCGTAGCCCTCGGTGGGACCGTACTGCAGGGCGGCATCGCCGCGGGCCTCGAGGACGTGGTCGAAGGCCTCCCGCATCCGGGCGATCGGGAAGCCCTCGGGGGACGGCAGCCCCCCGGCGAAGGAAATGACCTCGGGCCGCTCGGTGATCTTGAGGATCTCGCGGATCGTCGAGCTGGTGAGTTTCTGCGCGCGTCGGGAAAAGACGTACGGTCGGGCGGGCATGTCCATGGCGAATCCGGGTCTCGGGGGGAAAGGGCTTTTCCCCTCGGGAGCGGCCCGGCGGAAAAACCGCCGGCGGCCGCGGCCGCCGGTGCTTGGTCCATCGACGCCTATATTACCGCAGCGCGGCCGGCGTGGACCGCCGGCCTCACGTCGCGGGGAGCGCCTGCGTCGCCGCCTCGGCGACCCGGCGCCCGATGTGCGCAAGCGATTCCTCGACCTGGTCGATCAGCACCAGGCACAGGTCGCCCGGGCCGAGGCGGTCGAGGGCCATGTCGATGGCCAGGAACTCGCCGCGGACCTCGCGCAGGTCGGTCATCCGCCGCGCATGGGCCAGGCCCTCGCGCAGCAGGGCGAGGACCTCGCCGTCGGCGCGGCCGCGCTGGCACTGGTCCTGGTAGAGGACGATCTCGTCGAAGGCGTCGCCCAGGATCTCGGTCTGGCGCCGGATGTCGACGTCGCGCCGATCGCCCGCGCCGCTGATCACCACGCTGCGCCGCCGCGCCGGCATGGCCTCCACGGCCTGGACCAGGGCGAGGATCGCGTCCGGATTGTGGCCGTAGTCGGCGATCAGCGTGGCGCCGCGGTAGTCGAAGAGATTGAAGCGCCCCGGCACGGCCTGCGCGTCGTTGACGAAGGACGCCAGGCCGGCCTCGATCCGCGTCCACGGCACGTCCAGCGCCCAGGCGGCGGCGGCGGCCGCCATCGCGTTGTCGACCTGGAAGCCGATGGTGCCCAGGCGGGTCAGCGGCACGCGCCCGAGCTCGATGCGGAACTCGAAGCCGCCCTCGGCGAACACCATGTCCCCCTGGTCCACGTAGACCACCCGGCCGCCCTTGGCCCCATGGGTGGCGATCACCGGGTTGTGGCGGTCCCGGGCAAAGAAGGTCACTCGCCCGGGGCAGTTCTCGGCCATGCCCACGACGATGGGGTCGCCGGCGTTGAGGACCGCCGTGCCGCCGGGCGCGACGTTCTCGACGATGACGCGCTTGACGATCGCCAGGTCCTCGACGGTGCTGATGTAGCTCAGCCCCAGGTGGTCGCCCACGCCGATGTTCGTGACCACCGCCACGTCGCAGCGGTCGAAGCCCAGGCCCTCGCGCAGGATGCCGCCGCGCGCGGTCTCGAACACCGCGGCCTCGACGTCCGGATGCAGCAGGACGTTGCGCGCGCTGCGCGGCCCGCTGCAATCGCCGGTGTCGATGCGGCGCGCGCCGATGTACACGCCATCGGAATTGGTCATGCCCACGCACCGGCCCTGCTGGGCGTACAGGTGCGCGATCAGGCGCACGGTCGTGGTCTTGCCGTTGGTGCCGGTCACCGCGACCACCGGGATCCGGCCGTCCTCGCCGGGCGGGAACAGGCTGTCGATGATGGCCGCGCCCACGTCGCGCCCCGTGCCGAAGGACGGGCTCAAGTGCATGCGCAGGCCCGGCGCCGCGTTCACCTCGACGATGCAGCCGTTGTCGGCGGTCAGCGGCTCGTACACGCTGTGGCTGACCAGGTCGATGCCGCAGACGTCCAGCCCGACCATCTGCGCGGCCGCGACGGCGCTCGCCGCGAGGTCCGGATGCACGTGCTCGGTGACGTCCGTGGCCGTCCCGCCGGTGCTCAGGTTGGCGTTGTTGCGCAGGACGACGCACACGCCCGGGGCCGGCACCGAATCCGGCGTGTACCCCTGGGCGGCCAGGGTCGCCAGAGCGATGTCGTCCAGGCGGATGCGCGTGAGCGAGGACCCATGGCCCTCGCCGCGCAGGGGATCCTGGTTGATCAGGTCCACGAGCTGGGCGATGCTGCGCTCGCCGTCGCCCACGACCTGCGGCGGATCGCGCCGCGCGGCGGCCACGAGCCGGTCGCCCACGACGAGCAGGCGGAAATCATGGCCCGGGAAATAGCGCTCGACGATCACGCCCGCCCCATGTTCGCTCGCCACCGCGTACGCGGCCAGCACCTGCTCGCGGCCCTGCACGTTGACGGCGACCCCGCGGCCCTGGTTGCCGTCCTGCGGCTTGATCACCACCGGCCCGCCGATCTCCTGCGCCGCGAGCCAGGCGTCCTCGGCGTCCGCCACGCAGCGGCCCGCGGGCACCGAGACGCCGGCCGCCGCCAGCAAGGCCTTGGTCAGCGCCTTGTCCTGCGCGATGGCCTCGGCGATGGCGCCGCTGGCATCGGTCTCGGCCGCCTGGATGCGGCGCTGGCGGCACCCCCAGCCGAACTGCACCAGGCTGCCCTCGGTCAGGCGCCGATAGGGAATGCCGCGTCGCTCGGCGGCCTGCACGATGGAGCCGGTGCTGGGGCCCAGCCGCACGTCCTCGTTGAGCGCGCTCAGGCGCGCCAGGGCCTCGCCGAGATCGAAAGGCTCGTCCTGCATCGTGGCGATGCACAGGGCCTGGGCCAGTTCGAAGGCCAGGCGGCCGACGGCCTCCTCGGTATACTCGATCACCACCTGGTAGACGCCGGGCTCGAGGGTCGCCGCCGTGCGGCTGAACGCGACCGGGCAGCCCGCCTGGGACTGCAGGCGCAGCGCCGCATAGGACAGGATGTGCGCCAGCGAATTGACCCCGTCGTGGCCGACGGGCCGCAGGATGTCGATGTCGGGGAAACGCGCCCGCAGGCGGGTCTCGAAGGCGTCCATGTCGCCGATGGCGCGCTCGCTCTCGGAGCAGGCCACGATGGCCTCGATCGCCGTCTGCCGGCACCACAGGTTCGGGCCGCGCAAAGCGCGCACGCGGGAGACTTCCATGGGAACTCGTTCCTATTCAGAGTCGGAGTGATGCGCCCCGGGGCCGGTCAGGCCCTCGAGACGTCCGCCACCTCGGCGGATTCCTGGACGGGCGGCGTGGGCAGGCTCGCGCCCCAGGTACGCACGCCGGTGCGCATCATGTCCACGTCGATGCCCAGCGCCCAGGCAGCCGCCAGCGCCGCGAGGATTTGCGACAGGAGGTCCTCGTCGGCGCCGCCGGCCGGCAGCTCGCCGCGGGCCAGAACGGGGATCTCGATGCCGCCTTCGGCCAGGACGATGTCCTGGCCGCGCGCCAGCACCGCCCGCCCGCCATCCGCCAGGTGCGCGGCAAGGGCGGGCGCGGCCTCCCGCAGGCCATAAAAGACCACCGCGCCATCGCACAACGGCGCCAGTTCCGCCACCATGGGATCGTCGGCGTTGAGCACCGCGGCGCCGTCCGGCAGGACCACGTCGACCTGGGTGCGATACACCTGGCGCAACTGCTCGGGCTCGGTCATGTGGAACTCGGGCCAGGTCCGGGCCGGGTCGATCGAGGTCACCACGCCGATCCGGCAGCGATCGTAGGACAGGCCCTCGCCGAGGATGGCGCTGGCCCCGTTCTCGATCACCGCCGCCTGGACCGCCGGATTGAGCAGGACGCGGCGGCCGGCCTCCCAGTGCGCGCAGTCCCCGGCCTCGACCCGCCGCCGGCCGAAGAACAGGCCGTCGCTGCAGGCCAGTCCGACCGAGCGCCCGGCGAGCTGCAGCAGGTGGGCCACCAGGCGGGCGACGCCCGTCTTGCCCGTGCTGCCGGTGATGCCGACGACCGGTATGCGCCCGTCGTCGCTGCCCGGAAAGAGATCATCCACGATGGCGCGGCCCACCGGGCGCGGCGTGCCGCTCGCGGGCTTCAGATGCATGAGCAGGCCCGGGCCGGCATTCACCTCGACGATGGCGCCGCCCTGCTCGTCCAGGGGGCGCGAGATGTCGCGCGTCACGAGGTCGACGCCCGCGATGTCCAGCCCCACCACCCGCGCGGCCAGCGAGACTTGTTCCGCGACCTCGGGATGGACCAGGTCGGTGACGTCGTGGGACACGTTGCCGTTGCGCTGGATCACCACCTCGACGCCGGCGGGCGGCACGGTATCGCCGTCCATGCCCTGGCGCGCCAGCTCGAGGCGCGCGGCGGAGTCCAGGCGCACTACGTTCAGGGGGTGGTCCTCGTCGTTGCCGCGCCTGGGATCGGAATTGATCTGCGATTCGATCAGCTCGCGGATGGTCGAACGTCCGTCGCCCACCACCTGGGCCACCTCCCCGCGCGCGGCGGCGATCACCCGCCCGCCGACCACCAGCAGGCGATGCTCGTCGCCCTCGATGAAGCGTTCGACGATCACCCCGCTGCCCTCGTCCACCGCGATCGCATAGGCCGCGTCGACCTCGGCCCGCGTCGTCAGGTTGGTGAAGACCCCGCGGCCGTGATTGCCGTCCGAGGGCTTCACCACCACCGGCAGCCCGATCGACTCGGCGGCCTCCCAGGCCTCGTCGGCGCTCTCGACCATCCGTCCCTGCGGCACCGGCACGCCACAGGCGTTCAGCAACTGGCGCGTCAAATCCTTGTTGCGCGAAATGCCCTCGGCGATGGCGCTGGTGCGGCTGGTCTCGGCCGTCCAGATCCGGCGCTGGTTGGCGCCATAGCCGAGCTGCAGCAGATTGGCCTCGCTCAGGCGGATGGCCGGGATGTCCCGGTCGTCGGCCGCGTCCACGATGCAGGCGGTGCTGGGGCCGAGGTTGAGGCTGTCGGCGAGCTCGCGCAGCTCGTCCACCGCGGCCTGCACGTCGTAGGGGCGGTCCTCGATGGCGGCCATGACCAGGTCGCGTCCCGCATACAGCGCGGCGCGGGCCAGCGGCTCGTGCCAGGCGCGGATGATCACTTTGTAGACCCCGCGCACCGGCGTCTCGCGCGCCCGCCCCAGGCCGCCCGGCATGCCGGCCAGGCTTTGCAGCTCGAGGGCCACGTGTTCGAGGATATGGCCGGGCCAGGTGCCGCGGCGCACGCGCTGCAGGAAGCCCCCGCGCTCGCCGACGCTGCAGCGGTGCTCGACCAGCGTGGGCAGCCAGGCGCTCAGGCGCTCGTAGAAGCCGGGGATGACGTTGGACGGATAGTCCTCGAGGTCGCCGATGTCGACCAGGGCCTCGACGACGGGCCGGTATGCCCAGATGTTCGGTCCCCGCAGATGCACCATATTGATGAAATCAATATATTTTCTGTTCATCCTGGAACCATGCGTGGTGAGAGGCCCGGAATTCGCCCGGCCGGCGGGATCGGCAAACCGACAATGATCGTGCGCGTATGGTGCGCGACGGCAATCATCATAATCTCGCACCTGTTGCGAAGCACGAAAAAAACGTCGAAAATTGTATTAATGGCGCCACACTGGCGTTCGCCGGGGCATTCAGAGCCCGTCGGCGCCCCCCAACCTCCCCTGGACGAACATTACGCCCCCCGATTCCTCATTTTCCCTTCCCCGGGAACGGTTCATGCAGGGTCCACACACCGATACCCCCCCTCCCGCCGCCCTCGCGAGCGCGCCGCCCGAGCCGTGGCGCGAGTCCCTGCGCGACTGCCTGGCGCCGGAGGAAACCCCGGTCGCCTGGATGGAGGTCGACCTGGACACCCATCTGCAATACGGGCGCGGCCTGGTCCTCCTGACGAACCGGCGCTGGCTGGCCCTGATGGGGGACCAGGCCAACTGGCGTTCCTGGCCCTTGCGGCCCGACCTCGAACTGCGCCTGCACGACCACGCGGGCGTGGGCAGCATCGAGCTGCGCGACGCCCACGCCCGGCTGGCTCTCTGGCGCTACACCCTGGGCCTGCATCCGGCGGCTCTGCGGCTGGCGGCCCGCTACGAGGCCATGCGCCGGCCCGAGCAGGCCGAGGCCGCGCCGCCCGAGGTGCAGCCGGGCGCGCGCCAGGCGCCGCCCTCGGCGGGTTCCCTGCTGCGCCTGTGGCGCTTCGCCCGCCCCTACCGCAAGCACCTGCTGGCGGGCCTGCTCCTGACGCTGGCCTCCACGGCCGCCGCGCTGGTGCCGCCCTACCTGACGATGCCGCTCATGGACGACGTGCTGATCCCGTTCCAGAACGGCAGGCCCATCGACTACGGGCTGGTCTCCACCTACCTGGGCGCGCTGCTGGCCGCCTCGCTGCTGGCCTGGGTCCTGGGCTGGGGCCGCAGCGCGATCCTCGCCTGGGTCAGCGAGCGCATCGGCGCCGACATGCGCACCGCCACCTACCAGCACCTGCAGCAGCTCTCGCTGCAGTATTTCGGCGGCAAGCGCACCGGCGACCTGATCGCCCGCATCGGCTCCGAGTCCGACCGGATCTGCCTGTTCCTGTCGCTGCACCTGCTGGATTTCATCACCGACGTGCTGATGATCGCCATGACCGCCGTCGTGCTGCTGGCGATCAATCCCATGCTGGCCGTGGCCACCCTCGCGCCGCTGCCGCTGATCGTCTGGCTCATCCACCTCGTGCGCGACCGCCTGCGCCACGGATTCGAAAAGGCGGACCGCGTCTGGTCCGAGATCACCAACGTGCTGGCCGACACCATCCCGGGCATCCGCGTGGTCAAGGCCTTCGCCCAGGAACGCCGCGAGGTCGCCCGCTTTCGCGAGGCCAACGACCGCAACCTGGCGATCAACGACCGGGTCAACGCCCTGTGGTCGCTGTTCACGCCCACCGTGACGCTGCTGACGGAAATCGGCCTGCTGGTGGTCTGGGTCTTCGGGATCTGGCTGGTCGCCCACGAATCCATCACCGTGGGCGTGCTGACGGCCTTCCTCACCTACATCAGCCGCTTCTACATCCGGCTGGACTCGATGAGCCGGATCGTGTCCACCACCCAGAAGGCGGCGGCGGGCGCCAAGCGCATCTTCGACATCCTGGACCACACCTCCAGCGTGCCCGAGCCCGAGCACCCGCGGCATCTCGCGCAGGTGCGCGGGCGCATCGAGCTCAGCCGGGTGGGTTTCCGCTACGGCAACCGCCGCGTGATCCAGGACATCAGCCTGGACATCGCGCCGGGCGAGATGATCGGCCTGGTGGGCCACAGCGGCTCGGGCAAGAGCACGCTGGTCAATCTCATCTGTCGTTTCTACGATGTATCTCAAGGCGCGATCCGGATCGACGGCGTCGACATCCGCTCGCTGCCGGTCTCGGAATACCGCCGCCACATCGGCCTGGTCCTGCAGGAGCCCTTCCTGTTCTTCGGCACCGTGGCCGAGAACATCGCCTACGGCAAGCCCGAGGCCACGCGCGCGGAGATCGTGGCGGCGGCGCGCGCCGCCCATGCCCACGAATTCATCCTGCGCCTGCCGCACGGCTACGACTCGCTGGTCGGCGAGCGCGGCCAGGCGCTGTCGGGGGGCGAGCGCCAGCGCATCTCGATCGCGCGCGCCCTGCTGATCGACCCGCGCATCCTCATCCTCGACGAGGCCACCTCGTCGGTGGACACGACGACCGAGAACGAAATCCAGAAGGCGCTGGACAATCTCGTGCGCGGACGCACCACGATATCGATCGCCCACCGCCTCAGCACGCTGCGGGCGGCCGACCGGCTGGTCGTGCTCGACCGGGGCCGCATCGTCGAGATCGGCCGCCACGAGACCCTGCTCGCGCGCAACGGCGCCTACGCGCGCCTCTACCAGGCACAGGCCAGGGGCGAGCCCGAGTCCTCGGACGGGCACGACGACTGGCTGGAGGAGGACCATGACCTCGAGCCCGCATGAGACGCCGAACCCTCCCGGATACCGCCTGGAGCGCGACCCCTTCGGGCGCCTGGCGCTGCTGCGCGGCGGCCAGCGCATCGCCCCGGTCGTGCCGGTGCGCAGCTTTCCGATCGCGGCGCCGGACGAGGGCATCGCGCTGCTCGATTCGCAAGGCCGCGAGGCCGCCTGGATCGAGCGCCTGGAGGACCTGCCCGCCGACCTGCGGGCCCTGATCACCGAGGAACTCGCCAGCCGCGAATTCGTCCCCCGGATCCAGCGCATCCGCCGCGTGTCGACCCACGCGACGCCCAGCGTCTGGCAGGTCGACACCGATCGCGGCCCGACGCAGCTCACCCTCCGGGCCGAGGAGGACATCCGCCGGCTCTCCGCCGACACCCTGCTGATCGCCGACAGCCACGGGGTCCAGTTCCTCATCCGCAACGTGTCGGCGCTGGACAAGGCCAGCCGGCGGTTCCTGGACCACTTCCTGTAGGCGAGGGCCGCCATGGCGTGCGAGGCCGGGCCCACGGCCTCTCTACGCCCCGCGGTGCGATGCGAGGCGGGGCAGCGACAGCGTGCAGGATCCCGGCCGGACGCAGCGGATGTACTCGCGCGAGGCGTCCACGCAGCCGCCCGAGCCGTACACCCCGGCGGGGTCGCGCAGGCGAAGCATGCGCGCGAGAATGGCGGCGACCGCCTCGGGATCGCGCACTGTCTCTCGCACGCGGGCCTCGACCGCATTCTCGTCCATCCACAACCGTCCCGCCGCGTCGCGCCGCAGGCCGTGGCGCCAGTGGTAGAGCTCGATGCATTTGTCGGCCAGCGAATAATGCCGCCCCGGCTTCCAGAAATTCGTGAAGCGCCCGCCTCCCAGGTAGAACACCCAGGACCCCTCGTAGCCCTCGACGTCGGCCGAGGCCTCGTCGGGATTGCGGAACCACAGGCGATCGCCGGGCACGTAATAGCCAAAGGGCAGCGGGTCGCGCAAGGACCCGTATTCGTGCAGGAAC
The DNA here is from genome assembly GCA_044508625.1 of Alcaligenaceae bacterium. Classification (GTDB taxonomy): domain Bacteria; phylum Pseudomonadota; class Gammaproteobacteria; order Burkholderiales; family Burkholderiaceae_B; genus Castellaniella. The sequence continues at coordinate 29,151 of JBIQHJ010000031.1, forward strand.
ACCTCGTGGAATTCGCCCGACATGATGGCCCGGGTCTCCCACTGGCGCTGCAGGACGGCGAGCAGGGCGGGATTGCACTCGGCCAGTTCCTGCGCCAGGGCGAGCAGCAGGACGTATTCGGTGGCGCGATAGCAGGAAAAGGAATACAGGCGGCCCGAGACCTCCGGCTGCGTGGCCTTGCGCAAGGCATCGACCAGGTCATGGCCGGGCACCACGGTGAAGCCCGTGGCCTCGGCATACCGCCAGCAGTCCTCCGGGCGCTCGGCGTGCTCGGTGTCGAAGGCCAGCACGGTACGGCTCGCGGCCCGCACGATGCGCCGCCGCAGGCGCACCGCCGAGACCAGCTCGTCGTGCGAAGGCAGGTCGAAGGCGATCGGCCCGAGCAGCATCGCCGCGAGGATCTCGGTGTCCAGCGCGCGGTCGCCGATGTCCAGCCCGCCGCCGTCCGCGGCGTTCAGGCCCAGGGCGTGGGCCAGGCCGACGGTGTCATGGTCCGGTGCCCACCGCGCCGCGGCGTCCGGCGCCAGGCGAAAGCCCACGTAGGCGCCGGCCTCGTCCCGCCCCCGATCGACCTCGACCGCGGGCGCCAGGTCCAGGTCGGCCAGCCAGGCCAGCGTCCGCTCGCCATCGGCCGCGAGACGCGCCTCCGCCCCGGGAACGCCCGCCGCGCCGCGCAGCCGGATGCCCGGCCACCACCCGCCCGCGGGACCGCCCGCGCGAGCACCCGCATCCCCCTCACGAGTCATGGCCGGGAGCATCCAGGGCCGGCACGAAGGCCGCAATGAGGGGCGCGCCGGGGCGCCCGATCGGAGGGATCGTGCACGCGGTAGCGGTACGTACGGGGACGATGCATATGCATACGTGAATTCTAGCGTCGGCGGAGGTTCCAGCGGGAGGAGCTTTCGGCTCGGACGATCCGTTCAGCGCTGGCCGATCACATCCTGGAGTTCCGGCAGCACGCGCCGCGCGGCCCGCTCGCCCTCCTCGATCGCGGCCGCCGCCCGGTGATAGTCCATCAGCGCGAAATTCGCCAGCCTGGGCCGGATCATCACGTCCGCGGGCTCGCCCGCGAGGCGGCTGCGCGTGATGCGCACCTGCATGATGTTCAGGCTGATGCTCAGCACGTCGAAGATCGACGGCATGACCACCGTCCCCGCCGTCCCGCCCATGAATCCCCCCAGCCCCAGCGGCAGGCGGCTCAACACCGAGGCGAGGGCGCCGGGCTCCGCCGGGGGCGCGGCCGGCTCGTCGGGCTCGAAATGCCGCCCGATCAGGTCGGCGTTCAGGTCCACCGCAATGACGATGTCCGCCCCCATGGCGCGGCACAGGGACACCGGCACCGGATTCACCAGCGCGCCGTCCACCAGCAGCCGCCCCTCGCGCTGCGCGGGCGTGAACAGGCCCGGCAGGGCGGCGGAGGCGCGCACCGCATCGAAGACCGAACCCTCGCGCAGCCAGACCTCCCGCCCCGTGGCCAGCTCCGTGGCGACCGCCCCATACTCCTTGGGCAGGCTGGTGATCTGCTTGTCGTTCAGGTGCGCGCGCAGGAAGGAAAAGAGCTTTTCCCCCTGGATCAGGCCGCCGCCGACCGTGAAATCCAGCAGGCCCACCACGCCCTGCCAGGTGAGCCCCCGCACCCAGGTCTCGAGGGGCTCGAGCTGCCCGTCCGCGTAGGCCGCGCCGACCAGGGCGCCGATCGACGTCCCGCACACGATGTCCGGCGAGATGCCCGCCTCCTCGAGGATGCGGATGATGCCGATGTGCGACCAGCCGCGCGCCGAGCCGCTGCCGAGGGCAAGACCGATCCTGGGTTGGGATGCGCGCATGGCCGTCCTTTCCGATAGTCCAGAGGGCGAAGACCCTCACGTTGTAGCACAAAAGGCCCAGGCGTCCGCGTGGCGGCACGGACGGCGAGCTCGGCATCGTCCTCCAGCACAAGTGTTGACTTCACCGATCGCATCATCCAGCATTCCAATGCCCTCACCTTGCAGGAAGAAGACCCAGCGGCGCCAAATTTCGCATCTTCCTCATCCGCCCGCAACGGGAAACACCATGAGCGATCAAAATACTGTCGAGCGCATATACATACTGGATGGCGGCATTGCACAAGTCGAAGACGCATCCATCTACTCGCCGGGATTCAACGTCGGCAAACCCATGACGCTGAGCTGCAACGCATACCTCATCCGGCACCGGGGGCGGTGGATGTTGTGGGATACGGGCACCCAGGACGATCTGATCGATGAACCGCAGGGCCGCATCATTGCCCATGGCATTCGCGGGACGATTCGAAAGACGATATCGTCGCAACTGCAAGAGATCGGTGTCGAACCTGATGAAATCGGCACACTGGCAATCTCGCACGCGCACTATGATCACGTGGGCAACTGCAGACTGTTCAGGAAGGCAAAGTGGATCGTTCAAAAAGCCGAGTACGACGCAATGTTCGGGCCGGATCCCCACGCTTTCGGGTTCATACCGGACCTGTACGACATGCTGCGCGACAACGAAACAAAGCTGATCGCAGGAGACCACGACGTTTATGGGGATGGTGCCGTCCGCATCATCTCCACGCCCGGGCATACTCCTGGCCACAGCTCGCTTCTCGTCAGGCTTCCGGAATCAGGGCCGGTGCTCCTCAGCGGCGACATCGCACACAACCAGAGCAACTACCAATGCCGCTGCGTCCCGTCTTTCAACGCGGACAGGCTCGCCACCATTGCGTCCATGGAGAAAGTCAGCGCCCTCCTGCGGGCGGAGGGTGCAACGCTATGGATCAATCACGACATTGCCCAGAACGAAACCCTTCCGCATGCGCCGCGGTGGATCGAATGACGGTCCGGCCGATGTCCAGGCCGCCGGGCATCGGCCATGCCCACAATGCGTCGAACATCAATAGTCGCTCTTGGAAGGCCATTCCCTGAATTCCCGGGCACAAGACAGCAGGACATCGATCGTTCCGTCCTCGAGCATCGTCTCGATGCTATGTTGCGGGCCCAGAACGGAAAGCACCGCAATGACCTCATGCGTATGGCTCAAGAACGGAATCGCGATCGCCTCGACCCCATAGGTCAAATGCCCTCTGTTGACCGCAAACCCGTTCTCCCGCACAGAGTCCAGCAAGCGCTCGATGGATTGTCTGCTGCCGGCTTCCGGCATCGTGCTGGTTCGCGCCTCGAGTTCGTCATCCACGAACCTGGAGACGATCACCTGCGGCATGAAAGCCGCAAAAACCAGCCCCGCCGCGCTATTCAGGATGGGCAGGGTCGCGCCCAGCTTCATCGACATCACGACGGGCTGACTGCTTTCCCGCACGCTCATGGTGACGGGCCCGTGTGTTCCCCAAACCGAAAGCACCGTCGTCCTGTCCAGCCCCTCGCGCAGCTTCTGCTGCAGATCGACGGCCCGCGCGAGGGGATCATAACGATTGATGGCGGCGATACCGATCTGCAGCGCCATCTCTCCCAATAGATAGCACTTTGTCGCCTGGTCCTGTCGAATCAGGCCAGTCGCGATATAGCTCGTAAGGTACCTGTGGGCCTTGGCCGGATGCATGCAGGCTGCCGAAGCCAGGTCCTTCAGGCTCATCGGCCCACGCGCCTCGACCAAGGCCCGGACGAGCCGGGCACCGACCTCGATGGATTTTATTCCCTGCTTTTCTTCCATGGCGAAACAGGCGCATCGAGGCCGGGGCTGGGTCTATGGCGATAACCGGGTTCCGGTGTCCTCCGGGGTGTCCGCGGAATGCTCGGGCTCTGGTCGATCATCGCTCAAGGATACCGCAAGCTGGCGCCGGCGATTTACCTGGAGGTTGAAGACATCGAACCGATTGTAATGGCCGATGATGTCATGGTATTGCTTTGGCTCGATGCACAGGTTCAGGTCGACATCGCCGTAGACGATACCCTCGTCATCGATCAAGGGTTCCGAGATCAGGCGCCCGTCGGGCCCGAAAATACCCGAAAAGGCGTTCGGCTTGCCCGAGAGCATGGCGACCTGCTCATCGGAATCCGCCAGAACGTCGATCATCTCTTTGGAGACCGCCGAACACGAGACGACCGTGAAGATCTTGCCCTCGAAAGAATGCGCCCCCGCGCGGATCCTGATGGCATCCGGCATGTCGTAGTTCTTGACGAAGGGGAAAGCGATGTAGTTCGCCACGTGGACCATCTCGCCCTGGGCGAGCAGCGCGAATCTCGCCAAGGTATTCGTGTTTTCCCCGCAGGCCAGCACCCCGAGCTTCCCGACTTCCGTATCGTATACCCGCAGCGAGCTGCCATCACCGCGCGCCCACGTCAGCTTCTCGGCGAATGTGGGCACGAGCTTCCGGTGCTTTCCCAGCAGTTTCCCCTCGGGGCCGATCACGAGGTTCGTGTTGTAGACGGTGCCGCTGCCCTCGGACCCCCGCTCGTTGATGCCGATGACCACATACACGTCGGATTCCCGCGCCGCCTTGATCAACTGATCCACGAGAGGCCCCGGCACATCCACGGAATTCAGATAGAGCTTCCTGAACCAGGGACTGCCCTGGAACGGATTCATCATCCAGTTCCAATAGGGATACCCTGCCACGAACACCTCCGGAAAGGCAACCACCCGGGCCCCGTTGCGGGCGGATTCCCGAATGAGGTCGCACGCTTTGTCCACTGTTTTCTCGCAATCGAGAAAGCAGGGGGCTGCCTGTACGGCGGCAACCCGGAATTTCGGCAATTCATTCATCTCTCGCTCCCGCGCGAATCACAATGTCATTTCGAATGCTTTTCAGCAACTTTCAACAAGAGCCCGTAGAGCTCTTTCTCGGCAGGATGGTTCCCATAGACCTCGGCAGCCACACCGACAAGCCGCTTATTGAGTTCCGCCTGATCGTCCTCCGACAATTTGAATATCTGGCCCCCGTGATCCTTCCAGGTCTTGGCCGCCTCCTCCTGGGAGTTCAGGGCCCAGGCGTTGAGCTCGGGCTCCAGGGCCCTGCCCTCCTCGATCAGGATTTTCTGGATATCCTCGGGCTGCGCATCGAACCACCTCTTACTGACCATCATCACCTCGGGTATGATGGCCTCCTTCGTGTCCGTCACGTACTTCACCGTCTCGTACAGCTTGAGCGACGTGAACACGGCCAGCCCGGTTTTCACCCCATCGATCGTGCCTTGCTGAAGGGATGGAACCACCTCGCTGAAATCCATCGGCACTGCGACCGCCCCCAATTGCCCGGTCAACCGGCGCTCCATCTCGGAACTCAGCACACGGATCTTCTTGCCTTGGAAATCGGAAAGGGTCCGGAGGGGATCCCGCGTGGCATACGAGGTCTGTCCGTAAAGAAACAGGGCGACACCCTTGAGGCCCTTCTTTTCCCCCATCGCCAGGAATGTATCCCTGAATTCCGGATCGCTGATCACGGCCTGTGCGTGTTCCGAATCCTTGAAAACGCTGGGCGAATCCAATACCTGGAACCGCGAATCGAGGCCGGTCAGGTAGGCCGGCGGGCCGACATAGACCTGGATCGAGCCGAGCTGCACGCCCTCTATCATTCGAGCGTTGGAACCCAATTGCGCGGCCGGATAGAGTTCCGTCTTGATGCGCCCCTCGGAACGCTTTTCGATCCGCTTGGCATAACGCTCTATGGCCTGCGTCTGGACATCATTGACCGTCGCCGTTGCGAGCTTGACATTGATGACTTTCTGGGCCGCCGCGGGTGTGCCAAACAGCATCGACACCCCGAGGACTGCGGAAAAAACGATCCCGGAACGGGCGAGGCCAAATCTTCGAACGGTATGAAACATTTTCGTCTCCCTCTTTGTATTGATACAAATCACTTCACCGGACAAGTGCGCGGTCGAGGGCGGCGCGCTATTGCGCCATGATGCCGACCAGCCACAGCGACAAGGATGGAAAGTAAACAATGGCGGCGAGCGCGCCAACGGATGCCACAATGAATGGAACGAGCCCGCGGTAGATCTCCGTGACGGGAACCTTGAACAGGGACTGCGAAGCGAATATGTTCAGGCCGAAGGGCGGCGTGAACATGCCGATGCTCAGGTTCACGCACATGATGATTCCAAAGTGGATGGGATCGAAGCCGAGCAGCTCGGCCAGCGGCGCCAGAAGCGGTGTCAGGATGACGATCGCCGATACCGGGTCGACGAAGCATCCGACGATGAGCAGGAACACATTGATGATGATCATCACCGTCCAGGGATCGGAGCTCAGTTGCCGGATCGCATCGACCAGCATCTGGGGGACACCGCTGATCGTCAGGATCCACGAGAATATGCCGGACGCCGCGACGATGATCAGCAACTGGCTGGACAGGTAAAGAGAGTTCATGGTGACCTCCCATACTTCCTTCCATGTCACTTCCCGGTAAATGTATTTGGACACCACCACGCCATAGACACACGCCACCCCGGCCGCCTCGGTGGGGGAAAAGATCCCCATGTAAATACCCCCCAGGATGATCAGGGGCGTCCCGAGCGCCCATGCGCTGTCAAGAGAGGCTCTGAGGAATCTGCGGCCATCGAACGGCATCCGCACACCGGATTCCTTGTTCCGGGTATGCCACAGGACATACAGTGCGAGGCACACTCCCACCAGCAATCCCGGGATGATTCCCGCAATGAAGAGCGAAGCCACGGAGACTTCCGCGGAAGCGCCAAACAGAATCATCATGATGCTTGGCGGAATGATGCTGGCGATGGCGCCGCTGGACGTCAGCAGGCCCAGCGAAAAGCGCCTTTGATAGCCCTGCTCCTCCAGGGCCGGGTACATCAGCTTGCCAATGGCAACGACCGTGGCGGTGCTGGATCCGGAAAGCGCACCGAAAAATTCAGCGGCGCCGACGGTCGTGTAGGCGACGCCGCCCCGTACTCCGCCGACGATCGAGTTGATCCACGCCACGATGCGCCGTGAAATGCCCCCGCGCCCCATGATCTCGCCCGCAAAGATGAAAAAGGGCACCGCCAGCAGCGTATATTTGTCCAGGCTGCCGAACACCATCTGCGGAATGACATCGACCGGCACATCCATGAACCACGGGATCAGGACCATGGACGTCAGCAGGAGGACGATGAATATGGGCAGGCTCAGCGCCAGCAAGACCAGGGGCAGCAGGGCCATGATCCAGATCATAGGGAAGCCTCCATCTCATCCGCGGCGCCTTCCCGGGAATCCAGGGCCTGCTCCGAGGCCGGATCGAACAGGTATCGTGCCATTCTCCCGACGGCCGCCAGAACGATCAGGCCAAATCCCACGGGGATCGCGGCGAAAGGTATGCCCATCGGTATGTTGGCGGCCGTACTGCGCTGGTCCATCGACAGGATGAACCACACGAACTGCGTCCCGTAGGTCACCATGACCAATCCCACGAGCGCAGTGATCAACAGCAGCATGAAACGCAGTCGGGTGACCAGGCGCTTGCTGACGAACATCTCGAGTATCTCGACCCGGAGATGGTTCGACCGCCAGACGACCAGCGCAGCGCCCGCCATCACGCACCAGATGATTCCGTAGACCACGATTTCCTCGGCCCAGAATATGGGGCGATGAAATACGTATCTGCCGACCACGTTTGCGAAGTCCAAGAGGATTGCAAAAATGAACACAATCCCTGCGATAGTGCCGATGATCCTGAAAAGACCATCGATCCATCTGATGACGCATTTCATGTTGTCTCCTCGGGGCAGTGTTCCGGCACCCTTTGTTTCAAAGAAGCTTATCGTATTTTTCTTCTGCGTCGCACGGTTTCGAGTTAACCTCATTAAACAATCCGTAATTCCGCAACCCAGGCAAATTCTGCATAATTCCAGAAAACCCTCTGCATGCGGACAGGATTCGTAATCCACCGACCCGGCTTTCCAAGGCTGACGCAGGCCAACCCCGTTTCAGTGCGCCTAGGCATTCCGAAGGACCGGAAAGAGCACGACGGACACGACCGTGCCGCTGTCCCCGGAATCGGGACTGCGCCCTGGCGGGCGCACAAACGGAAAGCCCCGGCAGGCTCAAGGCCTGACGGGGCCACACTGGAAAAATCGGCAGGGATGCGGAACGCAGGCGCTAGAACGGAATGTCGTCGTCCATGTCCGCCAGGTTGCTGGCCGGCGCGGCCGCCGGGGCCGCCGGGCGGGCCTGCTGCTGGGCGGGACGGCGCGCCGGCGCGGGAGCCTGGCTGAAGCCGGCATCGCCGGCGCCCTCGCCGCTCTCGCGCCCGCCCAGCATCTGCATCTGGTCGGCCACGATCTCGGTGCTGTAGCGGTCGGCACCGGTTTCCTTGTCCTGCCACTTGCGGGTCTTGAGCCGGCCCTCGACGTAGACCGAGCGCCCCTTGCGCAGGTATTCGCCGGCGATCTCGGCCAGGCGGTTGTAGAACACCACGCGGTGCCATTCGGTTTCCTCGCGGCGCTCGCCGGTGGCCTTGTCCTTCCATTGGGAGGTGGTCGCGATCGACACGTTGCAGATCGCCGCGCCGTCCGGGCTGTAGCGGACCTCGGGATCGCGGCCGAGGTTGCCGACGAGAATGACTTTGTTGACGGAGGCCATGATGTGGATCCTGTGATGAGTTGCTCGTGCGCCCATTATCGGCGTAGTGGACCGCCGCAAGGCGCCTGATCGCTGTCAGTCGGACATTATCGCCCAGCGCGAAAGGTACGTAAAACGGTCCGGCGACGCCCCCCTACGCCGGCTCGCGGAACCCCCGCGCCGTGTACAGCCAGACCACGGCCAGCATGGCGCCCGTCCAGAAGACCGCGGCGGAGCCGCTCCAGCGCACCAGCACGCCGCCCAGCACGCCGCCGGCGAACACGCCCAGCGACTGGGCGGTGTTGTAGAACCCCAGGGCCAGGCCCTTGTAGCGGGGCGGGGCCGCGCGCGACACCAGCGAAGGCTGCAGCGCCTCGAGGATGTTGAACGCGACGAAGAATCCCACCAGCGCCAGCACGGCCGGATAGAAGGCGCCCTCCAGCCAGGGCAGCAGGCCCAGCACCACGGCCAGGCCCAGCACGGCCCACTCGAGGGCGGCCTTGTGCGCCTTGCGCGTCTCGATATAGAAGACCACCGGCACCATGAACACGAAGGACGCGAGGATCACCGGCAGGTAGACCTGCCACAGGCTGGAGGAATCGTAGCCGCCCAGGCGGCCCAGCAGGCCGGGCGCCACCATGAACAGCGCCATCAGGATGAAGTGCAGGCAGAACACGCCGAAATTCAGGCGCAGCAGGTCCTTGTGGCCGAGCACGTCGCGCGCGGTGGCCTGCACGATGTCGGCCTCGGAACGCGGCACCGCCGGCACGAAGAACATGGCGATCAGCAGGCAGACGAAGCCCAGCAGGCTGATCGCCCAGAACAGGCCCGAGAGCCCGAACTCGCCCACCAGCACGGGCGAGAGCACCAGCGAGAGCGCGAAGGAGATCCCGATCGAGCCGCCGACCATGGCCATGGCGCGCGTGCGCACCTCGGGCCGCGTGGCGTCCGCGATCCACGCCGTGATCGCCGCCGAGACGGCGCCCAGCCCCTGGATCACGCGGCCCACCGTGACCCAGTCGACCGAGGACGCCAGGGCGCACACCACGCCGCCCACGACGAACAGCACCATGCCGAACACGATCACCGGGCGGCGGCCATAGCGGTCGGAGGCCATGCCCAGCGGAATCTGCATGACCGCCTGCGTCAGGCCGTAGGCCCCCAGGGCCAGCCCGACGCGCGCGGGGTCGTCGCCGCCCACCAGGGCGGTGGCGGCCACCGCAAAGATCGGCGTGAGCAGGAACAGGCCCAGCATGCGGGCGGCGAACAGCGCCGCCAGGGACAGGCTGGCACGCCGCTCCAGGGGCGTCAGCTTCAGGGCGGCTGCCCTGGCGGAGGAGGGGTGTGGCATGGCGGCTCGGGGTTCGCGGTTCGGATCGAAGGGGGGCTGCGCGTTATAGTAGCAAGTTGGTCTTTGAAAAACCTGAACTCCCCCGACGGCATGGAAGCCATACGCATCCGCGGAGCACGCACCCACAACCTCAAGAACCTCTCGGTGGACCTGCCGAGGCGCAAGCTCGTCGTGATCACGGGGCTGTCGGGTTCGGGCAAGTCGTCCCTCGCCTTCGACACGCTGTACGCCGAGGGCCAGCGGCGCTACGTCGAGAGCCTGTCGGCCTACGCGCGGCAGTTCCTGCAGATGATGGACAAGCCGGACGTGGACGTCATCGCCGGCCTGTCGCCCGCCATCGCCATCGAGCAGAAGGCGGCGGGCCACAATCCGCGCTCGACGGTGGGCACCGTGACCGAGATCCACGACTACCTGCGCCTGCTCTATGCGCGCGTGGGCACGCCCTATTGCCCCGAGCACGGCCTGCCGCTGCGCGCCCAGAGCGTGACCCAGATGGTCGACGAGGTGCTGGCGCGGCCCGACGAACATCGCATCGCCATCCTCGCGCCCATGGCCCGGGACGCGGAGGGCGACCTGGCGGCCGAATGCGCGCGGCTGCTGGCGCTGGGATACGTGCGCGTGCGCGTCGGCGGCGAGATCCTGACCCTCGATCCCATGCCCGCCCTGCCGCGGGAGGGGCGCTACGACCTGGACGTGGTCGTGGACCGCCTGCGTGCGCGGGCCGACGGCCGGCAGCGCCTGGCAGAATCCTTCGAGACCGCGCTGGAGCTCGCCGGCGGCCGCGCCATCGCCCTGGACCTGGACGACGGCAGCGAGCGGGGATTCTCCAGCACCTACGCCTGTCCGGTCTGCGCCTACGGGCTCGCGGACCTCGAGCCGCGTCTGTTCAGTTTCAACAACCCGGCGGGCGCCTGCCCCGTCTGCAACGGCCTGGGCACGGTCGAATCCTTCGATCCGCGCCGCGTGGTGGCCTTTCCGGAACTGAGCCTCGCGGCGGGCGCCATCCATGGCTGGGACCGGCGCAACGCCTTCACCCACACCATGATGCGCAGCCTGGCCACGCACTACGGATTCGACCTGGAGACCCCGTTCGAACGGCTGGACGAGGGTCTGCGCCACAAGATCCTGCACGGCTCGGGCGCCGACCAGATCCCCTTCCTGTACCTCGGCGCGGACGGGACCACCTCGGTGCGCAGGCACGCCTTCGAGGGGGTGATCCCCAACCTCGAGCGGCGCTGGCGCGAGACCCACTCCAACGCGGTGCGCGAGGAGCTGGCCAAGCTGCGCCACACCACGGCCTGTCCCGAGTGCGGCGGCGCGCGCCTGCGCGCCGAGGCCCGCAACGTGCTGATCGGCGAGGATCCCGGCGAGGGCGAGCGGCGCGGCCTCGCCATCTACGAGGTTGAGGCCCTGTCGCTCGCCGATTGCCGCCGCTGGTTCCAGGATCTGCCGCTGCGCGGCGCGCGGCGCGAGATCGCCGAGCGCATCGTGCACGAGATCAGCGCGCGCCTGGATTTCCTGGACGACGTGGGCCTGGGCTACCTGACGCTGGACCGCGGCGCCGACACGCTGTCGGGCGGCGAGGCCCAGCGCATCCGCCTCGCCAGCCAGATCGGCTCGGGGCTCACGGGCGTGATGTACGTGCTGGACGAGCCCTCGATCGGCCTGCACCAGCGCGACAACCACCGCCTCATCCGCACCCTGCAGCAACTGCGCGACCAGGGCAACAGCGTGATCGTGGTCGAGCACGACGAGGACATGATCCGCGCCGCCGACCACGTCCTCGACATGGGCCCGGGCGCGGGCGAGCACGGCGGCCAGGTGATCGCCCAGGGGACGCCCGACGAGATCGCGGCGCAGCCCGCCTCGCTGACCGGCCAGTACCTGTCCGGCGCGCGGCGCATCGCCATCCCGCCCCGCCGGCCCATCGCCGAGGACCAGGCCTGGCTGCGCATCACGGGCTGCCGGGGGCATAACCTCCAGTCCGTGGACCTGGCCATCCCCGCGGGACGCTTCACCTGCGTCACCGGCGTCTCGGGGTCGGGCAAGTCCACCCTGATCAACGACACGCTGGTCGCCGCCGTGGCGCGCGCCCTGCACCGCACGCAGGCCGAGCCGGCCCCCTACGACCGGATCGAGGGGCTGGAGGCCTTCGACAAGATCATCAGCGTGGACCAGAGCCCCATCGGGCGCACGCCGCGCAGCAACCCCGCCACCTACACCGGCCTGTTCACCCCGATCCGCGAGCTCTTTGCCGGCGTGCCGGAGGCCCGCCTGCGCGGCTATGATCCGGGGCGGTTCTCGTTCAACGTCAAGGGCGGGCGCTGCGAGGCCTGCCAGGGCGACGGGGTGGTCAAGGTCGAGATGCATTTCCTGCCCGACATGTACGTCCCCTGCGAGGTCTGCCAGGGCCTGCGCTACAACCGCGAGACCCTGGACATCCGCTACCGCGGCCGCAACATCAGCGAGGTCCTGGACCTGTCGGTCGCCCAGGCGCTGGATTATTTCGATGCCGTCCCGGCGATCGCGCGCAAGCTGCACACCCTGGCGGACGTGGGGCTGTCCTACATCCGCCTGGGCCAGAGCGCAACCACCCTATCGGGCGGCGAGGCCCAGCGGGTCAAGCTCTCGCAGGAACTCTCGCGGCGCGGCACGGGCCGCACCCTCTATGTACTGGACGAGCCCACCACCGGCCTGCACTTCGAGGACATCGCCGTGCTGCTTGGCGTGCTGCGGCGGCTGGTCGACGCCGGCAGCACCGTGCTGGTGATCGAGCACAACCTGGACGTCATCAAGACGGCCGACTGGGTCATCGACCTCGGCCCCGAAGGCGGCGCCGGAGGCGGCCGCATCGTCGCCCAGGGCACCCCCGAAGACGTCGCCGCCCACCCCGAAAGCCACACCGGCCGCCACCTGCGCGCGCTGCTGGACCGGCTGCCACACTGATCATCCAAACGTCCCGGCGTATTTTCCGCGGGGATCATCCGGTCCACCCGGGCACCTTTTGGATGGCGACCTCGGCCATGATGGGCATCTCCCCACTCATGCAAGGGTGCCCCCATGGCCCAGGCCGCCTCCCCGCCCGACGACCACGACAGCCCGTGGAAGGAAACGCTCGAGCAGTTCCTGCCCCAGTGCCTGGCCCTGTTCGCCCCCAAGCTAAGGCCTCCCACCGCCTCACCTCCGATGGCGCCTTCTCCGGCCGCCGCTACGCCGACA
>JBIQHJ010000032.1:0-41191 GCA_044508625.1 Alcaligenaceae bacterium
AGGCGCTGGGCGGCTGATTTGCGATGCCGGTATTGCTCGCGCCGGATCAGGCGCCCGAACTGCCTGAACTCCTCGACGCGGCCAATACCATAGGCCTGGACTGGTCCCTGGCCGGCCCGGGCGACGGGCGCGGCATCCGCATCGCCGGCATCGGCTCGCTGTCGGCCGCCGGCCCGCTCGAGATCAGCTTTCTTTCCAACCCCAAGCTCGCCAGCCAGCTCGCCGGCTCGCGGGCGGCGGCCGTGATCCTGCGCCCGCAGGACTGGGACGCGGCGCGCGCGGCCGGCGCGGCGCCGCAATGGGCCGCCGTGCTGTGCGGCCAGCCCTACCTGCTGTACGCCCTGCTCGCGCAATGGTTCGACCAGCGGCGCCGCGAGGGGCTGCCCACGGGCATCCATCCCTCGGCCGTCATCGCCGGCGACGCCGAGATCGCCCCCGGGGCGAGCGTCGGGCCGCTCGCCGTGATCGAGGCGGGCGCGCGCATCGGCGCCGGCACGCGCATCGGCGCGGGCTGCGTGATCGGTGCCGGCTGCGTGATCGGGCGCGACTGCCTCCTGCACGCCCGCGTCACGCTCTACCACCGTGTGCGCGTCGGCGACCGCGCCATCCTGCACTCGGGCGCGGTCCTGGGGGCCGACGGCTTCGGATTCGCGCCGGACCCGAGCAAGGAAACCGGCGCCTGGTCCAAGATCGCCCAGCTCGGCGCGGTGGTGCTGGGCGACGACGTCGAGATCGGCGCCAACACCACGGTGGACCGCGGCGCCATCGAGGACACGGTGCTGGGCAACGGCGTCAAGCTCGATAATCAGATCATGATCGGCCATAATTGCCGCATCGGCGACCACACCGCCATGGCCGCCTGCGTGGGCGTCGCCGGATCGACCACGATGGGCAGGCGCTGCGTCATCGGCGGCGCCGCGATGTTCGCGGGCCACCTGACGCTGGGCGACGACGTGCATATCTCGGGCGGCACCGCCGTCACCGGGGACATCCTCGAGCCGGGCCGCTACACCGGGGTGTTCCCCGCGGCCGGGCATGCCGACTGGCAGCGCAACGCGGCGGTGATCGGGCAGCTCGCGCAATTGCGCAAGCGGCTGCGGACCCTCGAGCGCCAAGAGCGGGGCTGAACCCCGGACCCCGGCATGGACGCTTTCGAATCCTTAGCAGGACAAAAAAAAGATGGAACTTGATATCAAAGACATCATGGAACGCTTGCCGCATCGGCAACCGATGCTGCTGGTCGACCGTGTGCTCGAGATGGATCCCGGCAAGAGCATCGTCGCGATCAAGAACGTGACCTACAACGAGCCGTTCTTCCAGGGCCATTTCGCGCACCATCCCGTGATGCCTGGCGTCCTCATCATCGAGGCCCTGGCGCAGGCCGCGGCGCTGTTCTCGTTCGCCGATGCCGGCGCGCCCAACCTGGCCAGCACCAAGATCGCCTACTACCTCGTGGGGGTGGACGGGGCGCGCTTCCGGCGGCCCGTGGTGCCGGGGGACCAGCTCCGCATGGAGGTCACCGCCGACAAGCTCAGCCGCTCGATCTGCAAGTACACGGCCGTGGCCAAGGTCGAGGACCAGATCGCGGCCGAGGCCAAGATCATGTGCGCCGTCCGCATCCTGGAGGAATGATGGGGGCGAGGATCCACCCCACGGCCATCATCGAGCCGGGCGCCGAGCTGCACGAGAGCGTCAGCGTCGGCCCCTACAGCATCATCGGCGGGCACGTGCGGATCGGCGCGGGCACCCGCGTCGGCCCGCATTGCGTGATCGACGGGCGCACCGTCATCGGGCCGGACAACCATTTCTACCGCTACTGCTCGATCGGCGGCATCCCGCAGGACAAGAAATACGGCGGCGAGCCCACCTGCCTCGAGATCGGCGCGGGCAACACCTTCCGCGAATACGTGACCGTCAATCTCGGCACCCGGCAGGACGTCGGGACGACGCGCCTGGGCGACGACAACTGGATCATGGCCTACGTCCACATCGCCCACGATTGCCAGGTCGGCAGCCACACGGTGATCGCCAACGGCGTCCAGCTCGCGGGGCACATCCACATCGGCGACTGGGCCATCCTCGGGGGCCTGTCGGCCGTGCACCAGTTCGTGCGCATCGGTGCGCACGCCATGATCGGCGGCACCAGCTCGGTGCGCCAGGACGTGCCGCCCTACATGATCGGCGCGGGCGATCCCTTCCGGCCCGTGGGCATCAATTCCGAGGGGCTGGGGCGCCGCGGCTTCACGCCCGCCGACATCCTGGCCCTGAAAGAGGCCTACAAGATCCTCTACCGGCGCAAGCTCAACGTCGAGCAGGCCATCGACGCCCTGGGCGAACTGCAGTCCGCCCAGCCGGACGAGGCGCCGGCCATCCAGACCCTGCTGGATTTCCTCTCCGAGTCCAGTCGGGGCATCTCGCGGCCGTGAGCGCGCCGGGCCGCCCCAGCGCCGAGGGGGCGCCATGAGCGTGCGCGTCGGCGTGGTCGCCGGCGAGCCGTCGGGCGACCTGCTGGCCGCCCGCATGATCGAGGGCGTGCGCGAGCGGGACGCCGGCGCGCGCCTGATGGGCATCGGCGGGCCGGCCATGGCGCGCGCCGGCTTCGAGGCCTGGCACCCGATGGATGCCCTGTCGGTGTTCGGCTACGTGGATGCCTTGCGCCGCGCGCCCCGCCTGATCCGTACCTATCGCGACACCCGCGCCCGCCTGCTGGCGCAGCGCCCCGACGTGTTCGTCGGCGTGGACGCGCCCGACTTCAATCTGCGCCTCGAGGGGCAGTTGCGGGCGGCGGGCATCCCGACCGTGCATTTCGTGGGCCCCTCGATCTGGGCCTGGCGCTTCGAGCGCATCCACGCGATCAAGCGCGCGGTCTCGCACATGCTGGTGCTCTTTCCCTTCGAGGTCGAGATCTACCGCGAGCACGGCGTGCCGGTGACCTACGTGGGCCATCCGCTGGCCGAGCTCATCCCGCTGCACCCCGACCGCGAGGCGGCCCGGCGCCGTCTGGGCATCGAGCCGGGACGCCGCGTGCTGGCCCTGCTGCCCGGCAGCCGCGAGTCCGAGATCCGCCTGCTCGCGCCGCGCTTCCTCGAGGCGGCGCGGCGCCTCATGCGCGAGGATCCGGAACTGCTGGTCCTCGTCCCCATGGTCAATCCCCAGCGCCGCGCGCAGTTCGAGGCGGCGCTGCGCGCGCACCCGCTGCCGGCCTGCCGGGTGCTCGACACGGCGCCTCCGGGCGGCGAGGCCGAGGAGGCCCGCAGCGGCGCCTGGCCGATCGCCTGGCATGTCATGGAGGCGGCGGACGCGGTGCTGGCCGCCAGCGGCACGGCCACCCTCGAGGCCGCCCTGTTCAAGCGCCCCCTGGTCATCTCCTACGTGATCTCGCCGTGGATGCGGCGCATCATGGCCTGGAAGTCCGGCCAGGATGCGCCGAGCGTGCCCTGGGTGGGCCTGCCCAACGTGCTGGCGCGGGACTTCGTCGCGCCCGAGCTGCTGCAGGAGGCCGCCACGCCCGAGGCGCTGGCCGAGCACACCTGGCGGGCCCTGAGCGACCGGGCGCATGGCGAGGAGGCCGCGCGCCGCTTCCTCGAGATCCACCAGTCGCTGCGCCGGGACACGCGCGGCCTGGCCGCCCAGGCGATCCTGGAGGTGGGCGATGGCCGTCCAGCCTGATCTGTTCGAGCGCGTGTCCGCCCACGGCGCGCTCGTGGCGGGCGTGGACGAGGCCGGGCGCGGGCCGCTCGCGGGCCCGGTGTTCGCCGCCGCGGTGATCCTCGACGCGCGCCGGCCCATCGAGGGCCTGGACGACTCGAAGAAGCTCTCTCCGGCGCGCCGCGAGGTCCTGGCCCCGCAAATCAAGGCCCGGGCACTGGCCTGGCGCATCGCGTGGGCCGACGCCGCCGTGATCGACCGGATCAACATCCTGCAGGCGACGCTGGCGGCCATGCGCCAGGCCTGCCTGGGCCTCGGGATGCCGCCCGGCCTGATCCTGGTGGATGGCAACCGCCTGCCCACCGGCCTGCCGTGCGAGGCGCGCGCGCTCGTCGACGGGGACGCGAGCGAGCCCGCCATCGCGGCGGCCTCGATCCTCGCCAAGACCGCGCGCGACGCCTGGTGCCTCGAGCTGCATCGGCGCTATCCGCTCTATGCCTTCGACCGCCACAAGGGCTATGGCACCCCCCTGCACCTGGCCCGGCTGGCCGAGCATGGCCCGTGCCCCGAGCACCGGCGCAGCTTCGCGCCCGTGCGCCGCAGCCTGGAAGGGCGATGAGGCGCGAGGCCCCCGCGCGCCGCATCGCCTCGCGCGACAACCCGGACTACCGCCTGTGGCTGCGCCTGGCCCAGGGGCGCGCGCCGCGCGGCGAGACCCGGGTCCTGCTCGAGGGCGAGCACCTGTGCCGCGCCTGGGTCGAGCGCCACGGGACGGCGCCCCTGGCCATCCTGGACGAGCGGGCGGCGGACACCGTCGCCGGCCGCTGGCTCATGGAGGCGGCGGGCGAGCGCAGCGCCCTGCTGGACGCCGCGCTGGCCGGCGCCCTGTCGCCGCTCGCGCACGGTCCGCCGGGCCTGTTCCTGCTCGTCGAGCCGCCGCGCCCGCGGACGCCGGCGCGCATCGCCGAATCCTGCCTCTGGCTCGACCGGGTCCAGGATCCCGGAAACCTCGGCGCCTTGCTGCGCACCGCGGCGGCGGCCGGCCTGCGCGAGGCCCACCTGTCGATCGGATGCGCGGCGGCCTGGTCGCCCAAGGCCCTGCGGGGCGGGCAGGGCGCCCACTTCGCGCTCGACATCCACGAGCACGTGGACCTGCGCGCGGCCCTCGAGCGGCTGGACATTCCGCTGGCGGCCACGGCGCTGGACGGGGGACTCGAGCTGTATGCGCTCGACCTGCGCGCGCCCTGCGCCTGGGTGTTCGGCAACGAGGGCGCGGGCATAGACCCGGCGCTGGCGGCGGCGGCCGACTGGCGGGTGCGCATCCCGCAGAGCGACGCCGTGGAATCCCTCAACGTGGCGGCCGCGGCCGCCGTCTGCCTGTTCGAGCAGCGGCGCCAGCGGCTGGCCGCCGCCGGCTGGTCCGGCTGAGGACGTCCATTCCAGGCGGTGGCGCCCATATCGGCCGGCCGACAGTGTCCGCGTCGGTCGTGCCGCCCGTGTCCGTTGCGGCCGTGCGACCCGCTCCGGGGCATCCATATTGGGAGTAACCAGTATTTGCGATTTTTGGGGTTTTCCGTGAGATACACTAAGCGGACGCGATGTACCGTTTGGTTAATTCGCTCGTCCGGCCCGGGCGGCGGGCGCCAGACGCAGCGCTCATCGGCACGCCAATGTTTCGCCACAGGAGGAAGACATGACAACAAGTATCAAGCGCCGCCAGGTTCTGATCGGCACCGGATTGTTCGCGGCCACGGCCGCCTTGCCGGCGATCGCAAAGGACAAGCCCAAGCTGCGTTTCTCGGCCGTGTTCTCGGACCAGGACATCCGCGCGCAGATGATGAGCAAGTTCGCCGACGCCATCAAGGACGATTTCGTCTTCGAGGGCTATTACGGCGGCACGCTGTTCAAGCAGGGCACCGAGCTCGTGGCCTTGCAGCGCGGCAATCTCGAAATGAGCAATGTGGCGCCGCAGGACATGTCCAAGCAGATCCCGGCCTGGTCCATCGTGACGGCGGGCTATCTGTTTCGCGATGCCGCGCACGTCAACACGTTCTTTCGCAGCAAGGAGGCGGCCGAGCTCAAGAAAATGTCCGAGGACCAGCTCGGCGTCAAGGTCCTGGGGCCCACCTACTACGGCGTGCGCCAGCTCGGCCTGAAGCCCGACAGGAAGATCACGACGCCCGCCGACCTCAAGGGCATCAAGCTGCGCATGCCGGCCGGCAACGCCTGGCAGTTCCTCGGCAAGGCGCTGGGGGCCGATCCGACGCCGATGGCCTACGCCGAGGTGTACACGGGCCTGCAGACGGGCGCGATCGATGCGCAGGACAATCCCTTGCCCAACGTCGAGAACATGAAGTTCTACGAGGTCATGAGCCAGATCGTCCTGTCCTCGCACCTGGTGGCGTTCGACCTGCTGTCGGTGTCCATGAAGGTCTGGAACCAGATGAGCCCCGACACGCAGGCCAAGTTCCAGGCGGCGGCCGATTCCGCCATCGATTTCTCGACGCAAAAGCACCTGGAGCGCGAGAAGGAGCTCGCGGAGTCGTTCTCGGGCAAGGGCCTGAAGGTCTACGCGCCCGACGTCGAGGCCTTCCGCACGCACGTGCAGAAGGAATACCTGGCGTCCGAGCTCTCCAAGGACTGGATCCCGGGCATGATCGACCGGATCAACGCCCTCTGATCGGCGGGATGCCGCCGTGCCGGCCCGCCGCATGCCTCGTTCCGGCGGGTGCCTCGCCCTGGCTCCGATCGAGTCCGGCCGGCGGCTGATCCGGGACCCCGCCGGCCGGTGAATCGGCAGGCCGGCGCGCGCTCCGCATACCCCAACGTACTCCAACGCTCACGGAAGGACCAGAGATGCCTCCCATTTTGCACGCCATAGGCGGCTGGCTCTATCGCCGCGCCGAGAACGTCCTCGCCGCCATGCTGGCGACGATGTTCTTCGCCTTCCTCATCCAGGTGTTTTTCCGCTACGTCATGAGCTGGCCCAGCGGCTGGTCCAGCGAGCTCAGTTCGATCCTGTGGATATGGATCGTGCTGTGGGGGGCGGCCTTCGTCGTGCGGGAGGAGGAGGAGATGCGCTTCGACCTGATCCTGACCGCGGTGGGGCCGAGGGTGCGCGCCGCGATGTTCCTGATCACCGCGGTCTCGATCGTGCTGCTGTACGGGATTTCCTTTCCCGCCGTGGTCGACTACGTGACCTTCATGCGGGTCGAAAGGAGCTCGTATCTCGGCATCCGCCTGGACTGGCTCTATTCGATCTACATCGTATTCGTGGTCGCCGTCATCGTCCGCTACGTCTGGCTGTCGTGGCGGGTGCTGCGGGGCCATGGCCGCGACGCCTACGATCCCACCAAGGCGAGTTCCGGCGTATGAATTTCGCGAGTCCATTTTCCATCACCCTGTTCGCCATCACCGCCCTGGCGTTCCTCGGCCTGCCGGTCGGGCACGCGATGATCGCGGGATCCATCCTGTATCTCGGCCTGGCCGGCCTCGACATGGGCACGGCCGCCGAGCAGTTCCTGAACGGGATGATGTCCAACTACATCATCCTCGCCGTGCCGCTGTTCATACTGGCCGCGGAACTGATGAACATCGGCTCGATGACCGATCGCCTGCTCACGTTCTGCAATGCGCTCGTCGGCCGGTTCCGCGGCGGCCTGGCGCAGGTCAACGTGCTGCAGAGCCTGATCTTCGCCGGCATGTCGGGCTCGGCCATCGCCGATGCCGCGGGCTCGGGCAAGGTCATGCAGAAGCTCATGACCGACGGCGAGCGCTATCCTCCGAGCTACGCGGCGGCCCTGACCGCCGTGACGGCGGTGATCGGCCCGATCATCCCTCCCTCGATCCCGATGATCATCTACGCCTTCGTCTCGGACACCTCGATCGGCTACCTGTTCCTCGCGGGCGTGGTGCCGGGTCTGCTGATGACGCTGTTCCTGATGGTCCAGGTGGCCTACCAGGCCAGGCGCCGGAAATTCCCGGTCGAGGCGCCGACCCCGGTGCGCGAGCTGCCGCGCATCACCCTGGAGGCCTTCCCGGCGCTGATGATGCCCGTGGTGCTGCTGGGCGGCATCTATTCGGGCATCACCACGCCCACCGAGGCCGCCGCGGTGGCGGCGGGCTATGCGCTGCTGATCGCCGCCGGCCTCTACCGCAGCGTGACCCTGTCCGAGTTCTACCACTCGGTGCTGGCGAGCGCGCGGACCAGCGCCTCCATCGGTATGCTGATCGCGGGAGCGCTGGTCTTCAACTACGTGGTGACGATCGAGAACATCCCGGAGTCGCTGCGGGTGTTCCTGAGCGGCTGGGATCTCTCGCCCATGGGCTTCATGCTCCTGGTCAATGCGATCCTGCTGCTGCTGGGCTGCATACTCGAGGGGACGACCATCATCCTGGTCATCCTGCCGGTGCTCATCCCGACGGCCAGCGCGCTGGGCATCGACCTGGTGTATTTCGGCGTCGTCTGCGTGGTCAACATCATGCTGGGGCTGGTCACGCCGCCCTACGGCCTGCTGCTCTTCATCATGACGCGGATCGCCGAGGTGCCGCTGCGCGACATCGTGCGCGAGGTGCTGCCCTTTTTGTTCTGGCTGGTGGTGTGCCTGGGCTTGCTGATCTTTTTCCCGGACCTGTCGCTCTGGCTGCCGCGGGTGTTCGGCTACGGGGGCTGAGGCCCCTGCGCGCCGGGATCTCAATACGTCAGGCGGTCCAGGCCGACCTCGTCGAGGATCTTGGTCGAGATCTCCTCGATCGAGCGCGTGGTGGTGGACAGCCAGGGGATGTTTTCCATGCGCATCAGGCGCTCGGCGTCGGCCACCTCCTGGCGGCACTGGCGCAGCGAGGCGTAGGTGCTGTTGGGCCGGCGCTCGTTGCGCACCTCGGCCAGGCGCTCGGGGTGGATGGACAGGCCGAAAAGCTTGCGGCGGTAGGGCTGGAGGGTGTGGGGCAGGGCGCCCCGGTCGAAATCCTCGGGGATCAGCGGGAAATTGGCCGCCTTGACCGCGTACTGCATGGCCAGGTAGAGGCTGGTCGGGGTCTTGCCGCAGCGCGAGACGCCCACCAGGATCACGTCGGCCTGCTCGAGCCCGTTGACGAACTGGCCGTCGTCGTGGGCGAGGCTGAAATTGATGGCCTCGATGCGCTTGTTGTATTGCTTGGACAGGCCGTTGGTGTGCGAGCGGCCGACCGAGCGGTTCGACTTCATGCCGAGGGTTTCCTCGAGGTGCTGGACGAAGGCGCCGAACAGGTCCAGGAACACGCAGGGCACCTCACGGATGCGGTCCGCGATCTCGGAATCGACCAGGGTGCTGAACACCAGCGGCGGCAGGGCGTCGCGGCTGGCTTTCTGGGCGATGCGCTGCGCCGCAGCATCCGCTTTTTCGACCGAGTCGATGAACGGCAGGCGCACCGCCTCGAAGCGGATCTGCTCGAACTGCGAAAGCACGGCGTGGCTGAAGGTTTCCGCCGTGATCCCGGTGCTGTCAGAGACGATGAAGACGGTGCGTTCGATCGGGGAATCGGCCATGAATTTGAGCCACCAGGCAGCAGAAACGGTACAATCCGCAAAGATTAACAGTCACCCGACCAGCAAGCAAGGCTGGTTTGCCGGGCGCACATATTGCATGGCACAAATCATCGCCGCCAGCAATCCGGGATCCGTGTGCGTCGGGCAAACACGCTTTCTCTATCTTCAAAGGTGACTCTATGTCGTACGTTGTATCTTTCGAGCAGCTCCGCATGACGGACGTGGACTCGGTGGGAGGCAAGAACGCATCGCTTGGTGAAATGATCAGCCAGCTCGCAGGCGCCGGTGTCCGGGTGCCCGGCGGGTTTGCGACCACGGCCGAGGCCTTCCGCGACTTCCTGAAATCGACCGGGCTGGACGAGCGCATCAATCGGCGCCTCGACTTCCTCAACGCGGACGACGTGCGCGAGCTCGCCGAGGCGGGCGCCGAGATCCGCCAGTGGGTCATCGACACGCCGTTCCCGGCCGATTTCGAGCAGGCCATCCGCACGGCCTTCGCGGCGCTGGACGCCGACGGCAAGGGCTCGTTCGCGGTGCGTTCCTCGGCCACCGCCGAGGACCTGCCCGACGCGTCCTTCGCCGGCCAGCAGGAGACCTACCTCAACGTGGTCGGCATCGACGAGGTGCTGGACAAGATCCGCCACGTCTTCGCCTCCCTGTACAACGACCGCGCCATCTCGTACCGCGTGCACAAGGGCTACGCCCACGCCGAGGTCGCGCTCTCGGCCGGCATCCAGCGCATGGTGCGCTCGGACAAGGGCAGCGCCGGCGTGATGTTCACGCTGGACACCGAGTCGGGCTTCAAGGACGTGGTGTTCATCACCTCGTCCTACGGCCTGGGCGAGACCGTGGTGCAGGGCGCGGTGAACCCGGACGAGTTCTACGTGTTCAAGCCCATGCTCGCCTCGGGCCACTATCCCATCATCAGCCGGCGCATCGGCTCCAAGCTCATCAAGATGGAATTCGACGAGCAGCGCGTCTCGGGCCACGCCGTGCGCACCGTCGAGGTGCCCGCCTCCGAGCGCAACCGCTATTCGCTCACCGACGACGAGATCATCGAGCTCGCGCGCTACGCCACCATCATCGAGGCCCACTACCAGCGGCCCATGGACATCGAGTGGGGCCGCGACGGCATCGACGGCAAGCTCTACATCCTCCAGGCGCGCCCCGAGACCGTGAAGTCCCAGCAGGGCCACCACGACGTCCAGGAACGCTACCGCCTCAAGGCCACCGGCGAGGTCCTGGTCACCGGCCGCGCGATCGGGCAAAAGATCGGCTCGGGCACGGTGCGGGTGGTCGCCGACGTCACCGAGATGGACCAGGTCCGCCCCGGCGACATCCTCGTCACCGACATGACCGATCCCAACTGGGAACCCGTCATGAAGATGGCTTCCGCCATCGTCACCAATCGCGGCGGGCGCACCTGCCACGCCGCCATCATCGCGCGCGAGCTGGGCATCCCGGCCGTGGTCGGCTGCGCCAACGCCACCGACGTGCTGGCCGACGGCCGCGAGGTGACCGTGTCCTGCGCCGAGGGCGACGAGGGCCGGATCTATGACGGCCTGATCGAGACCGAGATCGAGGAGGTGCGCTGGGGCCAGATGCCCGATATCGGCGTCAAGGTCATGATGAACGTCGGCAACCCGCAGCTCGCCTTCGATTTCTCGCAGATCCCGAACGACGGCGTGGGCCTCGCCCGCCTGGAGTTCATCATCAACAACAACATCAACGTGCACCCCAAGGCGGTGCTCGACTATCCCAACGTCGACGGCGACCTCAAAAAGGCCGTGGAATCGGCCGCGCGCGGCTACGCCAGCCCGCGCGCCTTCTTCGTCGAGAAACTGGCCGAGGGCGTGGCCACCATCGGCGCGGCCTTCTACCCCAAGCCGGTCATCGTGCGCCTGTCGGACTTCAAGTCCAACGAGTACCGCAAGCTGGTCGGCGGCTCGCGCTACGAGCCCGAGGAGGAAAACCCGATGCTGGGCTTCCGCGGCGCCTCGCGCTATATCTCCGAGGACTTCGAGGAATGCTTCCGCATGGAATGCGAGGCCCTCAAGAAGGTCCGCGACGAGATGGGCCTGACCAACGTCGAGATCATGGTCCCCTTCGTGCGCACCACCGGCCAGGCCCGGCGCGTGGTCGAGCTGCTGGCCTCCCACGGCCTCAAGCGCGGCGAAAACGGCCTGCGCCTGATCATGATGTGCGAGGTCCCCTCCAACGCCATCCTCGCCGATCAGTTCCTGCAGTATTTCGACGGCTTCTCGATCGGCTCCAACGACCTCACCCAGCTCACCCTGGGGCTGGACCGCGATTCGGGGCTCGAGCTGCTGGCGGCGGATTTCGACGAGCGCGACGAGGCGGTGAGGTTCATGCTGCGCCGCGCCATCCAGGCCTGCCTCAAGGCCGGCAAGTACGTCGGCATCTGCGGGCAGGGGCCCAGCGACCATCCCGACCTGGCCCAGTGGCTGCGCGACGAGGGCATCCTGTCCCTGTCCCTCAACCCGGACACGGTGGTCGACACCTGGCAGCGCCTGGCCGACGCCCCCGCGGCCGCCTGAGGCGACAGTGCCGTTCCGCGCCCTGGTCTCCTCGCCCCTGGGGCCCGTCCTCCTGGAATCCGACGAGGCGGGCCTGACGGGCCTGTACTTCACGGACCAGCGGGATCTTCCCCAGGCGCCGGGCGTGCAGGCCGCCGAGGCGGTGGTGTCCGACCCCACTGCGGGCGTCCGGGGCGGCCGGGCGCTCCGCAGCTTCAAGGTCGTGCGCAAGCCCCCGGCGGGGGAAAGCGGCGAGCTGTTCGCGGATGGCGGTGGGCTTGCGGCGGCCGGGGCCGGGCAGGGGGGCGATGCCGGCCGGCCGGGCGCCGATGCGGCGGCGCCCCTGCGCCTGCTGCAAGAGGACACCCCGGCCGGCGCCCTGGCGGTGCTGGAGCAGGCCCGCCGGGAGCTGGACGAATACTGGCGCGGCGAGCGCCGGGTGTTCCAGGTCCCGCTCGCGCCGCGGGGCACGGCCTTCCAGCAGAAGGTCTGGCGCGCGCTGCTGGACGTGCCCTGGGGCGAGACCCTGTCCTATGGCGAGCTGGCCTTGGCGGCCGGCATGGGCGCCGGTCATGGCCGCGCGGTGGGCACGGCGGTGGGCAGCAACCCGATCAGCATCATCATTCCCTGCCATCGCATCCTGGCCGGCAACGGCACGCTCAACGGCTACGGCGGCGGGCTGGAGCGCAAGGTCCGGCTGCTCGAGATCGAGGGCTTCGCGCTGCGATAGCCGCGCGGGGGCGGCGCCGCAGAGAGGGCCGCGCTGCGTTGGCCCTCAGCCGCGCTCGCGCCGGGTGTCGTGCTTCATCAGGCGCTCTTTTTCGCGGGCCCAGTCCTTGTCGCGCGCCGAGTCCCGCTTGTCGTGGAGCTTTTTGCCGCGCCCCAGGCCGAAATCGAGCTTGATGCGGCCGTTTTTGTAGTGCA
Organism: Alcaligenaceae bacterium; assembly: GCA_044508625.1. GTDB lineage: Bacteria > Pseudomonadota > Gammaproteobacteria > Burkholderiales > Burkholderiaceae_B > Castellaniella. Next base: position 12,637 of record JBIQHJ010000032.1, read on the forward strand.
GGTTGAGGGGGACCAGGGTGTAGCCGCGCTGCTCGACCTTGCCGATGAGCTTGCTGATCTCGTCGGCCTTGAGCAGCAGCTTGCGGGTGCGGGTGGCGTTGGGATGGATGTGGGTGGAGGCCGTGGGCAGGGGGCTGATGTGCATGCCGATGATCCATAGCTCGCCGTCGCGCACGATGACGTAGCTTTCCTTGAGCTGGACGTGTCCGGCGCGGATCGCCTTGACCTCCCAGCCCTCGAGCACGAGCCCCGCCTCGAAGCGATCTTCGATGAAGTAGTCGTGGGTCGCCTTGCGATTGTCTACAATGCTCATGGGTCCAACGGGCCTGGGCCGGTAAAATCCTCCCATTCTATCCCATCCCACCCCCTCGACTCATTGATGCATACCGTAAAACGCTCCGTCCTGGTCCCCTATCGCCGCGAGCAGATGTTCGATCTGGTGGCCGACGTCGCCCGCTACCCCGAATTCATGCCCTGGTGCGCGGGCGCGGACGTGCAGTGGCGCAACGAGCAGGGGATGCAGGCGACCCTGCGCATCAGCTTCGCCGGGATACGCCAGAGCTTCACCACCCGCAACGAGCACGTGTATCCCGAACGCATCGTCTTCCACCTGGTCGACGGGCCTTTTTCCAACCTGACCGGGTACTGGGCCTTCCAGGCGCTGGGCGAGGAGGGCTGCAAGGTCGTCTACACCATGGAATACGCCTTCTCGAGCCGCGCCCTCGAGGCCGTGATCGGCCCGGTGTTCAACCGGATCGCGACGAGCTTCATCGACTCGTTCACCCAGCGGGCGCGCGTGATCTACGGGTCCTGAGCGCCATGCGGGTGAGTCTGGTGTTCGCGGCGCCCGCCGGCCTGTGGCGCGAGGAACTGGACCTGCCGCCGGGTGCCACCGTGGCCGAGGCCGTGGCGCGCAGCGGCTTTGCGCGGCGCCATCCCGAATACGCCGACCCCATGCCGCCGCTCGGCATCCATGGCGAGCGCTGCGGCCCCGAGCGCATGCTGCGCGAGGGCGACCGGATCGAGGTCTACCGTCCCCTGGTGTTCGACCCACTGGAATCCCGGCGCCGCCGCGCCGCGCACAAGGCCGCGCGTCCCGGAGGTCCCGCCAGCCGGCCGCCGCGCCGCTGACGGCGTGCCCGGCCGCCTCGGGGGCTTGGGGCCGGGGCCCCGCGGTGCTACATTTAGGGCCTGCCGACGCCGAGGGCGGCCGGGCCGGAGCCCGGTACGGTTGCTCTCGCGGCGCCGGTGGATCCCATTCGACGGTCGATGCGGGGCCCCGCCGGGTTTCGCGCCGCCGGGGCGGACGCGGGCCACGAACCCGCCGAACGCGCACCTTCCATCCAGCGATCCGGAGACAAGCGACATGGATTTTCGCCTCAGCGAGGAACAACAAGCCTTTGCGCAGGCCGCGCGCGAATTCGCGCAGGGCGAGCTGGCGCCGCACGCCGCGCACTGGGACGAGAACGGCATCTTTCCGCGCGAGGCTTTCTCCAAGGCGGGCGAGCTCGGGTTCTGCGGCCTGTACGCCCCGGAATCCATCGGCGGCCTGGGCCTGCCCCGGCTGGACGCCACGCTGGTGTTCGAGGAAATGGCCGCCTGCGACCCGTCCACCGCGGCGTTCATCACCATCCACAACATGGCCACCTGGATGATCGGCCAGTGGGCGCGGCCCGCGGTGCGCGACCACTGGGGACCGCTGCTGGCCTCGGGCGACAAGCTCGCCTCCTATTGCCTGACCGAGCCCGGCTCGGGATCGGACGCGGCCTCGCTCTCGACGCGGGCGCGGCGCGAGGGCGGCGACTACGTGATCGATGGCGCCAAGGCCTTCATCTCGGGGGCGGGCGACACCGACCTGCTGGTGGTCATGGCGCGCACCGGCGGCCCTGGCGCGCGCGGGATCTCGGCGTTCGCGGTGCCGGGCGACGCGCCGGGCATCCGCTACGGCCGCAAAGAGAACAAAATGGGCTGGAACAGCCAGTCCACCCGGCAGATCGCCTTCGACGGCGTGCGCGTGCCCGCCGACAACCTGCTGGGCGAGGAGGGCGAGGGCTTCAGGCTCGCCATGAAGGGGCTGGACGGCGGACGCATCAACATCGCCACCTGCTCGGTGGGCGCGGCCCAGGGCGCCTATGACGCGGCCCGCCGCTACATGGGCGAGCGCCGCCAGTTCGGCCGCCGCCTGGCCGATTTCCAGGCGCTCCAGTTCAAGCTCGCCGACGTATTGACCCACATCGTGGCCTCGCGCCAGATGGTCCGGCTGGCGGCGTCCAGGCTCGACGAGGGCGATCCCCAGGCCTCGTCCTACTGTGCCATGGCCAAGCGGCTGGCGACCGACCTGTGCTTCCAGTGCTGCCTGGATGCCCAGCAGATCCACGGCGGCTACGGCTACCTCAAGGACTACCCCCTCGAGCGCCTGGTGCGCGATACGCGCGTGCACCAGATCCTCGAGGGCACCAATGAAATCATGCGCCTGATCGTCGCCCGGCAGGTGCTCGAAAACGGAGCCGACCTGCGATGAGCGACATCATGGTGTTCGACGAGCTGGAGACCGCCAGCGGCCACCGCGTCGGCCTGGCGACGCTGAACAGTCCCCGGACGCTCAACGGCCTGTCGCTCGCGATGTGCGAACGGCTCGACGCCCGCCTGCGGGCCTGGCAGGACGATCCGGCCATCGCGGCCGTGCTGCTCGACGGCGCCGGGGGCAAGGCGTTCTGCGCGGGCGGGGACCTGCACAGCCTGTACCGCGCCATGCTCGAGAACCGCGGCGGCCCCTGGGAGAACGCCTATGCCCGGCGCTTCTTCGAGGTCGAGTACCGGCTGGATTTCCTGATACACCGCTACCGCAAGCCCCTGGTCTGCTGGGGCAGCGGGATCGTGATGGGCGGCGGCGTCGGCCTGATGATGGGCGCGAGCCATCGCATCGTGACCGAGACCACGCGCTTCGCCATGCCCGAGGTGTCCATCGGCCTGTATCCGGACGTGGCGGGCACCTGGATGCTTTCCCGCCTGCCGCGCGGCATCGGTGTCTTCCTGGCGCTGACGGGCGCGCAGCTCGGTGCCTCGGACTGCCTGCGCCTGGGCCTGGCCGACCGCGCCTGCCGGTCCACGGGCCTGGCGGACCTGCGGGCCGCCCTGGCGGCCACCGCCTGGAGCACGGACCCCGAGGCGCGCGCGGGGCAGGTCGACCGCCTGCTCGATGGCCTGGCCGATCCCGGCCTGACGGCCGCGCCGGGACCCTTGCAGGTCCATTTCGACGCCATCCGGGCGGCCTGCGACCGCGCGGATTTCACCGATGCATGCGCCCGCATCGGGGCCTGGGCGGGCCACGAGGATCCCTGGCTCGCCCGCGCCGCCGCGACCTTCGCCGCCGGCTCGCCGGGCTCGGCACGCCTGGGTCACACCCTGGTCGGGCGCATGCGCCACTTGTCGCTGGCCGACGTGTTCCGCGAGGAATACGTCGTCTCGCTGCAGTGCACGGCGCAGGGCGATTTCCAGGAAGGCATCCGGGCGCTGCTGATCGACAAGGACAAGTCGCCGAAATGGCGGCCCGCCACCCACGAGGAGGCCGGCGCGCAGTGGGTCGAACGGTTCTTCCGCCGTCCCTGGCCCGAGGGCCAGCCCCACCCGCTGGCCGATCTCGGGGCCTGACCGTCCCCGCGGCGGCATGATCGAGGAACCACAAGGAGACCACGCATGAGCAGCCATATCGCATTCATCGGCCTGGGCCACATGGGCGCGCCCATGGCGGCGAACCTGATCAAGGCCGGCCATCGCCTCAAGGTGTTCGACCTGGTGCCGGCGGCGATGGAGGCCGTCGCCGGGCCGGGCGCCGAGGCCGCCGCCTCGGCCCTCGAGGCCGTGCGCGGCGCGGAACTGGTGATCACGATGCTGCCCGCGAGCCGCCACGTCGAGGGCCTGTACCTTGGCGAGCAGGGGCTGCTCGGCGGGATCGCCCGCGGCACGCTGGTGCTGGAATGCAGCACCATCGCGCCCGAATCGGCGCGCAAGGTCTCGGCCGCGGCCGCTGCCGCGGGCATCCGGATGCTGGACGCCCCGGTATCGGGCGGCACGGGGGGCGCCGCCGCGGGCACGCTGACCTTCATCGTGGGCGGCTCGGCCGCCGACCTGGAGGCGGCGCGCCCCTATCTGCAGGCCATGGGCAAGAACATCTTCCATGCGGGCGAGGCGGGGGCGGGGCAGGTGGCCAAGATCTGCAACAACATGCTGCTGGGCATCCTCATGGCGGGGACCGCCGAGGCCCTGGCCCTGGGCGTGGCGAACGGCCTGGATCCCAAGGTGCTGTCGGACATCATCGCCAAGAGTTCGGGGCGCAACTGGGCGACCGAGGTCTACAACCCCTGGCCCGGCGTCATGGAGGGCGTGCCCTCGTCGAAGGGCTACGCCGGAGGCTTCGGGGTGGACCTGATGCTCAAGGACCTGGGCCTGGCCGCCGAGGCCTCCATGCAGAGCCGCTCGGCGACGCCCCTGGGCGAGCTGGCGCGCAACCTGTACGCCATGCTCAGCGCCCGCGGGCACGGCAGCCTGGACTTCTCGAGCGTGCTCAAGCTGTACGAGCGCTGAGCGGCTCGGCGTGCCGGCCGGCTCCGCAGCTTGGCGGGTCCCATGGGTGCCGGGCGTCGATCGAGGGCCTCGTGGGCGTTGATCGGGCTTCGGGAACGTCGGTCAGCTTTCGCCCGCCAGGGCGCGCGGCGGCGACAGACTGAGGGCGGGCCCTTGGGGCGAGGCCAGGGCGTAACGCATCGCGGGCCAGTCGGACAGGGTGATTTCGACGGCGGCGTGCACGGTGCCCGCCACGCAGGCCGTATCGATCACGCGCCCCACGGGCCGCTCGTCGCCGCTGGCCTCGTACAGGTCGGCGCCGGGCGCGGGCGGGGCCGAGCCCTCGGGCCAGGGCGCCGTGCCATAGGCCATGCGCCGCTTGACCGTGCCGCGGTAGTGCGCCCGCGCGATGACTTCCTGGCCCGGGTAGCAGCCCTTTCCGAAGTCGATGGCGCCGTTCAGGTCCATGTCGAGGGCGGTGGGCAGGAACAGGTCCTGGGTGGCCGCGCGGATCCATGGGAGGCCGGCCGCCAGATCCGCCGCATGCCACGCGGCGGCGCCCGCGTCCGGGGCGCCACCGGCGGCCCCGTGGGCTGCGCCGGCCGCCTGCGCGGCATCGCCAGCCGCCGGTGGGGCGCCCTCGGCCGCTTGCGGGGCTGCGCCGGTCACTCGCCAGATCCGGGCCTGCGTGCCGTACGTGGGGGCGGCGATCCAGTCGCCTTCGGCGTCGCGGCCGCGGCTCCAGGGGGAGGTGGCCTCGGCCGGGATGCTGTCCGGGCCCGTGCAGCCGTGGACGGACAGGCCGTCCTCGATGCTGATGCGCACCTTGGCGCGCAGCACGAACATGCGCAGGCGCCGCGCGACGGCCTCGGCCAGGTCGCGCGCGAGCATCAGGCGCAGGGCCTCGGGCCCCGCGCGCCACACCACCAGGTTGGCCAGCATCCGGCCCTGGGCCGAGCAGTAGGCGGCGAGCCGGGCGCGGTCCCCAGGCATGCCCTGGACGGCATTGGTGAGCTGGCCGTGCAGGAACGCCTCCGCGTCGGGCCCCTCGAGGGCGAGGATCGCCAGATCGTCGAGTCGGACGCGCGCCGGGCAGGAAAACTCAAGCATCGATATTTCACTCATGGAACGAAAAGAGGGCGGCACGATCGACATGATAGCCGTCCCGCCCCGAGGCCGCATGCGAACCCCGGCGCGCGGTCGGGACATCGGCGCGATTCCCGCGCATCCCGGCCGGTGGGCTCGGTTAAACTGGCGGGCATGACGACCTTCAGACGCACGCTCTCATGGGCGCTCATCCTGCTCCTCGCGGCGATCGCCGCGGGCCTGCTCGGGTCGGCCTACTGGGGATGGCGGCGGCCGGTGCCCATGGCGGGCGAGGTGGCCGACTATGTGGTGGACCCGGGCAGCACGCCGCGCCAGATCGTCCAGGCCATGCAGGGCGCGGGCATCCGGATCCAGCCCGACGCCTTCGTGGCGCTGGCCCGCCTGAGCGGGCTGGACAAGCAATTGAAGGCCGGGGCCTACGAGGCGCGCCGGGGCGACACGCCCTGGCGCCTGCTCGAGCGCATGGCCAATGGCGACATGACGCAGGTGCGGCTGACCTTCCCCGAGGGCTGGACCTACGCCCAGATCCGCGCGGCCCTGCGCGCGGATCCGAACGTGCGCCAGACGCTGGACGGCACGCCGGATGACGAGCTGCTGCAGAGGCTCGGCCTGGACGAGAAATCCCCCGAGGGGCTGTTCTATCCGGACACCTACGTCTTTTCGCCGGGCACGAGCGATTTCGACATCCTGCGCCGCGCCGCGCTGGCGGGCCGGCAGGCCCTCGAGCGCGCCTGGGCCGATCGCGATCCGGGCCTGCCCCTGGAATCCCCCTACCAGGCCCTGATCCTCGCCTCGATCGTGGAAAAGGAAACCGGACACAAGGCCGACCGCGAGCGGATCGCGGGCGTGTTCATCAACCGCCTGCGCCTGGGCATGCCGCTGCAGACCGACCCCACCGTCATCTACGGCATGGGCGAGGCCTACCAGGGCAACATCCGCAAAAAGGACCTCGAGCGCGACACGCCCTGGAACACCTACACCCGTGCCGGGCTGCCGCCCACTCCCATCGCCAGCCCCGGCCGGGCGGCCTTGATGGCGGCCCTGCATCCCGAACGGCACGACTACCTGTATTTCGTGTCGCGCGGCGACGGCACCAGCGAATTCTCCACCGACCTGTCCACCCACAATCGTGCGGTGGGCAGATACATCTTGAAACGCAAATGAGCGACAGCCGTGGCAATGCCTGCTTCCTGACCCTGGAAGGCCTGGACGGGGCGGGCAAGAGCACGCACATCGAGTGGATGGCCGAGGCGCTGCGCCGCGCCGGCGTCGACCTGGTGTGCACGCGCGAGCCCGGCGGCACCGCGCTGGGCGAGGCCTTGCGGGAGCTCGTGCTGCGCGAGCCCATGGACCTGCGCACCGAGACCCTGCTGATGTTCGCCGCGCGCAACGAGCACCTGCGCACCGTGATCCTGCCGGCGCTCGCGCACGGCCAGTGGGTGCTGTGCGACCGCTTCACGGACGCGACCTACGCCTACCAGGGAGGCGGCCGCGGGCTCGGGCCGGCGCCGATCGCGGCGCTCGAGGCCTGGGTCCAGGAGGGCTTCGCGCCCGACCGCACTTTTTTGTTCGACGTCCCGCTCGAGGTCGCGCGCCGGCGCCTCGAGGGCGGGCGCGCCGCGCCGGACCGGTTCGAGCGCGAGGGCGCCGCCTTCTTCGAGCGCACCCGGGCCGCCTACCATGCGCGCGTGGCCGAGCACCCCGAGCGCTTCGTGGTGATCGATTCGGCCCAGGGCATCGAGCGCATCCGCGCCGTCCTGGCCGCGGAACTGCGCCGCCTGCTGGCCTCGCGCGGCCGCGATCCGGAGGGCCTGTGAACGCGCCGGCGCACAACGGCGGATTCCTGCCCTGGCAGGTGGAGCCGGCGCGCGCGTGGCTGGCCGGCCGCGAGCGCTTCGCGCACGCCTGGCTGATCCACGGGCTGCGCGGCATCGGCCAGGTGGAATTCGCCCTGGCGGGGGCGGCCGCGCTATTGTGCGAGGCGCCTGTCGGCGGGCTGGCCTGCGGCGCCTGCCAGGCCTGCGGCTGGGTCGCCTCGGGCAACCATCCCGACCTGCGCCGGATCCGGCCCGAGGCGGCCGCGCTCGCGGAAGGCGAGGGCGGCGAGGCCGAGTCCTCGGCCGAGGGCAAGAAAAAACAGCCTTCGCGCGAGATCCGCGTCGAGCAGGTCCGCGGGCTGCTGCCCTGGTTCAATACCGCCACCCACCGGGGAGGATGGCGCGTGGCGGTGCTGTATCCGGCCGAGGCCCTGAACGTGATCTCGGCCAACACCCTTCTCAAGATCCTCGAGGAGCCCCCCGGACACACGGTCTTCCTGCTGGCGGGGCAGGCGCCCGACCGCCTGCTGCCCACCCTGGTGTCGCGCTGCCGGCGCTTCCCCCTGCCGGTGCCGGACCCCGCCCAGGCCCGGGCCTGGCTCGAGGCGCACGGCATCGAGCAGGCCGGGGCCTGGCTGTCCGCCTGCGGCGGGGCGCCGCTGCTCGCCCTCGAGCGCGCGCGCGCCGGAGGCGCCGCCTGCCCGGCCTGGCTGGAGGCCTTCCTCGACCTGTGCGAGGGACGCGGCACGGCGGGCGATCTCGCCGACGCGCTGGCCGAGGAGGACGCCGCCGACTGGATCGATGGCTTCCAGCGCCTGCTGGTGGACCTGTCGCTGCGGGCCGCCGCGGCCCCCGCGCGGTACTACCCGGCCCAGGCGGCCCGCATCGCGTCGCTGGCCGCGCGCCTGGACGCCCGCCGCCTCGCCGAGGCAGCGCAGTGGCTCGCCCGCCAGCGCCGGCTGGCCGGCCATCCGCTCAACCCCCGTTTCCTCGCCGACCACGCGGTGGCCATGCTGCTCAAGGCCTGCGCCCCCGCGGCGGCCGGCGCCTGATGCACGGAACTTTCCCATGTACGTCGATTCACACTGTCATTTGAATTTCCCCGACCTGGCCGGGCGCCTGCCCGCCATCCTGGACGACATGCGCGCCGCCGACGTGGGTCACGCCCTGGTCGTCGGCGTGAACCTGCGCGACTGGCCCGGCCTGATGGCCCTGGTCGAGAGCCGGCCCAATCTCCACGCCTCGGTGGGTGTGCACCCCGACAACGATGCCGGGGACGACGACGGCGCCGAGCCGAGCCTGGAGGACCTGGTGGAGCGGGCGGCGCACCCCAAGGTCGTCGCCATCGGCGAGACGGGCCTGGACTACTACCGCCTGGCCGAGCCGCTGGACTGGCAGCGCGAGCGTTTCCGCACCCACATCCGCGCCAGCCACGAGACGGGGCTGCCGCTGATCATCCATACCCGTTCGGCGGCCGAGGACACCTTGCGCATCATGCGCGAGGAGGGCGCGCGCTCGGGGGTCATGCATTGCTTCACGGAATCGTGGGAGGTGGCGCAGGCCGCCATGGCGCTGGGGTTCCACATCTCGTTCTCGGGAATCGTGACCTTCAAGAGCGCCACCGCCTTGCAGGAGGTCGCGCGCAGGGTGCCGCTCGATCGCCTGCTGATCGAGACGGATTCCCCCTATCTCGCGCCCGTGCCGTATCGTGGCAAGCAGAACGACCCGTCCAAGGTCGTGCACGTGGCCGAAAAGATCGCGCAACTGCGCGGCGTGCCGGCGAGCACGATCGCCCGGGCGAGCACCGACAATTTCTTTGCCTTGTTCAGCAAGATCGGGCGCACGGCCTGATTCCGAGGGCACGGCCTGATTCCGAGGAGGTCCCATGTTCAGGAAACCGACGCGCGCCGCGCATCCATCGCAACGGCGCATCCCGCAACTGGCCGCCTGCTGCGCCCTGCTGTGGCTGCTGGCCGTCCTGGGGGCCGCGCGCGCGGCCGAGCCCACGGCCGACTGGTGGTCCGCCATCCGCCGCGACGACGTCTCGGCGGTGCAGACCATGCTGCTGCGCGGCACGGATCCCTCGGCCGTCAACACCCTCGGCAATCCGGCCTTGACGCAGGCGGCCCGCGACCAGTCGTGGAAGGTGTTCGACCTGCTGCGCATCGCGCGCGGGGTCGGGATCGACCAGCCCAACGCCTACGACGAGACGCCGCTGATGTACCTGTGCATCCTGGGCCAGACCGAGAGGGCGCGCGAGCTGATCGACGCGGGCGCGCAGGTCAACCGCCTGGGCTGGACCCCCTTGCACTATGCGGCCTCCAAGGCGCGTCTGGACACCGCCCGCCTGCTGATCCAGCGCGGCGCCATCGTCAACGCGCCCGGGCCCGACGGCACCACGCCCCTGATGATGGCCGCCCTCTCGGGCAACGAGGACATGGTGCGCCTGCTGCTCGAGCACGGCGCGGACGCGGCCATGTTCAACACCGCGCGCGAGACGGCCGCCGACTGGGCGCTGCGGGGCAAGCACACCGCGCTGGCCGCCAAGCTCGAGGCCCTGGGCCGCGAGGTCGAGCAGCGCCGGCGCGGCGGCGCCGCGCCGGCCGCCTCCGCTGGCTCTGCGCCCGCGGCCTCCGCGGCGCCCTCCGCCCAGGCTCCCAAGCCGCAGGACGAAGACCAGAGCTCCTTTTCCCGCTACTTCGACCCCGACCGCGTCGAGGACACCCCGCCGGGGCAGTGAGCTGGGGAGGCTGATGCTGGCGCTGATGGCGCTGGATCGGCAGGTCAAGATCCGTGGCGGAGCCGGCGCGGCGGGCGCATGCGCCAGGCATCCTGGTTGCGGCCTGAGCATCGGCATCCCGTCGGCCGAGGCTTGCCTCTCTGCCGCCCGGCTTGCCCCCTCAAGCCGCCCGGCTCACGAACACGCGGGCCTGGCGGGGACGCGCGATGAAGCGCTGGTGGCCGCCGGCGCGCAGGCGGTCGTAGCGCTCGCTGGGCATCACGACCTCGATGATCTCGCTGGTGTCCGCGCGGCGCAGCTCGAGCTGCGCCAGCGGCCCGAAGGCGTGGGCGCGCTGCAGGCTGACGACCAGGCCGTCGCCGGCGCGGTCCTGGGCGTAGGGCTCGATCTCGATGTCGTGCGGCCGCACGTAGGCGGTGCCGGGCGCGTCCACGTCGCGGTGGTCGGGCGCCTCCAGGACGGCGCCGCCGGTCCTGAGGCGGCCGTCGAGGATGCGTCCGTGGAACAGGTTCACGTGCCCGAGGAAGCCATACACGAAGGGCGTGGCGGGCGTGTCGTAGACGGCCTGCGGCGCGCCGGCCTGCTCGACCCGGCCGCGGTTCATGATCACGATCTCGTCGGCGACCTCCAGGGCCTCCTCCTGGTCGTGGGTGACGAAGATGCTGGTGACCGGCAGCTCGTCGTGCAGCCGGCGCAGCCAGCGCCGCAATTCCTTGCGCACTTTCGCATCCAGCGCGCCGAAGGGCTCGTCCAGCAGCAGGACGCGCGGCTCGACGGCCAGCGCCCGCGCCAGGGCGATGCGCTGGCGCTGGCCGCCCGACAGCGCCGCGGGCCGGCGGTCGGCCAGCCAGGCGAGCTGCACCAGCTCGAGCAGGTCCATGACCTTTTCGCGGATGCGCCGCTCGCTGGGGCGCTCGCCCCTGGGCTTGACCCGCAGGCCGAAGGCGACGTTCTCGAACACGCTCATGTGCTTGAACAGCGCGTAGTGCTGGAACACGAAGCCGACCTGGCGCTGGCGCACGTGGGTGCGGGAGGCGTCCGCACCGTCGAGGAACACCTGTCCGCGGTCGGGGAACTCCAGGCCCGCGATGATGCGCAGCAGGGTGGTCTTGCCGCAGCCCGAGGGGCCCAGCAGGGCGGTCAGGCGGCCGTCGGGAAAGGCGAGCGACACGTCCTCCAGCGCGGTGAACGCGCCGAACCGCTTGTGGATGCCGCGCACTTCGATGCTCATGATGTCGATTCCTGGAGGGTTGCGGCGAGCTGCGCGCGCAGGCGCCACTCGGCCAGGGATTTCAGGGCGAGGGTCAGCAGGGCCAGCAGGGCCAGCAGCGAGGCCACGGAGAACGCCGCGGCGAAGTTGTATTCGTTGTAGAGGATCTCGACGTGCAGCGGCATGGTGTTGGTCAGGCCGCGGATGTGCCCCGAGACGACCGAGACGGCGCCGAATTCCCCCATGGCCCGGGCATTGCAGAGGATCACCCCGTAGAACAATCCCCAGCGGACGTTGGGCAGCGTCACGTGCCAGAACGTCTGCCAGCCCGAGGCGCCCAGGACGATGGCGGCTTCCTCCTCCTCGCCGCCCTGCGACTGCATCAGCGGAATCAGCTCGCGCGCGACGAAGGGCACTGTCACGAAGACCGTGGCCAGCACGATGCCGGGCACCGCGAACAGGATCTGGACGCCGTGGTCCTTGAGCCAGGGGCCGAACCAGCCCTGCGCGCCGAACAGCAGCACGTAGATCAGGCCGGCGATGACGGGCGATACGGTGAAGGGCAGGTCGATCAGCGTGACCAGCAGGCTCTTGCCGCGGAATTCGAAGCGGGCGATGGCCCATGCCGCGCACAGGCCGAAGACCAGGTTCAGGGGCACGGCGATGCCGGCCGCCAGCAGCGTCAGGCGGATGGCGGCCAGGGCGTCGGGCTCGGCGATCGCGGCCACGCAGGCCTCCCAGCCCTTGGCGAGGGCCTCGTGGAAGACCGCGGCCAGAGGCACGAACAGGAACAGGAACAGGAAGGCGAAGGCGGCCAGCATCAGCGCCGCGCGCGCGAGCCGCCCCTCGGCCGCAAGCCCCGCGGGGCGGGGATGGTCCAGGCCGGCGTGGGCCGGATCGAGCGCGATGGTCGTGGTTCGCATGTTCAGGCCTCCTCGCCCCGCGCGCGGCGCCGCATCCAGGCCTGCAGCAGGTTGATCGCCAGCAGCAGCACGAAAGAGACCCCCAGCATCGCCACGGCGATGGCGGTGGCCCCGGCGTAGTCGTATTGCTCGAGCTTGGTGACGATCAGCAGCGGCGCGATCTCCGAGATCATCGGCATGTTGCCGGCGATGAAGATGACCGAGCCGTATTCCCCCGCGGCCCGCGCGAAGGCCAGGGTGAAGCCCGTCAGCAGGGCGGGAAGGATGGCGGGAAAGACCACGCGCAGGAAGACCTGCGGGCGCGAGGCGCCCAGGCTGCTGGCGGCCTCCTCGAATTCGGCCGCCATGTCCTCGAGCACCGGCTGCACGGTGCGCACCACGAAGGGCAGGCCGATGAAGACCAGCGCGACGACGATCCCCGCCGGCTTGAAGGCCACCTGGATGCCCAGCGGCGCCAGCAGGCGCCCGATCCATCCATTGGGCGCGTACAGCGTGGTGAGGGCGATCCCCGCCACGGCGGTGGGCAGCGCGAAGGGCAGGTCCACCAGCGCGTCGATCAGCTTCTTGCCCGGAAAGGGATAGCGCGCCAGCACCCAGGCCACGATGCCGCCGAAGACCACGTTGACCGCGGCCGCCAGCAGCGCGGCGCCGAAGCTCAGGCGCAGCGAGGCCGCGACCCTGGGCGAGGCGACGATCCGCCAGAACGCCTCGCCGCCCAGGGTGGCGGTCTCGAGGAACACCGCCGCGAGCGGCAGCAGCACGATGAGGCCCAGGTAGGCCAGGGTGAGGCCCAGGGTGAGGTTGCGCCCCGGCAGGACCCGGCGCGAGGCGCCGGACGCGGGCAATGCGAGCGTCGTGGACATGGCCATCGTTCCGCCGGCCGCCTAGCGGGCGCCGGGCTGGTAGATCTGGTCGAAGACGCCGCCGTCGGCGAAATGCTTCTTCTGGGCGCCGGCCCAGTCCGAGGCCACCTCGCCGATCGTGAACAGCGTGACCTGCGGGAACTGCCCCGCATGGCGCCCGGCCACGGCTTTCGAAGTGGGCCGGTAGAAATTATTGGCCGCGATTTCCTGGCCCTCATCGGAATACAGGTAGTCCAGGTAGGCCTGGGCGACCTTGCGCGTGCCGCGCTCGTCGACCACCTTGTCCACGACCGCGACCGGGGGTTCCGCCAGGATGCTCACCGACGGCACGACGATGTCGACCTTGCCGGGCCCGAGCTCGCGGATGGCGAGGAAGGCCTCGTTCTCCCAGGCGAGCAGCACGTCGCCGATCCCGCGCTCGACGAAGGTCGTGGTCGAGCCGCGCGCGCCGGAATCCAGCACCGGCACCTGCCTGTAGAGCTTGCCGACGAACTCGCGCGCCGCGTCCTCCTTGCCTCCCGACTGCCGCAGGGCGTAGCCCCAGGCCGCCAGGTAATTCCAGCGCGCGCCGCCGGAGGTCTTGGGATTGGGCGTGATCACCTGGATGCCGGGCTTGACGAGGTCGCCCCAGTCGTGGATGCTCTTGGGATTGCCCTTGCGCACCAGGAAGACGATGGTCGAGGTGTAGGGCGAGCTGTTCAGGGGAAGCTGCGCTTGCCAGTCCTTGCGCAGCACGCCGCGCGCGGCGATCGCGTCGATGTCCGGCGCCAGCGCGAGGGTCACCACGTCGGCCTGGAGGCCGTCGATGACCGAGCGCGCCTGCTTGGCCGAGCCGCCGTGCGACTGGCGGATCGTCACATGGTCGCCGGTGGTTTCCCGCCAGTGCTGCGCGAAGGCCCGGTTGAAGGCCTGGTAGAGCTCGCGGGTCGGATCGTACGATACGTTGAGCAGCGTCACGTCGGCGGCGTGCGCCGCGCCGGCCAGGGCCAGGCCGGCGGCCGCGAGAAAGAGCGAGAGGCGGGAAGCGCGCATTGCGGGGATCCTTCGTTCCGGTTTCGATGAGCCACCAGATTAAAGACATCCCCGCGCGGAAAGAACGAATTGTTTTGTCGATGGTTATAAGGGGCGCACATTATGCGCCGGCGCTATATGGGTATGGACGCGCGCGCCGCGCCTCGCGCCACGCCGCCCCGCGCCGGGTGTTTGCGCCTCGCCGCGGGCAGGCGCATGCCCATGGCCCATGTGCCCGTGTGCCCATGTGCCTGTGCCGGCTCAGGCCCGCGGCAGGTAGCGGGGCCGCAGGATGCCCTGCAGCTCGGCGTAGGGGATCAGGAGCTCGGGATGGCCCGACGAGTAGGGCGCGATCTGGTAGGACTGGTACTTGGCCACCACGCCCAGGTCGGTGAGGGCGAAATTGTCCGTGGGGCGAAACGGCCAGAGGCGCTCGTAGTTCTGGGGATCCTCGCGGGCCGCCGGGTTGTCCCGCAGCCAGCGGGCATGCGCGCGGCGCAGGGCCTCGTCGAAGGCCGTCCGCGCGCCGGGCGCGAGCACGTCGGCGAGCGCGAGCACCTTGCGCGCCTCGTTGTCCCAGTTCAGGAACTGGGTGCCCGAGATCCCGTGCGCCATGCCGGTGCGATACTGGCTCGCGTCCAGCTCGATGACGGTGATGTGCCGGTTGCGGTAGCGCGTGCGCGCCTGCAGCCAGGTCTCGTCGCGCGGGCCGGCGGTCTTCCAGAAATACGGCTCGTACTCGGCGATGGTGAAATAGGGCACGGGCTCGTCCTGGTCGAGCCAGGTCATGGTCACCAGCGCATGGTCGACCAGCTCGGTCAGGACGCGATGCCCGGGAAAGGCCAGCGAGTCGACGACGAGCTTCGGGCACTCGCCCTCGCAGCCCGGGCGCGTGTGGGTCCATGCGACCTTCTGGGTGAACAGGCCCTCTTTGCTGGTCTGCTGGTCGAGCTCGGCGGGAATGAGCGAGATCCGCTCGCTCGGCCCGGCGCAGGCCGCGAGCAGCAGCGCGCAGGCCGCCGCGGCCAGGATGCCGCGCGTCCGCGCGGCCGTCTGCCGGGGCGCGCTCATCGCACGCTCCGGGCGTCCTGGCCGAACAGGATCCGGCGCTCGTCCTCGGTGCGCGGCGCGCCCTGCCGGGGATTGATGGCGGGCACCAGGGCGTAGGCCCGCTGCGTCGCGGGCCTTTGCCCGATGGCCTCGTACCAGGCCTGGAGGTGGGGAAAATCGCCGAGGTCCTGTTCCTGGCGCTCGTGGGGCACGATCCAGGGATAGCACGCCATGTCGGCGATGGAATAATCGCCCGCGATGAAAGAGCGGCCCGCCAGGCGCTTGTCGAGCACGGCGTAGAGCCGCGCCGTCTCGCGGACGTAGCGGTCGATGGCGTAGGGCAGCTTTTCGGGCGCGTAGACGCTGAAGTGGTGGTTTTGCCCCGCCATCGGTCCGAGGCCCGCCACCTGCCAGAACAGCCATTGCAGGACCTCCTGGCGCCCCCGCAGGTCGCTGGGCAGGAAGCGGCCGGTCTTTTCGGCCAGGTACAGCAGGATCGCCCCCGATTCGAACAGCGCGATGGGCTCGCCCCCGCCCTCGGGCTCGTGGTCGACGATGGCCGGGATCCGGTTGTTGGGGGATATCCTCAGGAATCCGGGCTCGAACTGGTCGCCGCGCCCGATGTCGACGGGCCGGATCCGGTAGGGCAGGCCGGCCTCCTCGAGGAACATCGTGATCTTGTGCCCATTGGGCGTCGTCCAGTAGTAGAGGTCGATCATGGAGGGAAATTCCTTGTTCATCAATCCGGAGGGATCGGGGATAATGGCGCATCCCATCACGCCAAGCGGCCATGACCCGGATGATCAAAATCTACCACAACCCACGCTGCAGCACTTCGCGCAACGCCCTCCAGGCCATCGAGGCCAGCGGCCGGCCCGTCGAGATCATCGAGTATCTCAAGGACCTCCCGGCCCGCGACGAGCTGCGCGCGCTGATCCGGGATGCCGGCCTCACGGTGCGCGAGGCCATGCGCACCAAGGAATCCATCTACCAGGAACTCGGCCTGGACGATCCGGCGCTGTCGGACGAACGGCTGCTCGAGGCGATCGAGCGGCATCCGGTGCTCCTGAACCGCCCCTTCGTCGTCACCGGCAAGGGCGTGCGCCTGTGCCGCCCGCTCGAGAGGCTCCAGGAAATCCTCTGAGGGCGCGGCCGTCCGCGCAAGCCACCGGAGCCTCCTCATGCCCCTGTTCGATTTCGTGTACAACCTGCCCGACTGGGCGCTGTTCGTCCTGTCGGTGGCCGAGGTCGGCGCCATCTGCGCCTGCGCGCTCGGCCTGATGCGGCTGCTGCGCAGGATCTGGCCCGAGCGCCATGGCGCCAACCTCGTCAGCACCATGCTTTCCGGCATCCTGCTGCCCACGGGGATGGTGATCGCCTTCGTCGCCGCCGACGTCTGGCAGACCGACGCCAAGGGGCGCAGCGCGGTCGAGCACGAGGCGATCGCGATATCGGACACCCTGCGCGTCGCGCGTTTCTTCGCGCCCGAGGCCCGCGAGACGATCCTCGCCGACATCAACAACTACATCCGCGAGGTGGTCGAGGAGGAATGGCCGCTGATGGCCAAGGGCCAGGCCAGCGACACGGCCGAAAACCTCCTCGAGGCCCTGGTCGTGACCTCGGTGCGCGTCGAGGATGGCGCCCAGGGACTCGGCCAGCGCCGCGCCGCGCAGGAACTGCGCCGCTACACCCTCGAGATCGAGCGGGCGCGCAACCAGCGGCTGCTCGTCGCGCACCAGCACGTCAGCTTCACGAAATGGTTCACGGTCCTGATGCTGCTGTTCGTCTCGGCCTGCGTGATGGCCGAGCTGCACATGGCCCACAAGCGTCCGCTGCACGTGTCGCTGGGGCTGTTCTCGCTGGGCTTCGGCGCCGCGCTGTTCCTGATCTCGGCCTACGACGCGCCCTTCAAGGGGGTGAGCAACATCGAGCCCACCTCGCTGGCGACGCTGCTGCTGAAGGATTGAGCCGCCTTCGGGTCGGTCCAGGGCCGCGCTGGCCCTCTTGCGGGCCTGGGGATGCCCGGGACCGGCCGGCGCGGGCCTGCGCGGCGAGCCTTCGATCCCGGATTTCAATCCGGCCGATGGACCCTCAGGCCGGCGAAGCTCTGGGCCACGGGCATCAGCTCGATCGAATTGATGTTCACGTGCGCGGGCCGCAGCGCGGCCCAGGCCACCGTCTCGGCGATGTCCTCTGCGCTGATCGATTCCACGCCCTCGTAGATGGCGGCCGCGCGCTCGGCGTCGCCCTGGAGGCGGACGACCGAGAACTCGGTCCCGCCGCACAGCCCCGGCTCGATGTTGGTGACGCGCACCCGGGTGCCCCACAGGTCGGCGCGCAGGTTCAGGCTGAACTGGCGCACGAAGGCCTTGGTGGCGCCGTAGACGTTCCCGCCCGGATAGGGATAGCTGCCCGCCACCGAGCCGATGTTGACGATGTGGCCGCTGTCGCGCTCGACCATGCCCGGCAGGGCCTTGCGCGTCACCCGCGCGAGGCCCAGGGTGTTGGTGGCAATCATGCGCTCCCAGTCCTCCATCCGGGTCTCGTGGGCGGGGGCCACGCCCAGCGCCAGGCCCGCGTTGTTCACCAGCAGGTCGAGGCGGGGAAACTCGGCCTCGATCCATTCGAAGGCCCGGTCGACCGAGCCGGCGTCGCCGACGTCCAGTTCCAGCGGGTGGAAGGAGGCGCCGAGCTCGCCCCGCAGCGCCTGGAGCCTGTCGATGCGCCGGGCGGCGCCGATCACCGTATAGCCCAGCTCCACGAATTTGCGGGATATGGCCGTGCCGAAGCCGGCCGATGCGCCGGTCACCAATGCGATGCTGCCCATGTTGCGACGTCCTTTCTGGAAACGAGAAAACGGCCGCCCCGCCGGGCCCCCCCGGGGAGGGAGCGGGCGAGGCACATGGCGATACGATACCACCCGTGGACGCCGGCAGCGGCGCCCGCCGCGCCGCTCAGGGCTGGATGGAGGAGGGCACGCCGACCGGGAAGTCGCGGCCGCGGTGGGTGACGGGCAGGCTCTTGCCCTTGAGCAGGATGTTCCAGTAGAACCAGGGCATGAACGAACGCTTCAGCCACCAGTAGAAGCGACGGGGGACGCGCGGATCGGCGGGGAAGCTGGGCGTGATCGTGCCGCCGTAGGTGAACTCGGCGAGCAGCACCTTGCCCACGGAGGTGGTCAGCGGGCAGGCGGCATAGCCGTCGTAGCTCTCGGTGTTGCCGGCGCCGCGCAGGGCCTGCAGCAGGTTGCCGACGAGGACGGGCGCCTGCGCCTTGATGGCCGCGGCGGTCTTGCTGTTGGGCGTCGAGGTGCAGTCGCCCAGGCCGAAGACATTCGGATAGCGCGCGTGGCGCAGCGTGTGCTTGTCGACGTCCAGCCAGCCGCCGGCGTCGGCCAGGGGGCTGCGGCGGATGAAGTCGGGCGCGCCCTGCGGCGGCACCACGTGCAGCAGGTCGTAGGAGACCTCCTCGCGCACGGCCTGGCCGTCGACCACGGACTCGAAGACGGCGATCTTTTCACGGCCGCGGACCTGGACGAGGTTCTGGCCGAAGCGCGGCTGGGCGCCGTAGGAGGCCATGACCTTGTCCAGGGCCTGGGCGTAGAAGGGCACGCCGAACACCGCGGCGCCCGCGGTGCGGAACTGCAGGCTGTCGGCCCGGATGCCGTTGCGGCGGAAGTGGTCCGCGGCGAGGTACAGCGCCTTTTGCGGGGCGCCGGGGCATTTCACCGCGCCGGCCGGCTGCGTGAAGACCGCCGTGCCGCCCCGGAATTGCCTGACCAGCTCCCAGGTGTAGGGCGCCAGGTCGTAGCGGTAGTTGCTGGTGACGCCGTCATGGCCCAGGGCATCGGCCAGGCCCTCGATCGCGTCCCAGTTGAGCTGGATGCCCGCGGCGACCACCAGGTACTCGTAGCCCAGCGGAGAGCCGTCGGCCAGCTCGATCCGCCGCTCGTCCGGCCGCAGCGCCGTCACGGCCTGGGCGATGTGGTGCACGCCGGCAGGCAGGCAGTCGCGCAGGGGCCGGCGGGTGGCCTCGGCGCGGTAGGCGCCGCCGCCGACCAGGGTCCAGGCCGGCTGGTAATCGTGGTGGGGCGCCGGATCGACCACGGCGACGTCGAGGTCGGGCCGGGCGCGCCGCAGGCGCGCGGCCACCGAGATCCCGGCGGTCCCCGCGCCGACGATGACCACGGTATGCTTGGGAAAAGAGGGGGTGCTGGTGCTCATGGTTGCCTCGGGCCTTGCCTGTGGACGGAAAGAGAAACGATTCGCGCCATTCTAGGCGCCGCGCTTCTACTGGAAAACGATTGATGGGCAATGTCCTTATGACCGATTTCACCAGAAACCCCGCGAGCCGGCGGGTCTTTGGTGGCGGCGGATGAGGCCGCCGCCCGGGGATGGAGGATGCGCGTTGCGGTTGGGGGGACCGGCGGACCAGGGCCGAAGGATCGTCGGGAATGGAGGATGCGGGCGCCGCGGCAAAGCGGATAGAATGTCGCCCATGAAATCTTTGCCACCCCATCCAGAGGTCGAGACGCTCTCCGTCCTCGTTCGCGGCAAGGTCCAGGGCGTGGGTTTCCGCGCGGCGGCGGTGCGCCAGGCCCACCAGTTGAAGCTCGGCGGCTGGGTGCGCAACCTGGACGACGGGCGGGTCGAGGCCCTGCTGCAGGGCGAGCACGAGGCCCTGGACCGCATGCTCTCGTGGCTGTTGCAGGGGCCGCCCGCGGCGCGCGTGGACGAGGTCCTGCACGAGGAGGTCCGGACCCCGCGCCTCTACGACCGCTTCGAGCAGATCTAGAGCCGGCGCCTGCCCTCAATAGCCGGCGTCGGACTGCGCGGCCCACAGGTGCGCCGCGAGCAGGGCGCGCCAGGGGGCGAACGGCAGCAGCCACTCCCGGGCCTGGGCCTCGCCGATCCGTTCGGGCGCCTCCAGCAGGGCCTGGATGCCGCGCCGCACGGCGACGTCGCCGTGCAGCGAGCCGTCCAGCCAGCCGAAGCCGCGCAGCAGCGCGTAATCCACCGTCCAGGGGCCGATGCCCTTGATGGCCAGCAGGCCGCCCCGGATGGCATCGATCGGCAGCTCGCGCAGCCAATCCTCCAGGGGCACCGTGCCGTCGGCGATGGCGCGCGACAGGGCGGACAGGGTGCGCGCCTTGGCCGCCGAAAAGCTCGCGGCCCGCAGGACGTCCTCGCCCAGGGCGGCGGCCGTGGCGGCGTCGGGGTGGCACCACAGGCCCGAGGAATGGCGCACGCCCGCCGCCCGCACGAATTTCCGGCGCAGGGAAATGGCCACCGCCAGGCTGATCTGCTGGCCGGTGATCGCCCAGGCCAGGGCCTCGAAGGGCGTGGCCGCCATGGGCACGCGCAGGCCCCGGCGCGGGGCGATCAGCGGACCGATGAGAGGGTGGCCGAGATACTGGGCCTCGAAGGCCGCGATGTCCTGGTCCAGGCCCAGCAGGCGCCGTACCATGGCCTCGAAGCGGGCGGCCTCGTCCTCGCCGGCGGGTCCATGGGCGCCGCCATCCACGGCGAGCTCGGCCGAGGCCCGTCCGCCGGCCAGGCGCACCGACAGGCAGGCCGGCTCGCCATGCCAGACCAGTCCCTTGCGTATGCAGTCGCCCTCGACCCGCTCGGCCAGGCCTTCGCGGTCCCGGCGGTGGAAGGCCAGCACCTCGCCGGCGCGAAAATCCGCCGGCAGTCGCAAGGCGAGCGCCAATCGCCGGCCCTTCACGCGGCGTCCTCCTCGCGTTCGCGCTCCAGCAGCGCGCGCTTGCGCTCCACGCCCCAGCGGTAGCCCGCCAGGCCGCCGTCCTGGCGCAGGACCCGATGGCAGGGGATCGCCACCGCCAGGCGATTGCTCGCGCAGGCGTGGGCGGTGGCGCGCACCGCGGCGGGCATGCCGATCCTGCGGGCCAGTTCCGCGTAGCTGAGCGTGCATCCCGGCGGGATGTCCCGCAGCGCCGCCCAGACCCGCTGCTGGAAGGCCGTCCCGCGGATGTCCAGCGGCAGGTCCAGGCCCAGGCGGGGCGCCTCGACGAATCCGACCACGCGGGCCACCAGGCGCTCGAAATCGGCGTCGCCCCCCAGCAGCTCGGCCTCGGGGAACATGTCCTGGAGCTCGCGCAGCAGCGGCTCGGGCTCGTCGCCGATCAGGATGGCGCACAGGCCCCGGCCAGTGGCGGCCACCAGGATGGCCCCCAGGCTGCACTGGCCGATGGCGAAGCGGATCGCCTCGCCCGCGCCGCCCGCCCGGTAGGCGCGCGGCGCCATGCCCAGCACACGGTCCGATTCCTCGTAGAAGCGGCTGCCGGACTGGTAGCCGGCCTCGTAGATCGCCTCGGTCACCGAGGGCCCGGGGCCGCCCTGGGCCAGGGCTTCGCGCAGGCGGCGCGCGCGGCAGCTCGCACCGTAGGCCTTGGGCGTGAGCCCCGTGACGGCCTTGAAGACCCGGTGCAGGTGGTGCGGGCTCAGGCCGCAGGCCTCGGCCAGCGCCCGCAGCGTGGGCGGGGTCTCGGACGCCTCGATCCGGCGGCACGCCTCGGCCACCAGGGCCGCCTGGCGCTCAGCCAGGGGCGGGAGGTCCGGGCGGCAGCGCCGGCAGGGCCTGAAGCCGGCGGCCAGGGCAGCGGCCGCGCTGTCATGGAAACGGACGTGCTCGGGGCGCGGCGTGCGGGCGCCGCAGGACGGCCGGCAGAATACGCCGGTCGTGTCGACGGAATAGAAAAAGCGGCCATCCGCCTCGGGCTTGCGCGCCAGGACTTGCGCCCAGCGGGGATCCTCCAGCGTGGCGCGGGCGTCGCGCCGTCCGGCGGGCCGCATCCGTACTGTGGTGTGCGGTATGGAATTCATGATCCAGGTCCGGTCGTTTCGGTATTGGCAGGATAGGGCCGCAGGCCCAGGCCGCGCACTCCGAAGCTTGCTTTTGAATTCTAGCGCCGGCTGGATCCCGATGCCCGGCCACCCCGGCGGCTGACCCATCCCGGCGTCCGCCCGGCTTCGAAGCGCAGCGAACCCGCGGCTTCCGCCCGCCTTCAATGCCGACCCCTGTCGTCCACCCTCAGTACTGCGTCCGGCGCGACTCCACGGCGGGGATCTTCATCTGGCTGCGGTATTTCGTGACCGTGCGCCGCGCCATGACGATGCCGTGGCGCGCGAGCTGCTGCCTCAGGTCCACGTCCGACAGCGGCCGGGCCGGGCTCTCGGCGTCGATGAGTTCGCGGATCAGGGCGCGCACCGCGTTGGCCGAGCACGAGCCGCCGGCCTCGGTGCCCAGTTCGCGCGAGAAGAAATGGCGGAATTCGAACAGGCCGCGCGGCGTGATCATGTACTTGTTGGCGGTGGCGCGGGACACGGTGGATTCGTGGATGTCCAGGTCCTCGGCCACCTCGCGCAGCATGAGCGGGCGCAGGGCCACGTCGCCGTAGTCGAAGAAGCGCCGCTGGCGCAGCACGATGGCCTCGGCCACGCGCTGGATGGTGGCGTAGCGCTGCTCGACGTTGCGCACGAGCCAGCGGGCCTCCTGCAGCTCGTGCTGCAACTGCTCGCGCCCGGCGCAGCGGGCGTGCTGAAACCAGTCCGCATACTGGCGGTGCAGGCGCGCCCTCGGCATGGCCGCCTCGTTGAGGCGCACGCGCCAGCGCCCCGCCACCTTGTCGACCACGACGTCGGGAATGACGTAGGGCGTGGGCCGGTCGTCATAGCGCAGTCCCGGCCTGGGGTCGAGCGTGCGGATCAGGCGGCAGGCCTCGCGCAGCCCCTCGTCGTCGGCGCCGAGCTCCCGCCGCAGGCCGGCCCAGTCGTTGCGCGCCAGCCGGTGGAGGTGGCGGTCGACGATGGCCGTGGCCAGGGCGCACACCGGATCGTCGGCCGCGCGCGCCCGCAGTTGCAGCAGCAGGCATTCGCGCAAGTCGCGCGCGCCGATGCCGGGCGCATGGAGCTGCTGCACCAGGTTCAGGGCGGCGCGCCACTCGCTGTCCTCCGGAGGCGGATCGAAGGCGTCGGCTTCAGAGAGCGACTCCAGCGGCTGGCGCAGGTAGCCGTCGGCGTCCAGCGAGTCGATGAGGTAGGCGGCCAGCATGCGATCCCGGTCCGACAGGGGCAGCGCGACCAGCGCCATGTAGAGGCGGTCGCGCAGCGAGCGGCCGGTGGGCTCGCGCTCCAGGGGATCGACGGCGCCTTCGGCGCGCGGCGCGGGATAGTCGCCGGGATAGTGCGCCTCGGGCTCGGGCGGCGCCGCCGCCTCGTCCAGGCTGTCCGCGGGGGCCGGCTCCAGCGTCGCGCCGTCGGACGCCGGCACGACGGGCAGTTCGGTGTCCGCGGCCGCGGTGGAGGGGCCGTCTTCCTCCTCGGGTTCTTCCAGGAAAGGGTTGTTCGCCAGGGCTTGCCGGACGGCCTGCTGGAACTCCAGGGTCGACATCTGCAGGAATTTCACCGACTGCTGCAGACGGGGCGCGAGCGTCATCCCCTGACGCAACTGCAATTCTGGACTGGCGTAGCTCAAGATGTCCTCCATGCGATGGGCTTGCTTCAAGCTATAAGCAATAACCATGCCAGCCCATCGTGCGACGTGTTCCCCCAGGGAAAGCCGCCGCTCCAGACTGCACGCCCGGTACGGCCCGGGTACAGAAATTGCGCAGCGCGGGTACTTTTTACGTGGCGCGCGCCGCGGGCACGGCCCCCGGGCGTCCGCCGAAAGGGGCACGAGGCATGGAGGACGACGGCACCGCCTTCGCACGGCGGGAAGTACTGCGGACCATCGGGACGATGCTCTGGCGGCAGCGGGGGCGCACGGCGGCCGCGCTGGCCCTGCTGGTGGCGGCCAAGCTGTTCATGGTCGCCGTGCCCGTGGCGCTCAAGCACATCGTCGACGCCTTGAGCGCGCCGGGCCCGCTCGCGCTGCCGGTCTTCCTGCTGCTGGGCTACACCTTGCTGCGCTTTGCCGGCAGCCTGCTGACCGAGCTGCGGGACGTGGTGTTTTCGCCGGTCGCGCAGCGCACGGTGGCGGACTTCACCTTGCGCATGTTCGGCCACCTGCAATCGCTGGACGCCCGTTTCCACGGTACGCGCCAGACCGGCAGCATGGCGCGCGACCTGGAGCGCGGCACCGCGGGGGTGGCTTTCCTGGTGGGCACGGCACTGTTCGCGCTGCTGCCCACGGCGGTGGAGATCATCTCGGTGGTGGTCATCCTCGTGGCGGGCTACAGCCCGTGGTTCGCCCTGGCCGTGGCCGCCACCTTCATCGCCTATGGCGTCCACACCTCGCTGCTGATCCGCCGGCGCACGCCGCTGCAGCGGCACCTGAACGACCTGGACTCGGAAAAGGGCGGCCGGGTGGTCGACAGCCTCCTCAATCACGAGGCGGTCAAGCTCAACGTGATGGAGGAGGGCGAATCCGCCCGCCTGCGGCGGGTGCTGGCCCAATGGGTGGCGGCGGCGATCCGCAACCAGCGGTCGCTGTCCCAGCTCCACGTGGGGCAGGCCGGCATCATCGCCGCCGGCGTCGGCATCGTCATGCTGCTGGCCGGCCAGCAGGTGGCGGGCGCGCGGATGACGGTCGGCGACCTGGTGCTGGTCAACGCCTACATCATCCAGATCTGCCTGCCGCTCAACACGCTGGGCCTGATCGTGCGCCAGGCGCGCGAGGCCTTCATCGCCGCCGAGCGGGTCTGCGGCCTGCTGCGGCTGCCGCCGGAGGCGGGCAACGAGCCGGGACTGCCGGCGCTGGCCGCGGGCCCGGGGGAGGTGGTGTTCGACCACGTGTCCTTCGGCTATGAACCCGGCCGGCAGATCCTCTGGGACATCGATCTGCGCATCCCGGCCGGCAGCACGCTGGCCGTGGTCGGCGGCAGCGGCTCCGGCAAGTCCACGCTGGCGCGGCTGCTGCTGCGCTTCTACGATCCCGATCGCGGACGGGTGCTGATCGACGGCCAGGACCTCCGGCAGGTGCGGGTCGGCAGCCTGCGCCGGCGCGTGGGCATCGTGCCGCAGGACACGCTGCTGTTCAACGACACCATCGCCTACAACATCGGCTACGGCCGGCCCGAGGCCAGCCGCGCCGAGATCGAGGAGGCGGCGCGCGCGGCGCGCGTCCACGAATTCATCGAGAGCCTGCCCGGGGGCTACGACACGCCGGTGGGCGAACGCGGCCTGAAGCTCTCGGGCGGGGAACGGCAGCGCATCGCCATCGCGCGGGCGCTGCTCAAGCGGCCCTCGATCATGGTCTTCGACGAAGCGACCTCGGCGCTGGACACGCGCACCGAGCGCGCCATCCAGCAGGAGCTCGAGCGCATCGCCCGCGACCACACCACGCTGATCATCGCGCACCGGCTCTCCACCATCGTCAACGCCGACCGCATCGTGGTGCTCGACCATGGCCGGCTGGTGGAGTCCGGCACCCACGAGGAGCTGCTCGCGCGCGGCGCCATCTATGCGCAGATGTGGCAACTGCAGCGGCAGCTCAGCGCCCTGGAGGAAGCCGACGGCGCGGCGGCGCGCCAGCCGGTCAACCTGGTCACCCTGGTGGCCGGCGTGCTCGATGCCACGCGCGACATGCTGCGCGAGCGCGGCATCAGCCTCTACACCTTCATCGGCGCCGAGGCGGCGCGCATCACGGGCGATCCCAGCGCCTTGCAGCGCCTGATCTGGGACCTGCACGCGCACGCCCTGGCGTCCACGCCGCCCGGCGGCCGGATGGCCCTGCGGCTGGCGCGCGACGGGCCGGTGACGCGGCTGTCCATCACGGACGGCCGCGCCGCCCCAGGCGCCGGCCCCCTCCCGCCGCCGCCGGACGATCCCCTGCTGGCCCGCGCCGCGGCGCTCGATCCGGCGGCGCTGGCCGCCGAGGCGCAGCGCCAGGGCGGGCGCTTCAGCGAGGCGCGGGAGGCGGACGGCGCCATGACCTATACGGTGGAGTTCGCGCTGCGGCCGGTCTCCGAGCTGGCGCTGGCCGCCCCGGCGCCGGGCGCGCCCGCCGACCTGCGGGGGCTGGAGGTCATGCTGGTCGACGACCAGGACGAAGCGCGCGACATGCTCTCGGACGTGCTCGAGGATGGGGGCGCGCGCACGGAAGTCTTCTCGGGCGGGCGCGCCGCGCTGGAGGCCCTGCTGGGCCGGCCGCACGCGCAATGGCCGGACGTGCTGGTCTGCGACATTTCGCTGGGCGACATGGATGGGGACGAGGTCATCGCGCGCCTGCGCGCCCGCGAGGCCGAGGAGAACGTCGCGCTGGCCGAACGCCTGCCCGCCGTGGCCCTGTCCGGGCATGCCGCGCCGGAATATCGGCTGCGCGCCTTGCTGGCGGGTTTCCAGTTGCACCTGGGCAAGCCCGTGGATCCGCGCGAGCTGCTGGCCAGCGTCGCCGCCGTGGCGCGTCCGCAGCCTGGCGGGGATGGCCCCGATCCAGAAATTTCCACTCCGGCGTAAATAAGGGCGTCTCTCCCTAAGGGCGTCTCTCCCGCGCGGACGGGAAACGCGGCCCGGGCAAGGCAGGCCTCGCCCGCAAGCACGCGCGGGCGGCGCGCAGGGGTCGTCGGCGTGTACGCACGGGTACTGCTGTCCACCGGCCCGGCACGCTACTTGCCCATTGCCGGTGACGGACGCCGCCTCTTGCGGCGCCGGGCAACCAGGAGATCCGACATGCAGAATGATGAGCGAGGCCGGGGACGCAGGCCGCATGAAGGCGGCCAGCAATTCGGCGGCCAGGAAGGCAATTACGGCGGGGGTCGAGGGGGGCCGCGCGGGCCGCGCGGCCAGGAAGCCTCCGGCCCGCGCTGGCAGGACGACGGCGACCGCTATGCGCCGCAGCCCCAGATCGGAAATTGGGACCAGGACGAGCCGTTCTACGAGCGGGGCCAGGGCGGCCAGCCGCCGCAGTACGGCCATGGCAGGCCCAATCCCTACGGCCCCCAGTACGAGCAGGGCGGGCGCTATCCGGGCACGCGCCCGCTGGGCGACCGGCAATGGCTCGGCAGCCGCAGCGATGATCCGGGCCAGAGCAGCTACGGCGGCTTCCGCGGCGAGGATCCGTCGTATCAACGCCAGGACCTGGGCGAGTCCTGGGGACGCGGGCGGCGCGAGGCCGGCTGGGAAGGCGCAGGCCGCGGCCGTGGCCCGCACCGCGGCTATGGCCGCGACCGCGAGTACGGACAGGACTACGGCTACAGCTACGGCCGCAGCGCCGACTACGGCTTCGGCGGGCGCGGCGGCGACTACGGAGGCGGAATGGACCGGTATTCGAATCAACAGTCGCGCATCGACCCCAGGGGCTATACGCGTTCCGACGAGCGGGTGCGCGAGAACGTCTGCGAACGCCTGAGCCGCAGCGGGCTGGATGTCGCGGACGTGGAGGTCAGCGTCGAGAAGGGCCAGGTCACGCTCCAGGGCACCGTGCCCGACCGGCGCACCAAGCACGCCATCGAGGACTGCGTCGATGACTGCGCGGGCGTCAAGGACGTGGAGAACCGCGTGAAAGTGACCTCCGGCGGCATGAGCGGCATGAGCGGCGCGGGCGGTTCCAGCGGCGCGGGCAGCACGGGCAGCTCGAGCGGCATGGGCAGTTCCAGCGGCACGGGCGGCAAGGGCGCCTCCACTCAGCGTTGAACATCGGAGAAGACATCATGGTGCAAAGCAAGCAATCGGTCACCGGCGCGGACATCGTCGGCGGCCCGAAGGACAAGCCCAGCGGGCCCGGCCCCGAGGTGATGGCGGCCGGGACCCTGGAAGGCAACGACGTATACAACAGCGCGGACGAGGTGCTGGGCTCCATCCAGGACATCATGCTCGACGTCCCGCACGGCCGCATCGCCTACGCCGTGCTCTCGCGCGGCGGCGTGCTGGGCATCGGCGACCGGCTCTACGCCATTCCCTGGAGCGCGCTGACGCTGGATACCGACCGCAAGTGCTTCGTGCTCGACGTCGCCTCCGAACGCCTCGAGCGCGACAAGGGCTTCGACAAGGACGACTGGCCGTCCATGGCCGACGAGGCCTGGGCGCGGCAGACCTACGCCTACTACGACCAGCCTCCCTATTGGTAGGGAGATTCCCGGGCCGCGCGCCGGACGGCGCGCCGGCCTCCCGCCACCAGCGCCTGCTCGCCCACCGTCTCGGCCCGCGCGGGCGCCGCCGGCTCGAGCAGATCGGGGAAAGCCAAGAGCTGCTCGCGCTCGGCCGGCGAGAACAGCTCGGGGAGCACGCCGTTGATCACCAGCTTCCTCACGGGCAGCCCCAGCTCGCCGCGCACCGCTCCGATGAGCTCGATGGTCTCGGTCGCCGGCATCT
>JBIQHJ010000033.1:0-40481 GCA_044508625.1 Alcaligenaceae bacterium
GAGGGTGGCTCCCCCCCAGAGGGCGGCCCCCCCAGAGGGCGAGCGCCGATGGATTCACCCCACGCGCCGCGCGGGGTGAATGTGCTGCGCCTCGATATTGATGAATATCGGCGCCGCGCCCGATGTTTCAAACGACAGTTCGAAATTTCGATTGACAACCGCCATGCCGATCTGTAGCATTTTTGTGAAGTTTCACAGAAATACTACAAGCACGTCCATCATCAAACAGTGGCCGGCACCTATCGGAAGCCCTGAAGGGTTTCCTTACTACGAGGAGGTTGTATGCAATGGATTCCCGGGCTGCGGCGTCACGCCGCGCGTTTTTTCATGGCTTTCATCGCGCTCGCCGCCTGCGGCGCGGTCATGTCGTCCCCCGCACGCGCGCAAGCGGCGCCCATCGTGATGAAAATAGGCACCGCGACGCTGAACGACAGCCAGAACGAATGGATGAAGATCTACGCCAAGCTGGTCGAGAAAGATTCCAACGGCCGGATCAAGGTCGAACTCTACCCCGCGAGCCAGCTCGGCAATATCGCGAGCATGATCCAGGGCACGCAGTTCGGTTCCATCCAGGCTTACGTCGGCCCGCCTGAATTCTTGTCGGGAGTCGACGCCCGCTACGAGGCCCTGAGCGCGCCCGGCTTGTTCGACGATTTGCAGCACGCCAACCGGACGCTGCAAGACCCGGAATTCAATGCCGCATTCCTTGGCCTGGGCGCAAAGAAAGGCCTGCTCGGCATCGGCCTGTTCCTGTCGGGCCCGGTGGCGTTCAACACGAATACCCCCGTCGCCAGGCTCGCGGACCTCGAAGGCAAGAAAATCCGCGTCCTGGCTTCGGAAATCCAGATGGAGCAGATCCGGAGGCTCAAGGGGACTCCGATCCCGATGTCGCTGGGCGAAGTGATCCCCGCCATGCAGCAGGGCACTCTGGACGGCGTCATGTCCTCGACGCCCGTCTTTACCGCCCTTCGATTCTACGATGCCGCGAAATACATATACGACACCGGCCACGCCGTCATCAGCGACCTGACGGTGATCAGCAAGAGCTGGTACGACAAGCTGCCGCCCGACCTGCAAAAGATCGTGACCGAGGCGGGCCAGCAAGCCAGCCGGGACGTCTATCAATGGTCGCTGGACGACGTCGCCCACAAGCGCCAGGTCTGGCTGGACGCCGGCGGCAAATACATCGAGCCTTCCGCCGATGAAAAGGCGCGGCTCATGGCGATGATGAAGCCCATCGGCGAGAAAGTCACCGCAAAGCGGCCCGAGGAAAAGGCGTTCTTCGAGATGCTGCTGCGCGCGGCCGACCGCAATCGATAAAAACAGCGTCACCATCCCTGCAGCCGGAGACCCCCCATGATACGGAACGCAATGCAAGGCATGTGCGGCAAGGCCGTTCGTCGATTGCAGACCCTGGCGGCGGCGATGCTGGTCATCATCGTCCTCATCAACATCGCCAACGTCATCGGGCGGTATGTCTTTTCCTCGCCATTTTCCTGGGGCGAGGAAATCATGCTGTACCTGATGATCGGATCCATATTTCTCGCATTGCCGGCCGTGAGCTGGGACGGCGCCCACATCCACATGGACATCCTGGCGAGAGTGGCGCCGGGCCGCATCCGCCGCGGCATCCTGGCCCTTTCCGACCTCATCAGCCTGGCCATCGGCCTGCTGCTGGTCTATGCATCGGTCCCGCTCGTCATGCAGCTCATCGAATTCGACCAGCGCAGCGATGCCGCCAAGATACCGCTGGCGATCCCCCAGGGCGCGATCCCCCTCGGGTTCCTGCTGGCGATCCTCGTCCTGATTGCGCGGCAGATATCCCGCAAGGCCGCCGAGGACTCCGACCATCCGCCCCAATGACGAAGGTCCATGATGACAATACTGCTCTATTTCATTGCGCCCGTCGTCCTGCTGGCCCTTGGCATCCCCGTCTATGCCATTCTTTTGCTGACGGCGATCGCCGGCGTCGCCACGACCGCGGGGCTGCCTCTTTCCGTCCTGCAGACGTCGCTTTTCAGCAGCCTCGACAGCTTTCCGCTGCTCGCCGTGCCGCTATTCGTGCTCGCGGGCGACATCATGGGCCATGGGGGGCTCGCCAAGCGCATGATCGCCTGGGCGATGTCCCTGATCGGCGGCATCCGGGGCTCCCTGGCCCTGACCACGATCGCATCCGCCGAGCTTTTCGGCGCGATGTCGGGATCGTCGATAGGCTGTGTGGCGGCCATCGGCCGGCTGCTGTTCCCGCCCCTGCGCGACAAGGGCTACGGCCAGACCTTCGGCATCGGCATCATCGCGTCCTCGGGCGCGATCGCGGTGATCATCCCGCCGTCGATTCCGATGATCATTTACGGGATCGCCGCCCAGCAATCGATTCCCGCCCTCTTTCTGGCGGGCATCATCCCCGGGATCATGATCGGAGCCTTGGCGTCGATCTACGTGCTCTTGTTCGCCCACATGAAATTCGTTCCTCTCGCCGCAAAGGCTCGCTGGACGAACATCCTGGAGTCGACGCGCGACGCCGTCTGGTCGCTGGGCGCGCCGGCGGTCATCCTGGGCGGCATCTACGGCGGAATATTCACGCCGACCGAGGCGGCCGGCGTCGCGGTGGTCTATGCCGCGCTGGTCTCGCGCTACGTATATCGCGAGGTCACCTGGCTCGACCTGTGGCACGTGACCAGGAATTCGATGTATCTGGTGTCGCAGCTCATGATCATCATCGCCGCGGCCGGCGTGTACTCGTGGCTGATCACGACCAGCGGGTTCCCCCAGCAACTGGTGGGCCTCGTGCGCAGCATGGACATGTCGGCGCTGGAGTTCCTGCTCTGGATGAACGTCCTGCTGTTGATCGTGGGCAGTTTCCTCGAGCCGCCGGCGGCGATCCTCATCCTGACGCCCATCCTCATGCCGATCGTGCACACCCTGGGCATCGATCCGATCCACTTCGGCATGATCATGACCATCAACCTCGCCATCGGCATGTTCACGCCGCCTTTCGGCCTGAACCTGTTTGCGGCGCATGCGATTTTCAATGTCCCGCTGCCGCAGATCTATCGCGGAGTCCTGCCTTTCATAGGGGTATACATCATCGGCTTGCTGCTGGTCACCTATGCCCCGCCCATTTCGCTTTTCCTCCTCCGCTTTTACGGCGCCTGATGGCGCGGCCGCTCAAAGCAGGGAATCACAGACCAATCAAGCCGTTCATGGAGCAAACGATGACTCACCGGACAATGAGGGACTTTCTTTCTTCTCTCGAACAAAAAGGCCTCCTGCGCCGCATCAGTCGCCCGGTCGACCGGATGTGGGAGCCCGCCGCCCTGGCCAAATGGATGTACCAGGCCATGCCCGCCGAGCGGCGTTTCGGCATGTTTTTCGAAAGCGTGAAGGGCTCCGCCATCCCGCTGGTCACGGCCGCGCTGGGCGCGAACGCCAAGGCCTATGCGACGGCGCTCGACGTGGCCGAGGAAGACATCAACGCCGCCTGGATGAAGGCCGGCCGCAACCGCAAGGCGCCCGTCGTCGTGCAGGACGCCATGTGCCAGGAGGTGGTGATCACGGGCGAGGACCTGCGCCTCTCCCGCCTCCCGATTCCCGTATGGACGCCGGGCAAGGACGTCGGCCCCTACATCACGACCAATACGGTCACGCGCGACCTGGACACCGGCATACAGAACGCGGGCGTGTACCGCACCATGGTCAGGGACGAGACGAGCGTGATCCCCAACCTCGCCCCCGGCCGCCAGGGCCATAAGAACGTACATACCTGGCTCGACAAGGGCAAGGCCGCGCCCATCGCCTGGGTCATCGGGGCGTCGCCGGCCGTCCAGCTCGCGGCGGTTGCAAACCTGCCCTACGGTGCGGATGAAATGGCCCTGGCCGGCGGAATACTCGGCGAGCCGGTCGCCATGGTGCGGGCAAAGACGGTCGATCTCATGGTGCCGGCCGATTCGGAAATCATCATCGAAGGCGAGATCCTGCCGAACGAGACGGCCCTGGAAGGCCCCTTCGGCGAGTTTGCCGGATACATGGGCCCGGTCGATCCGCGGCCGGTGGCGCGGATCACGGCGATCACCCATCGCCAGGACCCGATCTTTTACGGCTACACCAGCCAGATGCCGCCGTCCGAGAGCACGACCATCCAAAGCCTGACCAATGCGGGCGTGATGCTGCAGGCGCTGCACGATCACCTGGGAGAGCCCGGCGTGTCGGACGTCTTCATCGACCTCACCTTCGGCGGCCTGCTGGCCCACGCCGTGATCGCCATGAAACCGGGCTACCCGGGGCATGCCAGGAAAGTCGGCCGCCTGGTCGCCGATGCCTGGCCCGTCAAGCGCATCACGGTGGTCGACGACGATGTCGACATCCGCGACCACACCCACGTGGAATGGGCCATGAACGCACGCTACAACCCCGTGCGCGACACCGTCCTGATCGATGACGTGTATTTCCCGATCAATATGGACCCCTCCGTGCGCTCGCAGACCTCGCAAAGCACCATGGGCAGCAAGATAGTGTGCGACGCGACGCTGAAGGTGGACGCCGGCACGTTCTCGCTGCCGCCCAGGGCCATCATGATGGATGCGCTGGCGCTGTGGAAGGAAATCGGCCTGCCGGAATTCGACATCCCCAAGAGGGCCAGGCTGCGCATCGACCGCTCATGAGGACCGGCCGGCGCCTCGAAGATCGATTTCCCGCCGCTGGCCAAACCCCGCCGAATTGTCGATGAAATACAAGACGGTGGGGACCACCTTGTACCAGCGGATCTTGCGCATCGCCTGCGCCAATACCGCCGGCGTATCGCCGCCGGCATCCTCGACGAAGGGGAATTTGCGCACATACAGCGTGCGCGCGCGATCCGCCTCGGCCCCGCCGATTTCGCAGGCATTGCCCGCCAATTGAACGCCCTTGATGGTCCGCCAGTCGTCATGATCCTCCTGGATCGTGACCGCGACGCGGGGGTTTCGCGCCAGGTTCGCACAGTGGCGGCTGGTGGGCGAGGACAGGAAATAAAGCGTATGGCCGTCATTGACGTAAAAGACGGCGGCCGCCCAGGCCACGTCACCGGCCGATGTCGCCAGCGTGGCCACGTGATGGTCCTGGAGGTAGCGGTCGACGGCTAGCTGTGATCCCGGCATGCGTTCCCTCCCTGGGAGGCGGCCTTGCCCATTTCACCCGTCCAGCGCCGGGCGAGCTCCGCCCGGATCCCAAACTGGTCGAGGATGCGTGCAATGACATGGTCGATCATATCGTCGAGCGACGTGGGCCGATTGTAGAACGCCGGCATCGGCGGCATGATCGTGACGCCCATGCGCGATAATTTGAGCATGTTTTCCAGATGCACGTCGCTGAGCGGCATCTCGCGCGCCACCAGCACCAGCCTGCGGCGCTCTTTGAGGATGACGTCCGCCGCCCTGTGCACGAGATGGTCCCCCGTGCCGTGGGCGATGGCGGCCAGCGTGCGCATCGAGCACGGCGCGATCACCATCCCATCGGTGAGGAAAGACCCCGACGAGATCGACGCCCCCATATTGCCGTCGGCGTGATTGACACAAGCCAGGTCGCGGACTTGCTTCACGGTGTAGGAGGTCTCGTGCTCGATGGTCTGGATTGCCCATTTGCTCAGCACGAGATGGGTTTCGGCGCCCGCGTCTTTCAACGCCTCCAGCAGGCGGATGCCCAGGATGGCCCCGGTTGCGCCCGTAATGCCTACGATGAGCTTTTGCATGGTCCATTCGAAAGAAATGACACGATGGCGTCCGCAAAGGCTTGCGGCGCCTCGACGGGCGACAGGTGCGCCGCGGGCAGCT
Organism: Alcaligenaceae bacterium; assembly: GCA_044508625.1. Classification (GTDB taxonomy): domain Bacteria; phylum Pseudomonadota; class Gammaproteobacteria; order Burkholderiales; family Burkholderiaceae_B; genus Castellaniella. The sequence continues at coordinate 5,808 of JBIQHJ010000033.1, forward strand.
CGTGATAGCGGGCGCCGGCGATCCGCGAACTCACGTACCGGCTTTTTTCGGGGGTGCACACCACGTCGTGGCTGGCGCCGATCACCAGCACGGGCAGTTCGATGTCCGGCAGCCTGTCGTGGAAATCGGCGTCGCGTATGGCCGCGCACGCCTGCGCATACGCCGCGGGGGACGCACGCAGCAGCATGCTTTTCATGGCTTGCGGCACCGAGGGATTCGCCCCGGCGAAATCCGCCGTGAACCAGCGCGCCACGATGGCATCCGCCATCGCCTCGAGGCCCTTGGCCGTCACGTCCGCGATGCGCTCGTCCCAGAAGGGCCGGCTGCCGATCGAGGCCGCCGCGCCGCCCAGCACCAGCGAGCCAATGCGCGAGGAGGCATGCAAGCCCAGCCACAATCCCGCCAGCGCGCCCATGGCCTGCCCGCAAACATGGACCTTCTCCCGGATGCCGAGCGCGTCGAGCAATGCGCACACGTCGCGGCCCAGGTCGCCGATGCTCCAGGGCACGGGCGGTACCGGGGGCTCGCTCCGGCCCCGCGCATCGTAGCGCAGGACCAGGAAATGCCCGGCCAGGAAAGGGACGGCGGCATCCCACATGGACGAGTCCGCGCCCAGGGCGTTGATCAGCACCAGCATGGGGCGATCGCGCGAGCCATCGAAACGATACGCGCACCGGCCCCGGGGCAAGGCGGCCGTCCCCTCCATCCCGGGCACCGCGGATCCCCCGACGGCCGGATGCGGACTCATCGCGTCCCCGGACCGGCCGCCACGGCGCCATGGGGCATCCGCCATTCATGCCGTTCGGGATCCACTCCGCTGCGATACAGTTCCCATAATGGCGAGATCGCACGCAGGCGCGCGATCTTTGCCTGGAGTACATGGATGGCGCGGTCGATTTCGTCCTCGGTGGTGAAGCGCCCCAGGGTGATGCGCAAGGAGCTATGCGCAAGCTCGTCGGGCACGCCCAGCGACCGCAATACATGCGAAGGCTCGAGGCTGGACGAGGTGCACGCCGAGCCGTTCGAGACCGCGAGCTCGTCGAGATCCATCAGCAGGGATTCGCCCTCGACGAAGGGTACGCTGACGTTCAGATTGTGAGGTATGCGCTTTTCCAGGTCCCCATTGACGCGCAGGGCCTCGATGCCCATCAGGCCGTCGAGCAGCTTGTCCCGCAGGCGCCGGATGCGGATCCGCTCGCCGGCCATTTCGGCCCTGGCGATTTCAAAGGCCTTGCCCATGCCGACGATTTGATGGGTGGGCAGGGTGCCCGAACGCATGCCCCGTTCGTGGCCGCCGCCATGGATCTGGGCGATCAGCCTCACCCGCGGCCTGCGGCGCACGTACAGCGCCCCGATGCCCTTGGGCCCGTAGACCTTGTGCGCCGTGATCGTGAGCAAATCGACGGGCAGCCGAGACAGGTCGATATCGACCTTGCCCGCGGCCTGCACGGCATCGCAGTGAAACAGCAGGCCATGCTTGCGGCATAGCTGGCCGATGGCCTCGATATCCTGGATGACGCCGATTTCATTGTTGACCATCATGGCGGATACCAGGATGGTATCCGGCCGGATGGCGCGCTCGAGCTCGTGAAGTGCCAGTATGCCGTCGGGACCCGGGTCGATGTACGTGGCCTCGAAGCCCGTGCGCTCGAGCTCGCGCACCGCATCGAGCACGGCCTTGTGCTCGGTGGCGAGGGTGATGATGTGCCGGCCCTTGTCCCGGTGAAAGTGGGCCGCCCCCTTGATGGCCAGGTTGTTGCCTTCCGTGGCGCCGGAGGTCCAGACGATCTCCCTGGAATCGGCGTTCAGCAGCGCCGCCACTTGCTCCCGGGCGTGCTGGACGGCCTCGTCGGCTTCCCAGCCATAGGCGTGCGTGCTGCTGGCGGGGTTGCCGAATTTATCGTGCAGATAGGGCAGCATGGCCTCGACCACCCGCGGATCCACTGGCGTCGTGGCGGCATAATCGAGATAGATCGGCCGGGCGCGCATGGTCGCTATCCCCCGATCACGGAGCGCCCCTCGGCGGCCAATGCCCGTTCGACCGCCAGGCCGACCGACAGCAGCCGCCCGTCGCCGTGGGCGGAACCGAACAGCGTCAGCCCCACGGGCGCCAGGCCCGGCCGGTGGCAAGGGATGCTGAGCGCGCAGCCGTTGATGAAATTGACGACCGCGGGGCTGCGCAGCATGGCTGCGTTCGCCTCGAAGAATGCCTCGTCGTACGGTTCGGCGAGCGAGGCGATGGTGGGCGCGATCCGAGGCACCGTCGGCATCAATATCGCATCGAAGCCACGCATCGCCGCATCGAACCCCCGGGTGATGCGGGCCCTGGCCTGGATGAGCTGAATATAGTCGGCCGCGGCCACGCGGCTGCCGGCGAGAATCCTCGCGTACACGCGCTGGTCATACTCGGCGCCCCGGTGCTCCAGCAGCTCCCGATGCCAGGCATAGGCCTCCGGCGCGGGGAAACCGCCTTTGGCGTTGGCAAGGGGGATCTGCCCGAGCTCGGGGATCGCGAGGTCCTGGACACTGGCCCCGCCGGCACTCAATATGGACAGGGCCGCGGAAAAATCGGCCGCCACCGAGTCGTCGAGCCCGTCGAGCACATAGCCCTGCAAGACGCCCAGGCGCAGCCCACGCAAGCCCGCGATCTCGTGGAACGGCGCCGGCTGATCGGCGATGATCGAATCCACCCGCGCGCAGCAGGCAACCGTGGGCGCCATGACTCCGACGGCATCCAGCGACGTCGACAAGGGCAGCATGCCGGCGGCGGGCACGCGCACGGCCGTCGGCTTGAATCCCGCCAGCCCGCACAGCGCCGCCGGAATGCGGGCCGAGCCGCCGGTGTCGGAGCATATCGCGGCCGCCGCCATGCCGTCGCTCACGGAGACGGCCCCGCCGGAGCTGGAGCCCCCGGGAATGCGTCCGACCGCCCGATCGAAGGGATTGCGCGGCGTGCCGTAATGCGGATTGAGGCCGATGCCCGAGAATGCGAACTCGGTCATGTTGGTGCGCCCGACGAGCACGGCGCCGGCCTGGCGCAGCCTGCGCACGACGGCGGCATCGGCGGCCGCCGGCGGCCCGTCGGCAAACAGCACGGAACCCGCGTTCGTGGGCTCATGGGCGACGTCGAACAGATCCTTTATGGAAATCGGAATGCCAGCCAGCGGCCCGGATTCGAGTCCCGCCGCACGCTGCGCATCCACGGCGGCCGCCACCACCGGCGCGGACTCTTTATAGATCCGGGTGAAAACCCTTGCTCCCTCGCCTGCCGGATCGCAGGCGCGATCCAGTGCGTCCTGAACCAGGCGCGCGCTGCTTGCCGCCCCGGATTCGAGATCTTTGAGATAGGCAGCGATCGGACGCATCTGTATTTCCTTTTTCAGCCGTAGTAATGAACCTCGAGCAACAGACAGCCATTCTCGGACTTGAACGGCCCGTGCGGCGTGCCGGGCGGGCGGCAGGCGTAGGTGTTGGGCCCGAAGCTCTCGCCGCCCTCGCCGTTGGCGTCATTGCCCACGATGAGGTCGCCCGACACCAGGTAGACCTCCTCCCAATAGTCGTGCACGAAGGGGGCGACCGTGTAGACGCCCGGGGCGAAGCGCAGATGGCGGGTGCGCGACCCCTTTTTTCCGGTCTCGTCGAGCGTTCCGGACAGAATCTGCTGCTGGATCCCTTCGGGATATCCGGGAGGCGTTTCCCAACCCGAATCCAGATCCACCCGATAGAACTCCTTGTGTTCCTTCTGGATCATTTTCTTTTCCTCATCCGTCAAGTAGGACAATGTCATCGTCCAATCAAACATCAAAACCCTGTCCCGTATCAGCCGACGACCGGCAGATACTCAATGGCGTACTCATGGTGGATCTTGCGGCCCAGTACTGGATCATCCAGTTCGAAATAGAATTTTTCCGCGGGACGGATATTGCCCTTTGCCGCGAGCGTCCCACAGAACATCACGCTGCCCTCGGGCAATTCATCGCCGCCAGTATAGCCACGAATCAGTTCCCCGGGCGTGAGCATCGACGCGACCGGACCTTCCTGATATAGCGAAACCTCGCCCGCCTCGGTGATGTACGATCGCAGGATCAGGCTGTCCCAGTGATCGGCCACCTCGTCATACGCCCAGAACGTCGCGCCGACGGGCTTGTCGCACAATTGCTTCGAGATCGCCACACCCACGGCCTCCAGCTCGCGATCGGTATGGTCCGAGCCGACACCCACCCACAGGCGGCCGTCGAGCTTGAGCAGCACCACTTCGGCTTCGCCGCTGGATGCCATTCCCAAGGCCTGGATGCTGCTCGCCATCGTCAGTCGCGCGCTCGAGGCCCTGTAAAAAATCGGCGTGGAGCTCGGCCGCTTGACGCCGAGCTCCTCGAGCTCCTTGATGTGCTTTTCCAGTGCCTCCTGATTGCGCCCCGTCCAGCCGGCGATTATCACCGTATCGATTTCAGCTTTACGCAAGCTTGTATTTTCATTTTCCACAAGCGATATCGCCATATTCACAATCATTTTCACTCTCTTTTTGAAGGAGCGTGCCGACCCGCACCATCGCGGCCGGCACAAACCCCTTCCTGCATTGAAAACCGGTCAGTTCGTGCCGTGCGTGTCGACCAGGTGCCAGGCGCCCGCCTTGGCTTCGATGATGTAGATCGGCTTGACCGAATCCCGGTCCTGGTCGAACCGGATGTCGCCCTCGACCCCCTGGAACGCCTTCATCGACACCAGGTAGTCGCGAATGGCCGCGCGGTCCTTGGCGAGGTTCGCGGGATCCCCGCTCACCTTGGCGTTCCTGATGGCCTCGGCGTACATCAGCACGATGTCGTACGTGGACGCGTCCATCTGGTTGGGCTCGAGCCGCTCGAATCCGGCGGCCTTCGCCCGCTCGGCGTAGGCCTTGGCGAATTTCGCCGCGCGTTCGCTGACGTCCGGGTGATAGGTGGTGCCGATCATCATGCCCTCGCCGGCCGGCGCCATGCGCTTGGGCAGGTCGGGATCGGCCACCGTCGTGCCGCCGATCAGGCGGCCGCCGTAGCCCTGGCGATGCAATTCGACCGCCAGCTTGACTCCGGCCTCGGGATTGGCGCCCATGCCGATGACATCGGGCTTGCTGCGCACCAATTGCGACACCTGGGACGACAGGTCGAAGGCCTTGACCTTGAAGTCGACCGTTTCCTTGACGTCCCTGTTGGCGAAGACGGCCGGCAGCACCTTGGTGCCGATCGACTTGGAAACGGCATCATCCACGGCATAGGCGATGGCGACGTTCTTGGCCGGCAGGTTCTTGGCCTCCATGGTCCGCATGACGGCGGCGATGACCTTGCCCTCGTCGACCGTATTGCGGAAGGCGAAGGAAAAGCCCTTGGTCAGGTTCGGCGCCGAGGAACTCATGCTGGTCTGCACGATGCCCTCGGATTCCCCCGCGGGGAAGGCCACCGTGCATTCACTGGAACTGAAGGGGCCGATCACCGCCAGCGCCTTCTGGTCTTGCGCGAAACGGCGCACCGCGGTCACCGCGGCCTTGGGGTCCCCGCCCGAATCGAATTTGGCGAGGACGAGTTTCTTGCCGTCGATGCCGCCCTTGGAATTGACCTCCTCGACGGCGATGTCCGCCGCGATTTCATTGCCGATCGCCAGGCTCACGTAGGGGCCGGTCTTGGCCATCGTATAGCCCAGGACCAGTTCGCCGGCCGCATGGGCGGGCATGCCGCCATAGGCCAATGAAATGCCAAGCGCGAACGCCGAAATTTTCGGTATGAGTCTCATGTTTTCCTCCAATTGGTTAGATGCACAACCATCCGCGGACCACTATCAGCCCCCGAGATACGCTTTTTTCAACTGCTCGTTTTGCCTCAATTCGGCCGGGGTGCCCCGGATGATCTCCTTGCCAAGCTCGAGCACGTGGCACTTGTGCGCGATGTCCATGGCCATGCCCGTGTTCTGCTCGACGAGCAGGATCGACAGACCCTCGTCGTTGAGCTCGCGAATCAGATCGAACAATTTCTGGATGAACAGCGGACTCAGACCCAGGGAGGGCTCGTCCAGCATCATCAGCCTCGGGGCGCTGAGAATCGCGCGGCCGATGGCCAGCATCTGCTGCTCGCCGCCCGACAGGCATACGGCCTTTGCGTGGCGGCGCTCGCCGAGATTGGGAAAACGCGTGTACAGGCTGTCGATCTCACGCGCGACCTGGTGGCGATCATTGCGGTGGTAGGAACCCAGCAGCAGGTTTTCCTCGACCGTCATGCCCACGAGAATGCGGCGTCCTTCGGGCACGAGGGCGATGCCCTCCTGCACGCGCTGGCTGGCCGAGGCCTTGGTGAGATCGCGCCCGCCAAAGGTCAGCGTGCCGTCGGAAAATTTCAGGACGCCGATCAGGGACTTGAGCAAGCTGGACTTGCCGGCGCCATTGGCCCCCAGGACCACCACGATCTCGCCCTGCTCCACCGACAGGTCCATGCCGCGCACGGCGGGGATGCGCCCATAGCGCACCACCACATTCCTGGCCTCAAGCAGCATGGCCGGCCTCACAATCGACGTCGGGCCCCAGATAGGCCTCTCTCACGACGGAATCATTGCGAACCTCGCTCATCGAGCCCTCCGCAATCTTGTTGCCGAAATTGATCACCACCACCCGATTGCAGAGCTGATCGACGAAGTGCATGTCATGCTCGACGACCAGGAGGGTCACCCCCCGCTGGTGGATTTCGAACAATTGCCTTTGCAGTGCTTCGGTTTCGACGGGATTGAGGCCGGCCGCCGGCTCGTCGAGCAACAGCAGCTTGGGCCGCGCGATCACCGCACGCACCAGGTCGACCCGCTTGCGCACCCCATAGGGCAAGGCCGCCACCGGCTGATCGGTGTATTCCGACAGGCCTGACTGCTCGAGCAGTTCCCGGGCCTCGCGCACCCAGCGCCCCCTGGACGACAGGCGGCCGGGATGCAGCAGGTCGATCAGGCTCGCGCAATTCGGGTGCTGTCCCAGCAGGACGTTCTCGAGCACGGTCTGGTGCTCGACCAGCCGTATGTTCTGGAAACTGCGGGACACCCCGTGATAGATGCGTTTGCGCGACGGCACATTCGTGATGTCGACGCCGTCGATGCGGATCCTGCCGCTGGTGAGCGGAAACACCCCCGTGATCAGATTGAATACCGTGCTCTTGCCCGCCCCATTGGGGCCGATCAGGCCGAGGCGCTCGCCCTTCCTGACGTCGAAGCTCAAATTGGTGATGACCGTCAGCCCGCCGAATCGCTTGGTGACGTTTTCGAACTGCAGCAATGGAGTCGCCATATCCATGTCCATCTCCCACTAGGCGCGGCCGCCGAAGCGGCGCAGCAGATCGGAAGTAATCAAACCCTGGGGACGAACCGCCATCACCAGGATCACCGCGATGGCGAAGACCACGAAGCGCCACTGATCGCTGTCGCGCAAGAGCTCGGGCAGCAGCGTGAACACGGCCGCGCCGACCAAGGGGCCATAAAAGGTCTGGACGCCCCCCAACAGCACGTACAGCGCGATGTAGATGCTGAGCAGGATGTTGAAGTTCTGCGGCTCGAGGTAGTTGTAGTAATGCCCGTACAGGGCGCCGCCGATGCCCGCCAGCAGGCCGCCCAGGGAAAAGGCCTGCACCATCGTCACGCGCACGTTCACGCCGAACAGGTCCGACACGATGGCATCGCTCTTGACGGCCGTCAGATACATGGAGAACCGTGTCTTCGATAAATAAAAGATCACGGCGATCACGATCAGCGCGGTGCCGGCGATGAAGCTGAACGAGGCATGCTTGCTCACGCCATAGCCGGCCGCGGCGCCCACGACCTCCATGTTCAGCAATATCCCCTGGATCACCTGCCCCAGCGCGAACGTCGCGAGCGCCAGATAGATGCCATGGGTGCGCAGCACGGGCACCGCCAGCAGCAGGGCGATCAGGCAGGCGGCCGCGCCGCCCGCGATGATTCCCAGGAAGATCGGCAAATCATAGTTGTTGGTGAGGAAGGCCGACACGTAGGCGCCAATGGCCATGAAACCGGCTATTCCAAGATTCAACTGGCCGGCGGCCAGGGACATGTATCCGCTGAGCGCGACCACGCAATTGATGGCCAGGAGCGTGAAAAGGGCCTCGGTATAGCCGCTCATCAGAGTTTCTCCCTCGGGGCGGCCGTCGAGCCCAGGATTCCATGGGGCCAGAATATGAGCAGGACCAGCAGCAGGCCATAAACCGAAATGTCGACCATATTGGCTCCGAAAAAGTAGATCGACAGGACCTCGGTCAAGCCGATCAGCAGGCCTCCGATCACGGCGCCGCCCACATTGCCCATGCCGCCGATGACCATGGCCGCTATCCCCTTCAGGCCGACCTCGTCACCCATGCTCCAGGACACCTGCTGGTAATTGATGGCGAACAGCAGGCCCGCGAAGGCCGTCAGCAGGCCGGTCACGATAAAGAGAATGGGCACGATGCGATGCACCTGCACACCGAGAATCCGGGCGGTTTCCTGGTTCTCGCCGATTGCGCGGATCCCCCGGCCCACCTTGGTCTTCTTCAGCAGCAGCGTCACGGCGACCACCAGGACCACGGCCGTCGCCAATGAAACCAGTTGGCCGATGCCGATGATGATTTCACCGATCCGGATATTGAAATCGGCCATGAATTGCGGAAACCGCTGCTGGTCGGAGCCCCATTTCACGATCACGAGATTCTCGAACAGCACCAGGAAGGCCACGGAACTGACGAGCGGGATCTCGGGCTCGGAATCCTTCATCAGGCGATAGGTGAAGCGTTCGACGATCAGCGAGGCCACCACGCCGGCGGCCAGGCCAACGAGGATGGACGGCAGCCACGGCCAGCCGCTGGACAGGAGATGCCAAATCACCACGGCGCCCAGCATGAAGATCCCCGGGATGCTGAAATTGAGGAAATTCAGTATCCCGATGGCCAGGGTGAACGCCACGGCAATCAGCACGTATATCCCCCCTAGCATCAGTCCATTCACGATTTGCTGGACAAATAACATTACCCCCCCTCCATCCATGCCCATTTGTCGATGACGGGCCGCCCGCACGAGGGCGTTTCCATGACATCCGACTGTTGATCTTGTGAAATTTTACAGATATTTTACAGGTCTTCCAATGACTGTCAACTGTCTTCCAATGGCCGTCGGCCAGAAGCCGCTCAGTTCCGCGAGGCCTCATGAAGGCTTGCGGGGATGGCCTCCCGGGCCCCGTCCATTCCCCTTGCCGCGGAGCCATGCAGCCGGCGGCAGAACACCGAAATCGCCTGCAGCACGGTCATGCGCTGGTCGATGTGCGGACTGTGGCCGCAATTGGAAAGCTCGAGCAGTTGCACGTTCGCCGCCCTGTCCGCGATTTCCCGGATATGGATCATCGTCCCGTGCGGATCGTCCCTGCCCTGGATAGCCAGCACGGGGGCCGTGATTTTCCCCAGCAAATGGCGGATGTCGAAGGCGCGAAAGGCGGGCGACAGCCAGGCATCGTTCCAGCCGTAAAAGGTGGCATCCGGATCCAGGTGATATCTGCTCAACAGTCTTTTCAGCACCCCATGGCGATAATCCCGGCGAACGGCGTGGGCGCCAAGCAGGGTCATTTCCTCGGCGAACAGATGCGGCGCCAGCACCACGACCCCTCGCACCGGCCGATGCGCCGCATGGATCAGCGCAATGCTGCCGCCGTCGCTGTGCCCCACCAGCACGGGATCCGATATACCCAATTGCCCGAGGACATCCGGCAATACCGCCAAGGCCTCATGCTGCAGATAACTCGAATGGCGCGGCCCCGACAACACTTGCGAATTGCCGTAGCCTTCGCGCGAATAAACCAGCAGGCCGAACCGCGTCCGGGCCGAGAGCTGCCGCGGCAGGTCGCGCCACATCGACAGCGAGCCCAGGCCTTCGTGCAGCAGCACGAGCGTGGGCACGCCTGCATCGGGCGCCGGCAGGTGGAGAAACTCGAGCCGCCGCCCCTGTGCCATCAGATAATCGGGGCCGCCGCTTTCCATCAAAAAGGCCTCTGCCGGAGCCCCATCACCGAGCCCAGTTCCTTGGGCTTGGGCAGTTTGGAATGGGTTTCCCACATTTTTTCGAGCAGGCTCAGGGATTCCGCGGGCAGGGGCTCGACACGGCGCCGGGAGAGATCCACGTGCAGCGCCAACTGCTCGAGCGTCGCCATCTGCTCGCCGGTTTCCGCATGCAGCATCGTGTGGAAATAGTGGACGCGCTTGTTATCGAAACCCAACAACTGGGTGGTTACCAACACATCCTGGCCCGCATCCAGTTCCTTTTGATAGGTAATGTGCGATTCGACAGCAAACGTGGATTTTCCCGTGCGGGCACGATAGGGCTTCCCCAGACCGATCAGCGGATAAAACACCTCGGTGCCGCGGTCGCAGATCAGCACGAAGTAAGCGACATTCATGTGGCCGTTGTAGTCCAGCCACTCGGGCAGAACGCGCACTTGGCAACGACTGATGGGAGCCTCGAATTCCATTGGTTTCTCCAGAAACATCTCAAAATTTCTGTGAAATATTATAAAAATTTCACAGTAGTGTCAAGGAAGAAAACAAAAGGGTGGGAGGCCAGTCGTGGGGCAAGGACGGGATCGGAACGAGGCATGGGGAACCGTCGAGGCATGGGGAGTCGCCGAGGCAGCTTGACCACGGCGCCGCCGAAGACGTCCTCGGCCACGCGCCGGGCCGGCGACCGTCCGCCCGGCGCCGGGCCGCCGATGGATATAATCCGGGGCAGGCCATCCGGGGACCCGTTCCCGGGCGGCCTGGCACGATATACCACGGACGACGACATGAAAGACGCTCCCGTCAGGAAAGCGGCCCACTCCGCGCGACGGCGGATCCCGCTCGACGCATTGCCACAGCCCACGGCCGCCGGCGACGACGACGCCTGGCGCCGGCACAATGTCGGCCGGCTGCTGAACAACGCGATCTCCCGGTTCGAGCGCCGCATCCTCGAGCTGATGGACGCGGCGGGCTACGGCGGATTTTCCCTCAGCCACATCACCATCACGCGCAACCTCGACACCCAGGGCACGCGCGCGACCGAACTGGCCCGCCGCGCGGGCATCACCAAGCAATCCATGGGCGATCTCATCGCGCAGCTCGAGGCCAGCGGCATCGTGGCGCGCCGGCCCGACCCCACCGACGGACGCTCGCGCATCGTCTTCTTCACGCCCGCCGGGACCGAATGGCTGCGCACCTTCCATGACGCCCTGCTCCAGGCCGAAACGGAAATGCAGGACATCCTCGGCCCGCGCCGCATGCGCGCGCTCAAGCAGGCGCTGGTCGCCTACGACCAGGCTCCCCATCCCCGGAACGGCGGCGCCTGAGGCCAGGACCGGGCTGCCGGGAAAGCGCGCCCCGGACGGCACCACGCTCGCGCCCGACCGCAATGCAAACACCCCGCCTCCTTCCCTAAAGAAATTCCCCAAAATAAAGTCAGTTTTGTTGACTATATAGTCAGACAAACTTACTATCTAAGCGAATGCCGCTTCTTTTACTCATCAACTTTCTGGAGCATCGAACGTGCCACCGAACAAAACCGAGGTCGTCATCGTCGGCGGAGGGCCCTGCGGCCTGATGCTGGCCAATGAGCTGGGACGGCGCGGCGTGCGCGTCGCGCTCGTCGACCGCAAAGCCTCCACGGCTTTCAATCCGCAGGCCAACGCCACGCAGGCGCGCACCATGGAGCACTTCCGCCGCCTGGGCTTCGCCAATGAGATCCGCCACCTGGGCCTGCCGCCCGACTTTCCCACCGACATCGCCTATTTCACTCGCTACGCCACCCGGGAGCTCGCGCGCTTCAGCCTGCCGTCCGCGAAGGAGGCCGAGGAAAAGATCCATGCCCTGTCCGGCTCCTGGAGCGCGGCCGAGCTGCCGCACCGGGTTTCGCAGAAATTCGTGGAAGCGGTGCTGCGCAAGGAGGCCGAGAAACTGCCGGGCGTCTCCGTCGATTACGGCTGGCGGATGACCAAGTTCCAGGACCTGGGCGACGGCGTCCGCGTCACCGTGGAAAGCGTCGCCGACGGCCGGCGCCAGACGATCGAGGGGGCCTACCTCATGGGCGCCGACGGGCCCCGCAGCCAGGTCCGCGAGGCCCTGGGCTTTCGCTACACCGGCGAGGCCGGCATCGCGCGCGATTTCATGGGTGGGCGGATGTTCGCCATCTACCTGCGTGCGCCCGCGTTCTATCGCACCGTCCCGCATGCGCCGGCCTGGATGAACGTGTGCTTCAACCCCCAGCGGCGGGCCTACATGGCGGCGGTGGACGGCAAGGGCGAATTCGCGTTCCACACGCAGCTCAAGCCGGGCGAGGACGAGCACCACGTCAGCGAGCAGCGGGCCATCGACATGTTCCACGCGGCGACCGGCGCCAAGATCGATATCGAGATCCTCTCCACCGGTTCCTGGATCGCCGGCCACGCGCTGGTCGCCGATCATTTCCAGAAAGGCCGCGCGTTCCTGGGCGGCGACGCCGTGCACCTGTTCACGCCCACCGGGGGGCTGGGGTACAACACCGCCATCGAGGACGCGGTGAACCTCGGCTGGAAGCTGGCCACGGTGATCAAGGGGCGGGCGGCCCCCGCGCTGCTGGACACCTACGAGATCGAGCGGCGGCCGCTCGCCTTGCGCAACACGGGCTACGCGCGCCGGTTCGCCGATTCGCTGGGTCTCTACAAACCAGAGCCGTGCATCGAGGACGACACCCCGCGGGGCGCCGAGGCGCGCCGGCAGGCGGGCGAGTACCTCGCGGCCCACGGCCGGATGGAGTTCGACATCCCGGGCGTCACCTTCGGCGGGCGCTACGATGGCTCGCCGGCCATCGTCGGCGACGGCTCGGCGCCGCCGCCGGACGCCGCCAACGAGTACGTGCCGACCGCGGTGCCGGGGGGGCGGCCGCCGCACCTCTGGCTGGACAGCGAGCGTTCGCTGTACGACGCCTTCGGTTTCGAATGGACCCTGCTGTGCACCGACCCCGCCGACGCGGGGCGTGAGGCAGCCCGGGACATCGACCGCGGCGGAGTGTCGCTGCGGATCCTCCACGTGCCCGCGGCTCGGCCCCTGTACGAGTCCCGCTATGCCTTGATCCGCCCCGACCAGATCGTCGCCTGGAGGGGCGGCTCCCGCGAGCAGGCGGAGCAGGCCCTGGACCGTATCCTCGGGCGGGCCGCGAGCCGGCCATCCGCCGCGCGCCCGCATCCCGTTTCGCAACCCGCCTCGTGAGGACGCCATGTGGGACTTGAACAAAGACAACATCACCGGGACCGTCATCGGCCGCTTTGCCAATACGCCGGATCCGCGGCTGAAGACGATCATGACGAGCCTGGTCCGCCACCTGCACGATTTCGCGCGCGAGGTCCGGCTCACCGAAAAGGAACTGGTGCAGGCCATCGGATTCCTGACCGACGCCGGCCACATCACCGATGACAAGCGCCAGGAATTCATCCTGCTCTCGGATACCCTGGGCCTGTCCATGCTGACGGTGATCCTGAACAATGAAAAGCCGGAAGGCTGCACGGAACCCACGGTGTTCGGCCCCTTCCACGTGCCGAACGCGCCGGAATACGCCCTCGGCGACGACATCTCCAACGGCGCCAAGGGTACGCCATGCCTCGTCCGGGGGCAGGTCAGGGGCCTGGACGGCGAGCCGGTGGCCCATGCCAGGATGGAGGTGTGGCAATCGGACGACGAAGGCATGTACGACGTGCAGAAGCCCGGCCTGGAAAGCGCCCAGGGGCGCGGCATCCTGCATACCGACACCGATGGGCGCTATCACTTCCGCACGGTCGTGGCCATGCCCTACCCCATCCCGGACGACGGCCCGGTCGGCCGGATGCTGCGGCACACCAACAACAGCCCATGGCGTCCGGCGCACCTCCATTTCATGATCAAGGCGCCGGGCTACCAGACGCTGGTGACCCACGTGTTCCGCGGCGACAGCCCCTACCTGGATTCGGACGTCGTGTTCGGCGTGCGCAAATCGCTGGTCACCGACTGGACGCGGCAGGAGGACGGCAGCTACCTGCTGGACTACGATTTCGTATTGAACCCGGAGCGCCCATAGCGAACCCTGAACGCCCATAGCGGCACGGACCGGCACGAGACGGACGAGCACGCGAAACGAAGCAGCCGTCCAGACTGCACAGCAGCCGTCGGGACTGACGAGCAAGCACGAACCAGCCATCGAGGCAGACGATATGCGAGACTTCATTTTCAACAGCCAGCCGGCACGGGTGGTGTTCGGCGCCGGCGCCCTGGCCCGCCTCGAAGAGGAGGCGGAGCGGCTCGGCGCCCGCCGCGCCCTCGTGCTCTCCACGCCCGAGCAGGCCGACGCGGCCCGGGCGATCGCGGAACGCCTGGGCGAGCGCGCGGCCGGCGTGTTCCCCGGGGCCGTGATGCACGTTCCCGCCGAGACGGCGCGCACGGCGGGCGAGCGGGCGCGCGAACTGGACGCCGATTGCCTGGTCACCCTGGGCGGCGGCTCGTCGACGGGCCTGGGCAAGGCCGTGGCCCTGGCCTCGGGCCTGCCCATCCTCGCCATCCCGACGACCTACGCGGGATCGGAAATGACGCCGATCCATGGCATCACCGAAGGCGGCCTCAAGACGACGGGCCGGGACGCCAAGGTCCTGCCGCGCACGGTCATCTACGATCCCGAACTGACGCTGACGCTGCCCGTCGGCCTGAGCATCACCAGCGGCATGAACGCCATCGCGCACGCGGCCGAGGGCCTCTACGCGCGCGACGCCAACCCGGTCATGAGCCTCATGGCCGAGGAAGGAATCCGCGCGCTGGCGCGCGCCCTGCCCGCCATCCGGGCGCGCGCGGACGACCTGGACGCGCGCTCCGACGCCCTGTATGGCGCCTGGCTCTGCGGAATGGTGCTGGGCGGCGTCGGGATGGCGCTGCACCACAAGCTCTGCCACACCCTGGGCGGCAGCTTCGACCTGCCCCACGCCGAGGTGCACACGGTGGTCCTGCCGCAGGCGCTGGCCTTCAACGCGCAGGCCGCGCCCGAGGCCATGGCGCGCATCGCCAGGGCCCTGGGCGCGCCCCCGGGCACCAGCGCGGCGGCGGCCATGTTCGACCTGGCCCGCGACAACGGCGCGCCGACCGCCCTGGAAGCCATCGGCATGCGGGCCGCCGACCTGGACAAGGCCGCCGACCTCGCGGTACGGAACGCCTACTGGAATCCGAGGACCATCGACGCCGGCCAGCGCGAGGCCATCCGGGAATTGCTGCAGCGCGCCCAGGACGGCGTCCGGCCGGACTGAGGGGTCGCTGCGAGGCCGCCGCGCGGCGGCGTCTGCCCCGGCGCCAGCCCTCCGCGCAAGCCGCACGGGCCCGCGGCGAGCCGATGCGGCCCCGCCGCCTATTTCGCGGCGCGCTCCTGCAGCACCGCCACGGCCGGCAGCGACTTGCCCTCGAGGAACTCGAGGAAGGCGCCGCCGCCGGTCGAGATGTAGCCGACCCGGTCGGCGATGCCGAACCTGGCGATGGCCGCCAGGGTGTCGCCGCCGCCCGCGATCGAAAATCCATCCGAGGCGGCGATCGCCTCGGCGATGGCGCGCGTGCCGCCGGCGAAGGCCTCGAACTCGAACACGCCCACCGGGCCGTTCCAGACGATCGTGCCGGCCTCGCGCAGCCGCGCCGCCAGGCGCGCCGCGGTGCGCGGCCCGATGTCGAGGATCATGTCGTCGGCACTGACATCAGCAGCGTCCTTGACGGTCGCCGGCGCATCCACCGAGAAGGCCTGGGCGACCACCACGTCCTCGGGGATCGGCACCTCGACCCCGCGCGCGCGCATGGCCTCCATGACGGCGCGGGCCTGGCCGGCCTGGTCGGGCTCGGCCAGCGACTTGCCGATGGGCAGGCCGGCGGCCAGCATGAAGGTGTTGGCGATGCCGCCGCCCACGATCAACTGGTCGACCCGCTCGGCCAGGGACTGCAGGATGGACAGTTTCGTCGAGACCTTGGAGCCGCCGACGATGGCGACCATGGGGCGCCGCGGCGATTGCAGGGCCTTGCCCAGCGCCGCCAGCTCGGCCTCGAGCAGGGGGCCGGCGCAGGCCACGGGCGCGAAGCGCGCGATCCCCTCGGTCGTCGCCTCGGCGCGGTGCGCCGTGCCGAAGGCGTCGTTGACGTAGACGTCGCACAGGGCCGCCATGCGCCGCGCCAGTTCGGGATCGTTCTTTTTCTCGCCGGGATTGCAGCGGCAGTTTTCCAGCAGCACGACCTCGCCCTCGGCCAGGTCCACGCCGCCGACCCAGTCGGCGACCAGCCGCACCGGCCGGCCCAGCAGCTCGGCCAGGCGCTCGGCGACGGGCCGCAAGGTGTCGTCCGGACCGACCGTGCCTTCCTTGGGGCGGCCCAGGTGCGAGGTCACCATCACGGAGGCGCCCGCCTCCAGCGCCATCCGGATGGCCGGCACCGAGGCCCGGATGCGGGTGTCCTCGGTGATGCGGCCCTGTTCCAGGGGCACGTTCAGGTCCGAGCGGATGAAGACGCGCTTGCCCTTCAGGGCGCCGGACTGCGCCAGCCCGGAGAGTGTCTGTACGGTGGTCATGGAGGATTGCCTCGGAAGTCGGTTCGGGGGCGGAGCGCCCGGCCCGGATGCCTGGCCGGCGCATCCGTCGCCGGCTGCGCCGGATACGGCACGGAACCTCTGAACAAGCCGTCGCGCCGCAGGCATCTGCGGCCTCGGGCGGGTTGCCCCGCCCCGCGCCGCACGATGCCGGATGCCTTACTTGGCCGCCATCAGGGCGACCGTGGTGTCGAGCATGCGGTTGGAGAAGCCCCACTCGTTGTCGTACCACGAGCCGACCTTGACCAGCGTGCCCTCGGACACCTTGGTCAGGCCCGCGTCCACCGTGCTGGAGACCGCGGTGTGGTTGAAGTCGACCGAGACCAGGGGCTCGGTGGTGTAGGCGAGGATGCCCTTGAGAGGGCCGTTGGCGGCCGCCTCGAGGATGCCGTTGACCTCCTGGACCGTGGTCGCGCGCGCGGCGACGAAGGTCAGGTCGACGATGGACACGTTGATCGTCGGCACGCGGATGGCGTAGCCGTCGAGCTTGCCGTCGAGCTCGGGCAGCACCAGGCCGACGGCCGAGGCGGCGCCGGTCTTGGTCGGGATCATGCTCTGCGTGGCCGAGCGCGCGCGGCGCAGGTCGGAGTGATAGACGTCGGTCAGGACCTGGTCGTTGGTGTAGGCGTGCACCGTGGTCATGAGGCCGTTGACCACGCCGAGGTCCTTGTTGAGGGCGTAGACCAGCGGGGCCAGGCAGTTGGTGGTGCACGAGGCGTTCGAGATGACGGTGTCGGAGGCCTTGAGGACCTGGTGGTTGACGCCGTAGACGATGGTGGCGTCGACGTCCTTGCCGCCGGGCGCCGAGATGATGACCTTTTTCGCGCCGCCCTTGAGGTGGGCCGAGGCCTTTTCCTTGGAGGTGAAGAACCCGGTGCATTCCAGCACCACGTCCACGCCGAGCTCGCCCCAGGGCAATTTGGCCGGATCGCGCTCGGCCAGCACGCGGATGGGATCGCCGTTGACCACCATGTTGTCGCCATCGACCTCGACGGTGCCGGGGAAGCGGCCGTGGGCGGTGTCGTAGCGGGTGAGGTGGGCGTTGGTCTTGGGGTCGCCCAGGTCGTTGATCGCCACGATCTGGAGGTCGTGCTGCTTGCCGTCCTCGTAGTGGGCCCGGAGGATGTTGCGGCCGATGCGGCCATAGCCATTGATCGCCACGCGTATGGTCATGATGGATCTCCTGTTTACAAAAGCTGCTCGACCGTGGCGGCGACGTGTTCGGCCGTCAGGTTGAAATGTTTGAACAACACGCCCGCGGGGGCGGACTCGCCGTAGGTGTCGATCCCGACGACCGCGCCCTCGGAGCCGACGTACTTGTACCAGGTGGCGGTGCCGCCGGCCTCGACGGCGACGCGCGGCAGGCCGGCGGGCAGCACGGCGGCGCGCCAGCCGGCATCCTGGGCGTCGAACACCTCGGTGCAGGGCATGGACACCACGCGCGTGGCGACGCCGCGGGCGGCGAGCAGGTCCTGTGCCTGGAGGGCCAGGCCGACCTCGGAGCCGGTGGCGATGATCACCGCCCGGGCGCCCGGGGCGTCGCGCAGCACGTAGCCGCCGCGGGCGATGGCCTCGGTGGTGCGGACGTCGCGCGCGACGAAGGGGAGGTTCTGGCGCGACAGCAGCAGGGCCGAGGGGCCGCCGTCGCGCACCGCCATGCCCAGGCTGGCCGGTCGCGACAGCGCCGCCGTCCAGGCGGCCGCGGTCTCGGTCGTGTCGCAGGGCCGCCAGACGTGCAGGTTGGGGATCAGGCGCAGGCTGCCGGCGTGCTCGATGGACTGGTGGGTCGGGCCGTCCTCGCCCAGGCCGATGGAGTCGTGGGTGAAGACGTGGACCACGCGCTGGCGCATCAGCGCGCCCATGCGCAGGGCGTTGCGGGAATAGTCGGAGAAGGTCAGGAAGGTGCCGCCGAAGGGCAGGTAGCCGCCATGCAGGGCGATGCCGTTCATGATCGCCGCCATGCCGAACTCGCGCACGCCGTAGTTGATGTGGCGGCCCGCCCGGATGCCGTCCCCGCCGGCGCGCACGGGCGCGACGCCCTTCCAGTCGGTGAAGTTCGAGCCGGTCAGGTCGGCCGAACCGCCCAGCATCTCGGGCAGGATGTCGGCAAAGGCCTCGATGCACTGCTGGGAGGCCTTGCGCGAGGCGATGGATTCGCCCTTGTCCTGGGTCGCGCGCAGCACCTCGGCGGCGCGCCGGGCGAAATCGGCGGGCAGCTCGCCGGCCATGCGGCGGCGCAGCTCGGCCGCCTCGGCGGGATGGGCCTCGGCGTAGCGGGCGAAAAGCGCCTCCCAGTCGGCCTGGCGGCGCGCGCCTTGCTCGTGGGCGTCCCAGTACTGGTAGACCTCGGCCGGGATCTCGAAGGGGCCGTGCGTCCAGCCCAGGGCCTGGCGCGCGGCGGCGATCTCGTCCGCGCCCAGCGGAGCGCCGTGGACCTTTTCGGTGCCGGCCTTGCTGGGCGCGCCCTTGCCGATGATGGTGCGGCAGCACACCAGGGTCGGCCCCTGGCCGGCCGCGGCATTGGCCTGGGCCTGCGAGATGGCGGCCTCGATGGCGGCCATGTCGTGGCCGTCGACGCCGCGCAGGACGTTCCAGCCATAGGCCTCGAAGCGCGCCGGGGTGTCGTCGGCGAACCAGTCGCGCACCTCGCCGTCGATGGAAATGCCGTTGTCGTCGTAGAACACGATCAGCCGCGACAGCCGCAGGGTGCCCGCCAGCGAGCACGCCTCGTGCGAAATGCCCTCCATCAGGCAGCCATCGCCCACGAAGGCGTAGGTGTCGTGGTCGATGACGTCATAGCCGGGCCGGTTGAACTCGCGCGCCAGCAGCGCCTCGGCGAGCGCCATGCCCACGGCGTTGGCCAGCCCCTGGCCCAGCGGGCCGGTGGTGGTCTCGACGCCCGGCGTGATGCCGACCTCGGGGTGGCCCGGGGTGCGGGAATGCAATTGGCGGAACCGCCGCAGCTCGTCGATGGGCAGGTCGTAGCCGGTGAGGTGCAGCAAGGCGTAGATCAGCATGGACCCGTGGCCGTTGGACAGCACGAAGCGGTCGCGGTCGATCCAGGCCGGATCGGCCGGGTTGTGGCGCAGGTGCCGCGTCCACAGCACGTGGGCGATGTCCGCCATCCCCATCGGCGCCCCCGGATGCCCGGAATTGGCTTGTTGGACGGCATCCATGGCCAGTACGCGGATCGCGTTGGCCATGGAAGGATCGGGCGCGGGGATGCTCATAGGTGTCGGGGCGCGGCGCAAAAGGTTGGACACGCCGAAAAAAGGGATTGCAAAGCTGTGGATTTTACCATCCCGGGCGATCCGGTTTATAGTCCGGGCAAGGCGTCGCCCGGCGCCCGTCCAGGCCCAATCCCGGCATGCCCGCACCCCGCTTCCATTGCCCCGCGCCGCTCGCGCCCCATGCCCGCGTCGAGCTGCCCGACGCCCTCGCCCACCACGCCCTGCGGGTGCTGCGCCTGCGGCCGGGCGCCGCGATCACCTTGTTCGACGGCCGCGGCGGCGAGTACGCCGCCGTGCTGCGCGCCGAGGGCGCCGACGCCTGGGCCGAAACCGGGGCCCACGATCCCGTCGAGCGCGAGCTCTCGGGCCGCGTCACCCTGCTGCAGGGCCTGGCCGGCGGCGACAAGATGGACTGGATCGTCGAAAAGGCGGCCGAGGCGGGCGCGACGCGCCTGGTGCCGGTCGCCGCCGAGCGCAGCGTGCTGCGCCTGGCCGGCCCCCGGCTGGACAAGCGCCTGGCGCGCTGGCGCGCCATCGCCCGCGCCGCCAGCGAGCAATGCGGCCGCAACCGGCTGATGGCCGTCGATGATCCCGTGACGTTCGGCGAGGCGCTGGCCCTGGCGGCGGCCGGGGACGGCCCGGCGCTGTTCTGCCATCCCGAGGGCGCCGTGCCCCTGGCGCGCGCGCTCGAGCCCGTGCGGGATTATCTGGGCCTGCTGGTCGGCCCCGAAGGCGGCTGGTCGGAGGCCGAGCAGGCCGCGGCGGCCGCGGCCGGGCTGGTGTCCGTCACCCTGGGGCCGCGGGTGCTGCGCACCGAGACCGCGGGCCTCGCGCTGATCACCGCGGCGACCGCCCTCCTGGGCTGGTGAGGCCGCCTGCGCGGCTAGGCGTCCTCCTCCTCGCGATGGCCCGAATACGGGGTGGGCTCGACGCCGGGCTCGGGGTCGGGGTGCCTGCCCGCATGCTGGATGGCGAAGGCGAAGCGGCGGTCGTTGTTGTTGGCGAACTCGATCGCGTCCTCGCACACCGCCGCAATGGCGACGGCCTCGTCGGCGAGGGCCGGATCACCGGAATGCAGATGCCTGAACCACAGGAACAGGCCCTCTTTCTGGTCCAGCATGGTGTCGCACAGGCAGTCGTAGAGCGCATCGAGGCTGCCGCCGAAATACTCGGGGAAATCCACGGCCTTGACGACCGCCCTCAGCACCGCCGAGCGGCTGCGGGCACGGTCGCAATCGACCACGAACGCCGCCAGCCCCGCCTCGCGTGCTGCGGCCATGGCCTCGTCCTCGGACACCGCGCTGGCGTCGACGATGCCGGTCTTGAGCATCTTTTTTAACTGGGCCTGACTCATTCGGACCACTCCTTGAAAAAAGCCTGGACTTCCCCAGCACGGCTCATGCTATCAGCCCTTCCCAATGCGATCAGGTCTTGCGTATAGCCCGCCTCGAACAATAGATAGGACGCCAACGCCCCGCTGCCCGCCCGAGCCTGCCGGGGCGACACGCCGAGCACGCGGAACAAGGTGCGCGCCGCGCGTGGCAGCTCTCGCAGATGCGCCATCGCCAGGTCGTCCAGGGACCGGCTGGGCGCGATCATCAGGCAGCGGATGGGACGCAGTGACTCGCTTTTTAATCCATTTGGAGGACATCGTGCAAGCAGCTCATTGATGCGGGTCATGCGCTCCATGTCCATGGCCACGCCGTCGAGGAAAATGTTCGACAGCGTATGGCCCGCGATCTGCGCCAGGTTGGGATAGGTGGGGTTCAATTCGCGGGGCTGCGGATGGATTTCGTCGCGGTAGTTCGTGCCCACGATGAATATCCGTTCGGCCCCCATGTGGATCGCCGAGCTCATGGGCGCGAGCTGGCGCATGGAGCCGTCGCCGCACCACAGGGTGGTGTCGCCCACGAGGATGGCGCGCGCCGGAAAGACGAAGGGAATGGCGCTGGAGGCGAGGAGATGATCCACGCCGATCGGCGAGCTCACCGCGCGGCGCAAGGACCGCGTCCAGGGCTTGATGGGGACGTGGGACTGGTAGAAGGTCAGGTGCTCGCCGGTGGTGTAGGCGGTGGCGGTGACGGCCACGGCCGAGAGGTGGCCGCGGGCCAGATTGAGCTTGAGCCGCTCGAAATTGATGGTGCGGGCCAGCAGGTCGGCCAGCGGCGAATTGTCCAGCAGCGAATGCGGCGCATAGGTGTTGAGGCTGGGCATCAGCCAGCCCAGGCTCAGCATGCCCAGCCACCGCAGCCCGGTGCGCATCAGCCGCGGCGCGTCGGCGTAGTAGACGGCCTGGGTGCGCAGGCTGGCCCAGAGGGCGACCAGGTGGTCGATGGACCGATGGGGCTGGTGGGCGCGGCAGGCCAGGGCCGTCGCGTTGATGGCGCCGGCCGAGGTGCCCGAGATGATGGGGAATGGATTGCGGAACGCGGGATCGCGCCCCGGGTCGAGGATGTCCATCACGCCCGAGAGCACGCCCACCTGGTAGGCGGCGCGCGCGCCGCCCCCGGTCAGGACCAGGCCGATCGCTGGCCGATCAGGCAGGGCGTGGCGTGTTGGCATCGACCACGGTGAGGGCGGCCATGTTGACGATCCGGCGCACCGTCGAGCTGGAGGTCAGGATGTGCACCGGCGCGTTGGCGCCGAGCAGGAAGGGACCCACGGCCACGTTGCCGCCCGCCGCCGTCTTGAGCAGGTTGTAGGCGATGTTGCCCGAGTCCACGTTGGGGCAGATCAGCAGGTTGGCCTCGCCGTGCAGCGTGGTCGTCGGCAGGATGCGCTTGCGCAGCGCCGGATCCAGGGCGCAGTCGCCATGCATCTCGCCGTCGATCTCGAGCCCCGGGTCGCGCGCGCGCACCAGCTCGAGGGCCTCGCGCATCTTGACCCCCGAGGACGAGCTGCCGGTGCCGAAATTCGAGCGCGACAGCAGGGCGACCTTGGGCTCCATCTTGAGGCGGCGCATTTCCTCGGCCGCCATGAGGGTGATCTCGGCGATCTGCGCGGCGTCCGGGTCGTCGTTGACGTGGGTGTCGGCCAGGGCGAGGGTGCGCTCGTCGAGCAGCAGGATGTTCATGGCCGCGTAGGTCCGCACGCCCGGCTGGCGGCCGATGACCTCGTCGATGAAGCGCAGGTGGTTGCCGTAGGCGCCCACCGTGCCGCAGATCATGCCGTCGGCATCGCCCAGGTGGACCATCATGGCGCCGATCAGCGTCAGGCGGCGGCGCATCTCGACGCGCGCCATTTCCTTGGTGATCCCCTTGCGGCACATCTTTTCCCAGTAGGCGTTCCAGTAGCGGTGGAAACGCTCGTCGTGCTCGGGATTGGTGACCTCGACGTCCTCGCCCAGGCGCAGGCGCAGGCCGTATTTCTCGATGCGCGCGGCCAGCACGGCCGGACGGCCGATCAGGATGGGATGGGCCAGGCGCTCGTCGACCACGATCTGCACGGCGCGCAGCACGCGCTCGTCCTCGCCTTCGGCGAACACGATCCGGGCCTTGCCGCCCTCGCGCACCATGTTGCGGGCGGCCGAAAAGAGCGGCTTCATGAAGGCGCCGGAATGGTAGACGAACTGCTGGAGCTGCTCGGCATAGCTGGCGAGGTCGGCCAGCGGCCGGGTGGCCACGCCGTCGTCCATGGCCGCCTTGGCGACGGCCGGGGAGATCCGCACGATCAGGCGCGGATCGAAGGGCTTGGGAATGAAGTAGCTGGGGCCGAAGCTCACGTCGTAGAGGCCGTAGGCCGCCGCCACCACGTCGTTCTGCTCCTCGCGCGCGAGCTTGCAGATCGCCATGACGGCCGCCTTTTCCATGCCGCGCGTGATGGTGGTGGCGCCCACGTCCAGCGCGCCGCGGAAGATGTAGGGGAAGCACAGGACGTTGTTGACCTGGTTCGGGAAATCCGAGCGGCCCGTGGCCATCACCACGTCGTCGCGCACGGCGAAGGCGTCGGCGGGCAGGATCTCGGGGTTGGGATTGGCCAGCGCCAGGACCAGCGGCCGGGCCGCCATCCTGCGCACCATGTCGGGCTTGAGCACGCCTCCGGCCGACAGGCCCAGGAACACGTCGGCGCCGCCGATGATGTCGTCCAGGGTCCGCGCGTCGGTCTCTTGCGCGAAGCGCGCCTTTTTCTCGTCCATGAGCACGGTGCGGCCCTTGTAGACCACGCCCTCGATGTCCGACACCCAGACGTGCTCGAGCGGCAGGCCCATGTCGATCATGAGGTCGAGGCAGCCCAGGGCCGCGGCCCCGGCGCCCGAGACCACGACCTTGACCTCGGAGATATTCTTGCCCACGACCTCGAGGCCGTTGATGAAGGCGGCGGTGACGCAGATCGCGGTGCCGTGCTGGTCGTCGTGGAAGACCGGGATCCTCATGCGCTCGCGCAGCTTGCGCTCGACCTCGAAGCATTCGGGCGCCTTGATGTCCTCGAGGTTGATGCCGCCGAAGGTCGGCTCGAGCCCCGCGATGATGTCCACGAGCTTGTCGGGGTCGGATTCGTTGATCTCGATGTCGAAGACGTCCAGCCCCGAGAATTTCTTGAACAGCACGGCCTTGCCCTCCATCACGGGCTTGGAGGCGAGCGGGCCGATGTTGCCCAGGCCCAGCACGGCGGTGCCGTTGGTGATCACGCCCACCAGGTTGCCGCGGCCGGTGTAGCGGAAGGCATTGTGCGCATCGGCGACGATCTCCTCGCAGGCGGCCGCGACCCCCGGCGAGTAGGCGAGGGCCAGGTCGCGCTGGTTCGACAACTGCTTGGTCGGGGTGACGGAAATTTTTCCGGGACGGCCATGCTCGTGGTATTCGAGCGCGGCGGCGCGTAGGGAGTCTTCCATGGTGAGCCTATGTGGACGGAGATGAACGATCGTTTCGGGCGCGGCCCCGCCGCGCTTGCGGACCCATTCTAGCCCCTGGCGGAGCGGCGCGACAGGCGGGCGCCGGGAACGCCGCGCGGGGCGGCCGGGACGAGGCGCGTGGGGCGGCCGGGACGAGGCGCGCGAAGCGGCCGGGGCGAGGCCGGCAAGGCGGTCGGGACGGGGCGCGGCCCGCGGCCGCTCAGGACTGCTGGCCGGGATCGGGGAACAGGCGGGCGGGATCGAACAGGTCCTTGGCCGCGCGGTCCAGGGCGGTCGCGCCGGGGGTCGGGGCCCGCCGGAAATAGCGCTGCTCGTAGGGCCGCTGGCGGGCCTGCGGCGCGCGCTCGTCGATCACCAGCCATTCCACCCAGCCGAGGTCGCCCCCGTGCCCGAGCAGCAGGTGGGCGAGGTTGACGCCCGCGTCCCCGGCGGGCCGCAGGGCGTCGAGCCGGTAGCGCGCGCCCCAGCAGGGCTGCGCGCCCGCCCGCGCCGCGTCCTCGCCGGTGGAGAGCTCGAACAGGCGCGGGATCATCTGCTGCACCCGGATGTTGTCCAGCGGCTTTTGATTGGCGGTCCCGAAGGCGCCCAGGTTGGCCTGGGTGCCGTCGCCCAGCAGCACCAGCGCGTGCACCAGCCCCGAATCGGCGGTGCGGCCGGCATCCCAGTCGCACCACTCGCGATCGGCCAGCCAGGCCGCGACGGTGAGGTGCGGCGGGAGGTCGCGGAACTGCGGCAGGCCCGCCTGCTCGAGGTCGCCCAGGAGGCAGCCCGGCTGGACGAACCAGCGCGGGTCGCCCTCGCCCATGCGCTCGAAGCGCGCCATGGCCGTGCCGGGCTCGACCCAGAGCACGGGCCCCGCGTCCAGGCGCGAGGCGTGGGGCACCCCGTCGAGCGCCAGCACGATGCCGTGCTCGGCGCAGAGGCTGCGCGCATGATAGACGTCGCTCATGCGGGCCGGCACCAGCCGGGCGCTGCCCGAGGGCGTGGAAAAGTCGAAGACCTTGCCCTCGACCGTGCGCCGCAAGCGGCCGAGGAAGGCTTCCCAGGGGGTCTGCGCCGCGCGGCGCCCCGTCAGGAACGCGCGGCGCGCGGGGGATTCCATATCGTGAAACTCCTGCATGGGCGGACTACAATGGTCACTTTTCACGGAAGTCCGTCATGCCTCGCCTCGCCGCCCGAACCGATCGCACGGTGCCATTCTACGCCGTGGAAGTCTTCAAGCAGGCGCAGGCGCTCGCGGCCCAGGGGCACGACGTGATCAGCCTCGGCATCGGCGAGCCCGACTTCACCGCCCCGCCCCAGGTCCTCGAGACCCTGAACCGCGCCGCGAGCGCCGGCCTGGGCGGCTACACGCCGCCGGCCGGCATCCCCGCCCTGCGCGAGGCCATCGCCCACTACTACGGGACGCAATTCCAGGCCGAGGTCGATCCCGCGCGCGTGCTGGTCACCTCGGGGGCGTCGGGGGCGCTGCTGCTGGCGGCGATGGCGCTGATCAATCCCGGCGACGAGGTCCTGATGCCCGACCCCTCGTATCCGGCCAACCAGAACTTCATCACCGCGGCCGGCGGCGTCACGCGGCTGGTGCCCTGCTCGGCCCGCAACCGCTACCAGCTCAGCGCCGAGGACGTGGCCGAGCACTGGGGCCCGGCGACGCGCGGCGTGCTGATCGCCTCGCCCAGCAATCCCACGGGCACCTCGATCGAGCGCGAGGCCCTGCGGGCGCTGATCGCGCGGGTGCGAGAGCGCGGCGGCTTCGTGATCATGGACGAGATCTACCTCGGCCTGTACTACGAGGATCCTCCGCGCAGCGCGCTGACGCTGGACGGCGACATCGTCGTCATCAACAGCTTTTCCAAGTATTTCCACATGACGGGCTGGCGCCTGGGCTGGATGATCGCCCCGCCGTCGATGATGCCCGCCCTCGAGCGGCTGGCCGCCAGCCTGGCGATCTGCGCCCCCTCGCTCGCCCAGCACGCGGCGTTGACCTGCTTCGTCCCCGAGGTGATGCGCACCTACGAGATCCGCCGCCTGTCCTTCAAAGAGCGGCGCGACTACCTGCTGCCCGAGTTCGCCCGCCTGGGCCTGGACGTCCCGGTGGCGCCCGACGGGGCGTTCTACATCTTTGCCGACATCTCGGCCCACAGCCGCGACAGCATGGATTTCGCCCGGCGCCTGCTCGTCCAGGCGCTGGTGGCCGCGGTGCCCGGCGTCGATTTCGGGCAGGCCCACGCCGCCCACACGCTGCGGTTCTCCTACGCCACCGGCCTGGACCGCCTGCGCGAGGCGGTCGACCGCATGGGGCGCTTCCTGGGGGCGTAGGGAGACCGGAAGCCGGGCGACGGAAGCCAAGCGCCGCCAATCGGAGCCGGCCGCCGCCGCAGGGAGCCCGCCGCAGGGAGCTGGCGGCGGGGAACCGGGAACCGCAGGCTAGCGCCGGTTGGGCGCGATCCCCGAGGCCAGGGCGATGCGGCGCTGCTCGGCCAGCACCCGGGCGCCGTAGCCGCCGTCGTTGGGGCCGGTGGCCCCCACGTAGCAGGCCAGGCCGCCGCTCACCGATCCGCGGCGCTGGATGCAGTCGGCCAGGATCTGGGCGCCCACGTCGATGTTCACCACGGGGTTGAACACCTCCACCTGCCCGGCGCCCGAGCCCGACAGCTTGTCATGGTGCACGCGCGTCATCACCTGCATCAGGCCCTGCGCGCCGCCGGAGCTCTCGGCAAAGGGGTTGTAGCGGGACTCGATGGCGATGACCGCCAGCAGCAGTTGCGGATCGACGTCCTTCTGGGCGCCGACGGCGAAGGCGATGCGCACCAGGGCGCCGGCGACGCTGTTGGCGATCTTGTACTTGCGCGCGATGTAGCTGCGCATGGCATGGGCCTGGGCCTGGCTGACGCCGGGGATCTCCTGGCCGCGGATCGCGGCGTCCAGCGCGAGCGAGAAATTGGGCATCTCGGCCCCGCCGGCGGAATCCGCCGTCCGGCCCTCGGGGGCGGGCGCCGCGCCCTCGCCGCCGGGGGCGGCCGGCGCGGCGTCCGGGGGCCGCGAGGCCGCGGGGGGCTGGACGGGACTGGCGGGCATGGACCAATCGACCGCGCCGATGTCGGCCAGCGGATCGTCGCCGCCGGCATAGCCCCCGCCGTCGGCCTGGAACATGGCCAGCACGACTTCGTGGAGCTGCTGGGACTGCTGGCGCATGGACGGCAGCACCAGGCTCAGGCCCAGGGTCGTCAGGACGGCGATGCCCAGGTAGATCGCGCTGACGTGGATGAGTTCGCCCAGCGGCCGCACGATCGACATCAGTCCGCCCAGCAGACGCTCACCGGTCACGACGAGGGGCATGGGAGGCTCCGAGCAAGGCGGGGGGAGTCGGTGGTAATCTGTCGCACGATCCCAACTGTAACCTGAGACGGAATTCAGTGAAATATCGCGACCTCCGGGACTTCATCGGCCAGCTCGAGCGCCGCGGCCAGCTCAAGCGCATCGCACACCCCGTGTCCACCCGCCTCGAGATCACCGAGATCGCCGACCGCGTCCTGCGTGCCGGCGGGCCGGCGCTGCTGTTCGAGCGGCCCGTGCACGAGGGCGCGGACAGCGCCATCCCGGTGCTGGCCAACCTGTTCGGCACGCCGCAGCGCGTGGCCTGGGGCATGGGCGCGGAATCGGTCTCGGCGCTGCGCGAGACGGGCGAGCTGCTGGCGTCGCTGCGCGAGCCCACCCCACCGCAGGGCATGCGCGACGCCCTGGCCAAGGCCTCGATGCTGAAATCCGCGCTCTGGGACATGAACCCCCGCACGCTGCGCGGGGCGCCCTGCCAGGAGGTCGTGACCGAGGGCGGCGACGTGGACCTCGGCGCCCTGCCCCTGCAGACCTGCTGGCCCGGGGACGTGGCCCCGCTGCTCACCTGGGGCATGGTCGTGACGCGCGGGCCGAACGCCCGCCGCCAGAACCTCGGCATCTACCGCCAGCAGATCATCGGCCGCAACAAGCTCATCATGCGCTGGCTGTCGCACCGCGGCGGCGCGCTGGATTTCCGCGACCACGTCCTGGCCCATCCCGGCCGGCCGTTCCCCATCGCCGTGGCCCTGGGCACGGATCCGGCGACGCTGCTCGCCGCCGTCACCCCCATTCCCGACACCCTTTCCGAATACCAGTTCGCGGGGCTGCTGCGCGGCGCGCGCACCGAGCTCGCCCAGGCCCTGGGCAGCGAGCTGTCGGTGCCGGCCCACGCCGAGATCATCCTCGAGGGCCACATCCTGCCGGCCACCGATCCGCGCGCCTTGCCCCCCCGCGCCCCCGAGGGCGCGCCAGCGGCGCCGGACACCGGCTACGAGATGGCCCTGGAGGGCCCCTACGGCGACCATACGGGATACTACAACGAGCGGGACTGGTTCCCGGTGTTCACGGTCGAGCGCATCACCCACCGGCGCCAGCCCATCTACCACAGCACCTACACGGGCAAGCCGCCCGACGAGCCGGCGGTGCTGGGCGTGGCGCTGAACGAGGTGTTCGTGCCGCTGCTCAAGCGCCAGTTCCCCGAGATCGTCGATTTCTACCTGCCGCCCGAGGGCTGCAGCTACCGCCTGGCGGTGGTGTCGATGCGCAAGCAGTATCCCGGCCATGCCAAGCGCATCATGTTCGGCCTGTGGAGCGTGCTGCGCCAGTTCATGTACACCAAGTTCATCGTGGTCGTGGACGAGGACATCGATCCGCGCCAATGGACCGAGGTGGTGTGGGCCATGACCACGCGCATGGACCCGGTGCGCGATACCGTGCTGGTCGAGAACACGCCCATCGACTACCTGGATTTCGCCTCGCCGGTGTCGGGGCTGGGGGGCAAGATGGGGATGGACGCCACCAACAAATGGCCGGGCGAGACCAGCCGCGAATGGGGCCGCCCGATCCGGATGGACGCCGACGTCAAGGCGCGCGTCGACGCCATGTGGGACAAGCTCGGCCTGTAGCCCATCGCCGGGAGCCAGCTCATGGCTGGAGCCTGGCTCACGGCAGAGGCCTGGCTCATGGCCGGAGCCCGACTTATAGTTGAGGCCTATAAGTTAGCTGAGGCCTATAGGTTCTTGCGGCGCGCCCGCAGGACGCGCCAGGCCAGCAGGGCGATCATGCCCAGGCGGGCGTAGGGATTGCCATGGCGCACCCCCGACACCGCCGAGGAGGCGAGCGACAGCAGCAGGGGGTAGCGGCGCGCCGCGCGCAGCCCGGCCGCCACCCAGCCCATGCCGACGGCGCGCAGCCCCGCCGAGGCGCCCGAGGCCAGGGCCCCGGGCCGCAGGCCCTCGAGCGCATCGCAGGCCGCCCGCCGCAGCAGCAGGCGCTCGTACTGGGCGCGGGCCCGCAGCAGCTCGATGCGGGCGCGGCGGTCGTCGCCGGCCTTCATGAGACCTCCTCGGAGGCGCCGGGCTCGGGGACGGGCTCGGGCGCCCGCACCCGCGCCGGCCCGCTGCGCAGCGCCTCGGCATCCTCGCCCAGCACCTCGACGAGCGCCGAGAAAGGGGCCGGCCCGTGCGCCAGGCCATCACACAGGCGCCAGGCCAGGATGCCGCCCGCCACCGCATAGGCCAGGGCCAGCAGGCCCAGGGCCAGGTAGCGGTACTCGGTCGGCCAGAAATACAGCCCGATGGCCAGCGTCGCCACCAGCAGCGCCATGAACAGGCAGGCCGCCGCCGCCAGGGCCAGCCCCAGCCTGCGGAACAGGAGCGCGCGCGCCTCGGCCGCCTCGAGCGAGAACAGCTCGAAGCGCGTGTGCGCCATGGCCGCCGCCTGGGCGGCCACGTCGAGCAGGGCTCGTCTCAGGGACACGGGCGATCAGCGGCGCGACAGCAGGGCGCCCAGCAGCAGGCCGGCGACCCCGGCGATCCCGACGGCCTTCCAGGGGTTGGCCTGGACGTATTCCTCGGTGTCGTGGACCACCTTGCGGCCTTGCGCCAGCAGGTTTTCCTGGGTTTCGGACAGGGCCGCACGCCCCTGATCGACCGCCTTGAGCGCGCGCTCGCGCAGGTCGGCGGCCTTGTCGCCCGTCGCCTCGGCCGCCTCGCGCAGCAGTTTCTCAGCCTGGTCGAGACTGGTTTTCAGATCCTCGAGCAGCGCGTCCCCGACCGATTGTGTCGCGATGGTTTTGCGTGTGGCCATGAATTCCTCCGGTTGGAACGATGATGAACACGTTCATCCTACCCTATTGACCGGAAAGCCGTGTATCGAAATCTTCCAGAAACTGCGCTGGATCAAGGACCCTCGCAAAGCCCCCTCGATCTCGCAACGCGGCCTCAATCGATCTTTTGGCGGGTGCCGAAGATCCGGTCGCCGGCGTCGCCCAGGCCCGGGATGATGTAGCCGTTTTCGTTCAGGTGGCTGTCGACGGAGGCGGTGTAGATCTCGACGTCGGGATGGGCGCGCTCGACCGCGGCGATGCCCGGCGGCGCGGCCACGAGGACCAGGGCCCGGATGTTGCGGCCGCCCGCCTGCTTGAGCATGTCGATGGTGGCGACCATCGAGCCGCCGGTGGCCAGCATCGGGTCGACGATCAGCGCCAGGCGCTGGTCGAGCTCGCCCACCAGCTTTTCGAGGTAGGCATGGGCCTGCAGGGTCTGCTCGTTGCGGGCGATCCCCACCGCGCTGACCTTGGCTCCCGGCACCAGGCTGAGGACGCCGTCGAGCATGCCGATGCCGGCGCGCAGGATGGGGACCACGGTGATTTTCTTGCCCGCCAGCTTTTCGACGTCGAGCTCGCCGCACCAGCCGGTGATCCGCGTGGGCTCGAGCGGCAGGTCCTTGGTGGCCTCGTAGGTCAGCAAGGCCGCGATCTCCTGGGCCATCTCGCGGAAATTCTTGGTGCTGAGGTCGGCGCGCCGCATCAGGCCGAGCTTGTGGCGGATCAGGGGGTGGCGGACTTCGCGGATGGGCATGGCGGGGTGCCTCGGGAGGGTCGGTGGATGCAGTGTAACGCGCCGGGGGCGCGGGGCAACCGCCCTCGGCAATCGGCGCGCCCTACCCCAGCTCGACCTCCGGCCCGTCCTTCTTGACCGGCTTGACCAGGTCCTCGCGCTTGATCCCCATCCACATGGCGAGGGCGGCCGCCACGAACACCGAGGAATAGATCCCGAACCAGATCCCGATCGTCAGCGCCAGCGAAAAGTTGTGCAGGGTCGGGCCGCCGAAGAAGAACATCGACAGCACCATCATCTGCGTCGAGCCGTGGGTGATGATCGTGCGGGAGATGTTCTGCGTGATCGAGGCGTTGATGATCTCGCGCACCGAGGCCTTGCGCTGCTTGCGGAAGTTTTCGCGGATCCGGTCCATCACCACCACGGACTCATTGACCGAATAGCCCAGGACCGCCAGCACACCCGCCAGCACCGAGAGCGAGAACTCCCACTGGAAGAACGCGAAGAATCCCAGGATGATCACCACGTCGTGCAGGTTGGCGAGCGCGCAGGAGGCCGCGAGCTTCCATTCGAAGCGCACCGCCAGGTAGATCATGATCCCCACCACCACGAACAGCAGCGCCATCAGGCCGTTGTGCAGGAGTTCCTGGCCCACCTGCGGGCCCACGAACTCGACGCGCCGGAGCTGCACCCCCGCGTCCTGGGCCTGGAGGGCCGTCATCACGGTCTCGCTCTGCTTGGCGGAATCCTCGCCCGGGCGGACCGGCAGGCGGATCATCACGTCCTGCGAAGTGCCGAAGTTCTGGACCTGGAAGTCGCTGTAGCCCAGGCCCTCGATCGCCGTGCGGATCTCGCCCACCGGGGCGCTCTGCGTGTAGTGGACCTCGATCACCGTGCCGCCCGTGAACTCGATCGACAGGTGGAAGCCCCGCGTGGCGATGAAGACCACCGCGGCGATGAAGGTCAGCAGGCTGATCAGGTTCAGGATCAGCGCATGCCGCATGAAGGGGATGGTGCGATGGATGCGGAAGAATTCCATGATGGTTCCTGCTTGATCCTGTCTTAGTCCTGCTTGGGTTTCCAGACCTGGCCGATCGAGATGGACTTGAGCTTGCGCTGGCGGCCATACCAGAGGTTGGCCAGTGCGCGCACGCCCACCACCGACGAGAACATCGAGGTCAGGATGCCGATGCAGTGCACCACCGCGAAGCCGCGGACCGGGCCGGTGCCGAAGGCGAGCAGCGCCACGCCCACGATGAGGCTGGTGAGGTTGGAGTCCAGGATGGTCGCCCAGGCGCGATCGAAGCCCAGGTGGATCGCCTGCTGGGGCGGCAGCCCCGCACGCAGTTCCTCACGGATGCGCTCGTTGATCAGCACGTTGGCGTCGATCGCCATGCCCAGCGTCAGCGCGATGGCCGCGATGCCCGGCAGGGTGAGGGTGGCCTGCAGCATCGACAGCACCGCCAGCAGCAGCAGCACGTTGAAGCTCAGGCCCAGCGTCGAGAACAGGCCGAACAGGTGGTAGTACAGGATGATGAACACCGCGATGGCCGCGAAGCCGTACAGCGTCGAGTCGAAGCCCTGCCGGATGTTGGCGGCGCCCAGGCTCGGGCCGATGGTGCGTTCCTCGATGATGTGCATCGGCGCGGCCAGCGAGCCGGCCCGCAGCAGCAGCGAGATGTCGGCGGCCTCTTGCGCGGTCATGCTGCCGGAGATCTGCACCTGCCCGCCCGGGATCTCGCTGCGGATCACCGGCGCGGTCACCACCTCGCCCTTGCCGTTCTCGAACAGCACGATGGCCATGCGCTTGCCGATGTTGTCGCGCGTGACGTCGCGGAAGATCCGCGCGCCCTTGGAGTCCAGCGTCAGGTTGACGGTCGGCTGCTGGGTCTGCTGGTCGCGGCCCGGCTGGGCGTCCTGCAGGTTTTCGCCGGTCAGGATCACCTGGCGGCGCAGCAGGATCGGGCGCCCGTCGCGGTCGTTGTAGCGGACCAGGCCGAAGGGCACGGTGCCCGAGGACAGCGCCGCCGTCGCGGTGGGCGAGTCGTCCACCATGTGGATCTCGAGCGTGGCGGTGCGCCCCAGGATCTCCTTGGCCTTGGCCACGTCCTGCACGCCGGGCAGTTGCACCACGATGCGGTCGGCGCCCTGCTGCTGGATGACCGGCTCGGCCACGCCCAGCTCGTTGATCCGGTTGTGCAGGGTGGTGATGTTCTGCTTGAGCGCGTTGTTCTGGACCTGGGTGATGGCCGAGGCGCTGAGCGCCCCGTCGAGCGTGTAGGTGTCGCCCGCGGTGCCCGGGGTGAAGGTGACCTCGGGCATGGCGCGGCGCAGTTCCTCGGCCGCGGCATCGCGCGCCTCGGCGGTGGCGAAGGTGGCCCGCACCGAGAGCTGGTTGCGCTCGACGTCCTCGTACTTGAGCTTTGCGTCGCGCAAGGCGGTGCGCGCCTCGCCGGCCATGGAATCGTAGCGGCTGGTCAGCGCGCCCTGCATGTCGACCTGCAGCAGGAAGTGCACGCCGCCGCGCAGGTCCAGGCCCAGGTACATGGGATGGGCCCCCAGGGCCGAGAGCCAGTTGGGCGAAGCCGACATCAGGTTCAGGGCCACCGTGTAGTCGGGATCCTGGGGATCGGGATTGAGCGTTTTCTCGATCAGGTCCTTGGCCTTGAGCTGCGTGTCGGTGGAGTCGAAGCGCAGCCGCACCGCGCCGACCGGCCCGTTCATCTCGAAGGACGAGCCCGTGGACTGGATGCCCGCCTCGGCGAGGATCTGCTCGGCGCGCGTCATGGTCCCCATATCCACCTTGGTCGAGGTCTTGGCCCCGGCGATCTGGACGGCGGGCGATTCGCCGTAGAAATTGGGCAGCGTGTAGAGCAGCCCGACGATCAGGGCGGCCAGCACGGTCAGGTACTTCCAGAGTGGGTAGCGGTTCATGGGTCGATCAGGGGACGGAGGGCGGGGGCGGGGCGAGCGGCGCCCCGTCGTCGGATCAGAGCGACTTGATGGTGCCCTTGGGCAGCACGGAGGTGACGGCGGTGCGCTGGACGATGGATTCGATCGCCTTGTCGCCGGCCTGGCCGATTTCCAC
>JBIQHJ010000034.1:0-36294 GCA_044508625.1 Alcaligenaceae bacterium
CAGGCGTCCTCGATGTAGTCGAGCACCTTGTTGAAGCCCTCGGGCGCCCCGTAGTAGGGGTCGGGCACGGTGGCCTCCTCGTACTCGTTCGAGAAGCGCATCAGCAGCATCAGCTTGTGCTGGTAGACCTTGGGGCATTGCTGTTGCAAGGCCGAGAGGTTTTCCCAGTCCATGGCCAGGATCAGGTCGAACTCGCGAAAATCCTGCGAGGCGATCTGGCGGCCCACGTGGGCGGACAGGTCATAGCCGCGCTTGCGCGCCGCCGCCTGGGCCCGTGGATCGGGGGATTCACCCACATGGAAATTGTGCGTTGCCGCGGAGTCGACACTGATCACGTCCGCCAGACCCGCCTCGTCGATCATGTGCTGAAAGACGCCTTGCGCGCTGGGGGAACGGCAGATGTTACCCGTACAGACGAAAAGTACTTTATTCATGATAGATGAAAGTGTGAGGGAAAACCCGGAAATTGGCAAGCAATTTCGAGGGTTTTCATAGCGGGAGCCGGCAGTCCCGGGGGTGCCGGCGCTCGCGGGGACTCCATTTTTGCTGCGCGGCAACATTCCATGCGGGGTCCGGCCGGCTCCCCGCGGGCAGGCCGGCCGCCGCCTGTCGGTTTTTCCCAACGCTGCCGGCGCCGCCGCGCCGGCCGGCCGCGCATCAGGACAGCAAGGCGCGTTCCTTCAGGGCCTTGAGGGCGTCGCGGGCCGAGGCGGCCTGCTCGAACTCGAGGTTGCGGGCATGGTCCAGCATCTTTTCCTCGAGGCGGCGGATTTCGCGCGCCAGGGCCTTTTCGTCGTGCAGGGCGGCCTCGTCGTAGGGCGCGGGCGCCGCCTGGCGCGCGGCCGCCACCGAAACCCCGTCGATGAGGTCGCGCACCGCCTTGCTGACGCCGCGCGCGGTGATGCCGTGTTCCTCATTGAAGGCGAGCTGCCGCTCGCGGCGGCGCTGGGTCTCGTCCATGGCGCGGCGCATGGAGTCCGTCACGTGGTCGGCATACAGGATGGCGCGGCCGTTGAGGTTGCGCGCCGCCCGGCCCATGGTCTGGATCAGGCTGCGCTCGGAACGCAGGAAGCCCTCTTTGTCGGCGTCCAGGATGGCCACCAGCGAGACCTCGGGAATGTCCAGGCCCTCGCGCAGCAGGTTGATGCCGACCAGCACGTCGAAGGCGCCCAGGCGCAGGTCGCGGATGATCTCGACGCGCTCGACCGTGTCGATGTCGGAGTGCAGGTAGCGGACCTTGAGGCCGTTCTCGCCGAGATACTCGGTGAGGTCCTCGGCCATGCGCTTGGTCAGGGTGGTGACCAGCACGCGCTCGTGGCGCGCCACCCGCAGCTTGGCCTCGCCCAGCAGGTCGTCGACCTGGGTGGCGGCCGGGCGCAGGTCGACCTCGGGGTCCACCAGGCCGGTGGGCCGCACGAGCTGCTCGACCACCTGGTCGGAGTGCTCGGCCTCGTAGGGGCCGGGCGTGGCCGAGACGAACACGCATTGCGGCATGCGGGCCTCGAATTCCTCGAGGCGCAGCGGCCGGTTGTCCAGCGCCGAGGGCAGGCGGAAGCCGAACTGCACCAGCGTTTCCTTGCGCGAGCGGTCGCCCCGGTACATGCCGCCGAGCTGGCCGATGGTCACGTGGCTCTCGTCGATGAACATCAGGGCGTTGGCCGGCAGGTAGTCGATGAGCGTGGGCGGAGGCTCGCCCGGCGCCGCGCCCGATAGGTGGCGGGAATAGTTTTCGATGCCCTTGCAGAAGCCGAGCTCCTGCAGCATCTCGAGGTCGAAGCGGGTGCGCTGCTCGAGGCGCTGAGCCTCGACGAGCTTGTTCTCGGCCGTGAGCACGGCCAGGCGCTCGCGCAGTTCCTCCTTGATCGTCTCGATGGCCCTCAGCACGGTCTCGCGGGGGGTGACGTAGTGCGAGCTCGGAAAGATCGTGAAGCGCAGCAGCGGCTGCGAGATCTTGCCGGTCAGGGGATCGAACAGGTCCAGCGACTCGATCTCGTCGTCGAACAGCGTGATGCGCAGCGCCTGCTCGGCGTGCTCGGCCGGGAACACGTCGATCACCTCGCCGCGCGCGCGGAACACCCCGCGCGCGAACTCGGCGTCGTTGCGCTCGTACTGCATGGCCACCAGCCGCGCGAGGATCTCCTGGCGGGCGATGCGGTCGCCCTTGCGCAGGGTCAGGACCATCGCGTGATAGTCGCCCGGATTGCCGATGCCGTAGATGCAGGACACGGTGCCCACGATGACGGTGTCGGGGCGCTCGAGCAGGCTCTTGGTCGCCGACAGGCGCATCTGCTCGATGTGCTCATTGATCGACGAGTCCTTTTCGATGAACAGGTCGCGCGAGGGCACGTAGGCCTCGGGCTGGTAATAGTCGTAGTACGACACGAAGTATTCCACGGCGTTGCGCGGAAAGAACTCGCGCATCTCGGAATAGAGCTGGGCCGCCAGGGTCTTGTTGGGCGCCAGCACGATGGCCGGCCGGCCCGTGCGGGCGATGAGGTTGGCCATGGTGTAGGTCTTGCCGGACCCCGTCACGCCGAGCAGGGTCTGGAACATCAGGCCGTCGCGCACGCCCTCCTCGAGGGCCTCGATCGCGGCGGGCTGGTCCCCCGCGGGCGGATAGGGCTGGTAGAGCTGGAACGGACTGTCCGGATACTGGACGAATCCGGGTGCGGCCTGGGTCATGGGCAACTGGACACCTCCTCGGGAAACCCCTTATTATCACACCATTGCCCGCCGCGACAAAGACCGGCCCCGCCTACCGCTTTCCATACCCTTTCCACACCCTGTCCTCCTTCCCCAGCCTTCCCTCCCTCACCGACATGTCCTCTCTTTTCGCTTCCGTCGAGCTCGCTCCGCGCGACCCCATCCTGGGCCTGAACGAACAATTCAAGGCCGATACCCGCGACACCAAGGTCAATCTTGGGGTGGGCGTGTACTACGACGACCAGGGCCGCATCCCGCTGCTGAGCGCCGTGCGCCAGGCCGAGACCCGCCTGTTCGAGCGCGCAGAGCCGCGCAACTACCTGCCCATCGACGGAATCCCGGGCTACAACACGGGGGCGCAGACCCTGCTGCTGGGCCGGGGCTCGCCGCTGATGACCGAGCACCGCTGCCTGACCGTCCAGACCCTGGGCGGCACGGGCGCGCTCAAGGTCGGCGCCGATTTCCTGCGCCAGCTCCTGCCCGGCGCCCAGGTCGCCATCAGCAACCCGAGCTGGGCCAACCACCAGGCGCTGTTCGAGGCGGCGGGCTTTCCGGTCGTCAGCTACGACTATTACGACGCGGCGACGCACGGCCTGGATTTCGCGGGCATGCTGGCCTCGCTCGAGGCCATGCCGGCGGGCACCATCGTGGTCCTGCACGCCTGCTGCCACAACCCCACCGGGGTGGACCCCACGGCCGAGCAATGGGCGCAGATCGCCCGGACCATCCAGTCCCGCCAGCTCGTGCCCTTCCTCGACATCGCCTACCAGGGCTTCGGCGACGGCATCGAGGAGGACGCCGGCGTGGTGCGCCAGTTCGCCGACATGGGCCTGACCATGTTCATCAGCTCGTCGTTCTCCAAGTCCTTCTCGCTGTACGGCGAGCGCGTCGGCGCCCTCACCCTGGTGACCGGCAGCGACGACGAGAGCGCCCGCGTCCTCAGCCAGCTCAAGCGCGTCATCCGCACCAACTACTCCAACCCCCCGACCCACGGGGGCGCCATCGTGGCCATGGTGCTCAATACGCCCGAGCTCTACGCCACCTGGGCCGGCGAGCTCGCCGGCATGCGCGAGCGGATCCGCGACATGCGCCGCCAGCTCGTCGAAAAGATCCAGGCCGCCGGCGTGGACCAGGATTTCGGCTTCGTCATGGCGCAGCGCGGCATGTTCTCGTATTCCGGCCTGAACAAGGCCCAGGTCGAGCGCCTGCGCGAGGAATTCGGCATCTACGCGGTCAGCAGCGGCCGGATCTGCGTGGCCGCCCTCAACAGCGGCAACATCGACTACGTGGCCGGGGCCATCGCCCGGGTGATCAAGGGCTGATCCGCTGCGGCGGTACCAGGCCGGCGCGGCGCACGAGCCGGGTCTGGCCGGCGCTTGGCGCAAGCCGGCCCATCCGGCGCGGCGCGCGAGCCGGGCCCTCCGGTACTCGGCATGAGCCGGCCCACGGGCCGGCTTGCCTTTTGCGGCGCCATCGGCCACAATCAGGACTGTGTTTATGTACAGTCCACGACCATGGCCCTCAAGCTCACCGCGCGGCAATCCCAGATCCTCGACCTGATCCGACAGTCCATCGCGACCGATGGCCGCCCGCCCACTCGCGCGGAAATCGCCGACGCCCTGGGCTTTCGCTCGGCCAACGCCGCCGAGGACCACCTGCGCGCCCTGGCGCGCAAGGGCATGATCCGCCTCACGGCGGGCACCTCCCGCGGCATCCAGCTCGTGGAGGCCCACGGGACGCCGGCGCCGGCGGGCTGGGGTGGGATTCCGGGAGGCATGGCTGGGATCCCCGGAGGCATGGCCGCGACGCCCGCGGGCATGGCTGGGGTCCCCGGAGGCATGGCCGCGACGCCCGCGGGCATGGCCGGGACCTCCAAGGGCATGGCCGTGGCGGCCGGGGATCCGGGCGGGACGGCCGGTGGCCCGTCCCTGCGCCTCGTCCAGGCCGCCGATCACCTGCTGCTGCCGGTGGTGGGGCGCGTGGCCGCCGGCCACCCCATCCTGGCCGCCGAGCACGTCGAGCGCGAGATCCCGGTGGGCGCCGGCCTGTTCGCCCAGACCCCCGACTACCTGCTGCGGGTGCGTGGCGCCAGCATGCGCGACGCGGGCATCCTCGACGGCGACCTGCTGGCGGTGCGCCGCAGCTCCGAGGCCCGCAACGGACAGATCGTCGTCGCCCGCCTGGGCGACGACGTCACGGTCAAGCGCCTCGAGCGCCGGGACGGGCGCCTGCGCCTGCTGCCTGAAAACCCCGACTTCCAGCCCATCCTCGTCGGCCCGGGCGATGACTTCGCGCTCGAGGGCATCGCGGTGGGCCTGATCCGGACCGACGCCCTGCATTGATCGGCTGCCGGCGGCCCTGCGAGGGCGGCTTGGCGGGAAGGGGGCCGTTCTTGCCTTGGGACGGCCCGGCGGCAAAAGGAAAAGGAAAAACCCAAAAGGAAAAACCCGGAACGGTTGCCCGTCCCGGGTTTTTGCCTGTGGGGCGTCCTCTCAGTGCTTGGTCACGTCGCCGTTGCCGGTCTCTGAGGGGCGGGCCGCCGCCACGGCCTCGGCGGCGAGGCGGGCGACCTCCTCGTCGGACAGGGGCGTGGGCATGTGCTGCAAGGCCACCTCGAGGACCCGGTCGATCCAGCGCACCGGGATGATGTCCAGGTGGTTCTTGACGTTGTCGGGGATCTCGACCAGGTCCTTGACGTTTTCCTCGGGGATCATGACGGTCTTGATCCCCCCGCGATGGGCGGCCAGCAGCTTTTCCTTGAGGCCGCCGATCCCCAGGACCTCGCCGCGCAGCGTGATCTCGCCCGTCATGGCCACGTCCGAGCGCACCGGGATGCCCGTGAGCGCCGAGACCATGGCCGTGGTGATGGCGATGCCCGCCGAGGGCCCGTCCTTGGGCGTCGCGCCCTCGGGGAAGTGCACGTGCAGGTCGCGCTTTTCGAAGGCCTGGTTGGCGATGCCCCATTTCTGGGCCCGCGCGCGCACGACCGTGCGCGCCGCCTCGACGGATTCCTTCATCACGTCGCCCAGCGACCCGGTGCGCAGCACCACGCCCTTGCCGGGCATGTCGGCCACCTCGATGGTCAGCAGCTCGCCGCCCACCTCGGTCCAGGCCAGGCCGGTCGCCAGGCCGATGCGGTCCTCTTTCTCGGCGACGCCGAAGGTGTAGCGGCGCACGCCCAGGTACTCGCTGAGGTTGGCCGCGTCCACCGTCACGGTGCGCGTGATCGTGCCGTCCTTGCGGCCGCGCCCCACGGGGTTGGCCTCGAGCAGTTGCTTGACGACCTTGCGGCACACCTTGGAGATCTCGCGCTCGAGGGCGCGCACGCCGGCCTCGCGCGTGTAGTAGCGCACGATGTCGCGCACGGCGTCCTCGGTGACGGTCAGCTCGCCCTTCTGGACGCCGTTGTTCTTCATGAGCTTGGGCAGCAGGTGGTCGAAGGCGATGTGCACCTTTTCGTCCTCGGTGTAGCCCGAGAGGCGGATGACCTCCATGCGGTCGAGCAGCGCCGGCGGGATGTTCAGCGTATTGCTGGTCGCGACGAACATGACGTCCGACAGGTCGAAATCGACCTCGATGTAGTGGTCCTGGAAGGTGTGGTTCTGCTCGGGATCGAGCACCTCGAGCAGGGCCGAGGACGGATCGCCGCGGAAATCCGCGCCCATCTTGTCGATCTCGTCGAGCAGGAACAGCGGGTTGCGCACGCCGACCTTGGCCATGTTCTGGAGGATCTTGCCGGGCATCGAGCCGATGTAGGTGCGGCGGTGGCCGCGGATCTCGGCCTCGTCGCGCACGCCGCCCAGGGCCATGCGCACGAACTTGCGATTGGTCGCGCGCGCGATGGACTGGCCGAGCGAGGTCTTGCCCACGCCCGGGGGGCCGACCAGGCACAGGATCGGCGCCTTGAGCTTGTCGACGCGCTGTTGCACGGCGAGGTACTCGAGGATGCGTTCCTTGACCTTTTCCAGGCCGTAGTGGTCCGCGTCGAGGACTTGCTCGGCGTTGTTGATGGAGTTGTTGACGCGGCTCTTTTTGCGCCACGGCAGGCCCACCAGGGTGTCGATGTAGTTGCGCACCACCGTCGCCTCGGCGGACATGGGCGACATGAGCTTGAGTTTCTTGAGCTCGGCGGCGGCCTTTTTCTGGGCCTCCTTGGGGAGGTGGGCGTCGGCGATCTTGCGCTCCATCTCCTCGATGTCGGCGCCCTCCTCGCCCTCGCCCAGTTCCTTCTGGATGGCCTTGACCTGCTCGTTGAGGTAGTAGTCGCGCTGGCTCTTTTCCATCTGCTTTTTCACGCGGCCGCGGATGCGCTTTTCGACCTGGAGGATGTCGATCTCGGCCTCGAGCTGCGCCAGCAGCGCCTCGAGGCGCGCGGCGGCGCCGGTGGTCTCGAGCATGACCTGCTTTTGCTCGATCTTGAGGGGCAGGTGCGCGGCGATGGTGTCGGCCAGGCGCCCGGCCTCCTCGATGCCGGAGAGGGAGGTGAGGATTTCCTGCGGGATCTTTTTGTTGAGCTTGACGTATTGCTCGAACTGCGCGACCACCGCCCGGCGCAGGGCCTCGGCCTCGGCGTTCTGGGAATGGTCCTCGTCGACGCCCGTCACGCGGGCGGCGAAATGGGTCTCGGCATCCGAGACCTCGAGGATGCGCGCGCGCTGCAGGCCCTCGACGAGGACCTTGACGGTGCCGTCGGGCAGCTTGAGCATCTGCAGGATGCTGGCGGCGCAGCCGATCTCGTAGAGGTCCTCGGGCGAGGGC
The DNA here is from genome assembly GCA_044508625.1 of Alcaligenaceae bacterium. Taxonomy (GTDB): domain Bacteria; phylum Pseudomonadota; class Gammaproteobacteria; order Burkholderiales; family Burkholderiaceae_B; genus Castellaniella. The sequence goes on from JBIQHJ010000034.1 coordinate 7,462, forward strand.
TCGTCCTTGACGGCAGATTTCTGGGCAACCAGCATGATGCTGTTGCCCGCCTCCATGGCGATTTCGAGCGCCTTGATCGATCGGGGCCGCCCCACGAAAAGCGGGATGACCATGTGAGGGAACACCACGACATCCCGCAGCGGCAGCAGCGGGAGCTCGACGGGCTCCTGGGCGAGGATCTGGCTTGCAGACATGGTTCTTCCTTAAAACTGATGACTTCCGGATGCAAAGGGAAGCCCGAAGACCCCTTTTGCGTGCATTGCCTGCGGTCTATATGGCGCCTGGCGACGGGCTTTTCAAGGCCCGCCGCCAGTCCAGTATAAGAGGATTTTCCAGGTCGGTGGGCGGCTCAGGCCGCCGCGGTATGCAGGGGCTTGTCGTCCGATCCGTGGGCCCCGCGAGGGCCGGTGATGAGGGTGGGCTCTTTGCGGCCCTCGACGGCGTCCTCGTCGAGGATGACGCGATTGACGTCGCGCCGCGACGGCAGGTCGTACATGGTGCCCAGCAGGGCCTGCTCGATGATGGAGCGCAGGCCGCGCGCGCCGGTGCGGCGCTTGATGGCGCGGCGCGCGATCGCGGCCAGCGCCTCGGGCGTGACCTCGAGCTGGACGTCCTCCATCTCGAAAAGTTTCTGGAACTGCTTGACCACCGCGTTGCGCGGCTCGGTCAGGATGCGCACCAGGGTGTCCTCCTGCAATTCCTCGAGGGTGGCGACCACCGGCAGGCGGCCCACGAGTTCGGGGATCAGGCCGAACTTGATCAGGTCCTCGGGCTCGACCTCGGCAAAGAGCTCGCCCACCCCGCGCTCGGTCTTGGCGCGCACCGAGGCGGAAAAGCCGATGCCGGAACGCTCGCTGCGGTCGCGGATGATCTTTTCCAAGCCGTCGAAGGCGCCGCCCACGATGAACAGGATGTTGGTCGTGTCGACCTGGACAAAGTCCTGGTTGGGGTGCTTGCGCCCGCCTTGCGGCGGCACCGAGGCGATCGTGCCCTCGATGAGCTTGAGCAGGGCCTGCTGCACGCCCTCGCCCGAGACGTCGCGGGTGATGGAGGGGTTGTCGGACTTGCGCGCGATCTTGTCGATCTCGTCGATGTAGATGATCGCGCGCTGGGCCTTCTCGAGCTCGTAGTTGCAGTTCTGCAGGAGCTTTTGAATGATGTTTTCGACGTCCTCGCCCACGTAACCCGCCTCGGTCAGCGTGGTGGCGTCGGCCATCACGAAGGGCACGTCCAGCATGCGCGCCAGGGTCTGGGCGAGCAGGGTCTTGCCCGAGCCGGTGGGGCCGATCAGCAGGATGTTGCTCTTGGAGAGCTCGACGTCGCCGCCCTTGGCGCCGGCGTAGCGGATGCGCTTGTAGTGGTTGTAGACCGCGACCGCCAGGTTGCGCTTGGGCGTCTCCTGGCCGATCACGTAGCCGTCGAGGAAGGCCTTGATCTCATGCGGGGCCGGCAGCTCGTTGCGCACCGCCTCGCGCGCGGCCTCCTGGGTTTCCTCGCGGATGATCTCGTTGCACAGGTCGATGCATTCATCGCAGATGAACACCGAGGGCCCGGCGATGAGCTTGCGGACTTCGTGCTGGCTCTTGTTGCAGAAGGAACAATGCAGCGTCTTGTCGTCGCCAGAACCTTTTTTTTCCGTCATAAAACTGTACTCAACTCGCCTCGTCGGTGCGTGAAACGAGGACCTTGTCGATCAGGCCGTATTCCCGCGCCTCGTCGGCCGACATGAAGTTATCGCGCTCGGTATCCACGCCGATGCGCTCGATGTCCTGCCCGGTGCGTTCCGCCAGGATGCGGTTCAGCCGCTCGCGCAGGCTGAGGATTTCCTTGGCCTGGATCTGGATGTCGGAGGCCTGCCCCTGGGCGCCGCCCGAGGGCTGATGGATCATGATACGCGAATTGGGCAGGGCGTAGCGCTTGCCCTTGGCGCCGGCGGCCAGCAGGAACGCGCCCATGCTGGCGGCGATCCCGGTGCACAGGGTCGACACGTCGGGCTTGACGAACTGCATGGTGTCGTAGATGGCCATGCCGGCGTAGACCGACCCGCCCGGCGAATTGATGTAGAGCGAGATGTCCTTTTCGGGATTCTCGGATTCGAGGAACAGCAATTGCGCCACGACCAGGTTGGCCGACTGGTCGTTGACCGGGCCGACGAAAAAGACCACCCGCTCGCGCAGCAGGCGCGAGTAGATGTCGTAGGACCGCTCGCCGCGGCCGGACTGCTCGATGACGATGGGGACGTAGCCCAGCCCGGTGGGGACGACCGAATCCCCGCCGTACATCGACGCATAGAAATCGGCGAACCTGGACATCAGCGAGTCCCCATCAAGGTATCGAAATCGACCGCCTCGGCGGTCACCCGCGCGCGGGCCAGCACATGGTCGACGACGTTGTCCTCGAGCACCAGGGACTCGATCTCGGCACGGCGCTGGCGGTCGGCCAGGTAATAGGCCACGACCTGGGCCGGCTGCTCGTAGCTCTGGGCGAGCTCCTCGATGCGGGCGCGCACCTGCTCGGGCTTGGCCTGCAGATCGGCGGACTTGATGAGCTCCGAGACCAGCAGCCCCAGGCGGACGCGGCGCTCGGCCTCGGCCTTGAAGGTATCCTCGGGGATGGGGATGGTGTCGGCGTTGGGCAGGCCGCGGCTTTTGAGCTCCTCGCGGGCGGCGGCGGTGCGGCTGGCGATCTCGCGCTCGACCAGGGCCTTGGGCAGGTCGAACCGGCAGGCCGCCGCCAGGGCGTCCATGACGCTGGCCTTGGTGAGATTGCGGGCGCGGGCCTTGGCCTCGCGCTCGATGTTGGCGCGCACATCGGCGAGCAGGGCCTGGACGTCGCCCTCGGCCTGGCCCAGGGCCTTGGCGAAGTCGGCGTCGACCTCGGGCAGCTCGGGCTCGGCGACCTCGGTGACCGTGATCTTGAACTCGGCGGTCTTGCCGGCGACGGCCGGGCTGCCGTAGTCGGCCGGGAAGGTCAGGGGAAAGGTCTTTTCCTCGCCGGCCCGCATGCCGGTCACGGCCTGCTCGAACTCGGGCAGCATGCGGCCCTCGCCCAGCACGAAGGGGAATTGGGTGGCGGTGCCGCCCTCGAAGGCCGTGCCGTCGATGGTGCCCGCGAAATCCAGGGTCACGCGGTCGCCGGCCTGGGCGGCGCGGCCCTCGGCGGGCTTGAAGACCGTGCGCTGCTTGCGCAGGATGTCGATGGTCTTTTGCACCTCGGCATCGCCCACCTCGACCTCGCTGCGGGTCACCTCGAGGCCGGAGAGGTCGGGCAGCTCGACGTCGGGATAGACCTCGAAGGTGGCCGAGAACGCCAGCACGTCGTCGCCCACGCCCTCGGTCTTGGGCTCGAGGTTGGGCGTGCCGGCCACGCGCAGATTGGCCTCGCCGATGACCTTGTCCAGCGACTTGCCGATCTCGGAATTGATCACGTCATAGCGCACGCTGGGGCCATGGCTGCGCTCGATGACCGACAGCGGCGCCTTGCCGGGGCGAAAGCCCTGGATCTTGGCGGTGCGGGCGACGCGCTTGAGTTGCGCCTGGACTTCCTTTTCGATGTCGGCGACGGAGACGGTCAGATCGACTCGGCGCTCGAGGCCGGAGAGTTTTTCAACCACAGGCTGCATTCGGAACCTATTGAGGTAAAGAAATTGAACGGTAAACGACGTATTTTAACGGAAACCGGAATCGCTCGCGGCCACCCGGGGAGCCCGGGGAAATCCCGCTATAATACTCGGCTTGCCGTGCGAACGTGGCGGAATTGGTAGACGCACCAGATTTAGGTTCTGGCGCCGCAAGGTATGAGAGTTCGAGTCTCTCCGTTCGCACCAGGGCGACGCCCGGCGCGGCCGCCCGCCCCTCTCCAGCCCCCTAGCCTTCCAGCCTGCGCAAGCGTGCCTGCAGGCGCTCGAGCTCCTCGAGCAGGTCCACCGCCAGGGCCGCCCCGGCCATGTTGACGCCCAGGTCGCGCTGCAGGCGCACGGCGCAGTATACGCGCTGCACGCTGATCCCGCGAAAGCGCCAGCGTCCCGGACTGCCCCCCACCGGGGTCAGGATTCCTTCCTCGACGAACTCGAAGACCCGCTCGGCCGGCACGCGGCAGAGCCGGCACAGGTCGGCCAGGCTGAGCTCGACGTCCTCCTCGAAAATCTCGCCTCGCAGCGGATTCGGCGTATCGCTCGTCATCATGGCTCAAATCCCCATATGGGCACGTGGATCGAAGCGGGCGGCTTCGGCGAAGGCGCGGTAGGCGCGCTTTGCGCCCTCGCTGTCGGCCTTGGGCAGGACGACCTGCAGGACGACGTAGAGGTCGCCCGGCGTCCTGGCCGGAATGCCGCGGCCGGCGAGGCGCAGCTTGCGTCCGCCCTGGGAGTTGGGCGGGATCCTGAGATCGACCAGGCCCGAGGGCGTCGGCACGGTCAGCTCGGCCCCCAGCGCGGCCTCCCAGGGCGCCACCGGCAGGGTGAGGTAGACGTCCTTGCCCTCGACCTTGTACAAGCGGTGCGGGCGGAATTCCACCTCGAGGTAGAGATCGCCGGACTCGCCCTGGCCCAGGCCCGCGCCGCCCATCCCGGCCAGGCGTATGTGCTGGCCGGGGCTCACCCCCTTGGGAATGGAAACGTCGACCACCCGCTCTTTCATCCGGGGCCGTCCGTCGGGCCCCGCCTCGCGGTGCTTGAGGCTCAGGGTCTGCTTGCCGCCGCGATAGGCGTCCTCGAGGTCGATCTGGATCTTGGCGCGGGCGTCCTCGCCGCGCGCGTGGAACTCGTGCCGCGGCCGGCGGCGCGCGCCCGCGCCCAGGCCCCCGTGCCCGAAGAGGGACTCGAAGAATTCGCTGAAATCCCCGGCATCCGCCTCGGTGAAGCCGCCGCCCTGGAACTCGAAGCCGCCCTGGTTCCAGTCCGGAGGCACCCGGAAATCCTGGCCGGACCGCCACCGGGCGGCAAGCTGGTCATAGGCGGCGCGCTTTTCGGGGTCCTTGAGCACCTCGTAGGCCTCGCCCAGGTCCTTGAAGCGCGATTCCGCATCCGCCTCCTTGCTGACGTCGGGGTGGAACTTGCGGCTCAGCTTGCGGTAGGCGCGCTTGATCTCGTCCTGGTCGGCATCGCGCCCGACGCCCATGATCTCGTAGTAATCCTTGAATTCCATGGTCAGACAAACTCCGTTCTACGCCTTTGCGCCCGCTCTGCGCCTTTGCGCCCGCTCTGCGCCTTTGCGCCCGTCCCGCGTCCTTGCGCCGGCCGGCGGGCCGGCCGGCCGGCGGCCGATCATCCCACGGCAGGGTGATGGATCCCGGTGCCGGGCGCGGCCTCAGCTCACCTGGATCTCGATGCGCCGGGCCTGGGCATGCTCGAGCTTGGGAATGCGCAGCTTGAGCACGCCCTGCTCATATTCCGCCTTGACCTTGCCGCTGTCCAGCTCTTTGGAGAGCGTGAAGACCCGGCGATAGCGCGGCAGGCCGACCTCGGCATGGCTGGCCTCCATGCCCTCGGGCAGGTCCAGCGCCAGCTCGCCCTCGATGGTCAGGGCGTCGGCGTCGATCTGCAGGCTGAGCTTTTCCTTGGGGACGCCCGGCAGGTCCGCGTACAGCGTGATGCCGCCGGCGTCCTCGATGACGTCGACCAGGGGCAGCAGGGCCGCCTCCTCGCTCGCGGCGTCATAGGGCTTGGTGACGGGGTTCTTGTCGTTCATGGTGTTCTCCTTGCGTTCCTGTTGCGTCCTGCTCACTGGATGGCGATGCGCTGGGGCTGCGCCTCTTTCTTGCGCGGGATGTGCACGTGCAGCACGCCATCGCGATACCTGGCCTGCACCGCGCCGGCATCGACGTCGTCGGGCAGGGCGACCACGCGGCGGAACCGCCCGGCAAAGCGCTCGTCGATGTGGCGAGTGGATTTTTCCTGCGCCCCTTCGGCCTTGCGCTCGCCGGCGATGGCCAGCACGCCGCGCTCGATCTGCAGATCGATGCCGGCGGGATCGAGCCCGGGCACGAAGGCGTAGACATCCACGGCGGCCGGCGTGCTGCCGACGTTCAGGGCGGGATAGCCGTGGGCCAGCCCGCGGATGCTGTGGACCGGATCCAGCGTCCGCATCATTTCCCGCTGCAGCCGGCTCACCTCCGCGAACAGGTCCCGAGGAAAGAATGTGCGGTAATACATTGCCATGATTGCCTCCTGAGATTGACCGTGGCGGCCGGGGCCGCCCATGGCACCCAGATGGGGCGCGCGGCGCGGTTTTTCAAGACCGCCCCGCCCTGCACGAGCGCCCCATACACGGTAAAATACCGCCCGATCGCGCGGAGGATTCGCACCTTCGCCCCCAAGAGAGCCGCCCTGCCCCGGCCCAGGGGCCCGGATGCGCCACGGCGCCTCCAGAGGCCCACGGCCATCCCGCATGGCGCGCGCCCTCCCGCATGCCGGATCCATCCGGCGACTGGACACGCCAAGCCAAACCATGAGCATTGCCGCAAGACAGGACATCATCGAAGCCGCCTGGGAGGACCGCGCGTCCCTGCATCCCGGGCGGGCCCCCGCCGACGTGCGCGAGGCGGTCGCCGCCACGCTCTCCGGTCTGGACGAAGGCACGCTGCGCGTCGCCGAAAAGATCGACGGTCGCTGGCAGGTCCACCAGTGGATCAAGAAGGCGGTCCTGCTGTCCTTCCGGCTCGAGGACAACGGCGTGATGGGGCAGGCGCCCCAGCTCTACTACGACAAGGTGCCGCTGAAGTTCCAGGACTACGGCGCGGACGACTTCCGGCGCGGCGGCTTTCGCGTGGCGCCGCCGGCCACGGTGCGCCGGGGCGCCCACATCGGCCGCGACGTGGTGCTGATGCCCTCCTACGTGAACGTCGGCGCCTACGTGGGCGACGGCAGCATGATCGACACCTGGGCGACGGTGGGATCCTGCGCGCAGATCGGGCGCCACGTGCACCTGTCGGGCGGCGTGGGCATCGGCGGCGTGCTCGAGCCCCTGCAGGCCGCTCCCACCATCATCGAGGACAACTGCTTCATCGGCGCCCGCTCCGAGGTCGTCGAGGGCGTGGTCGTCGAGGAAAATTCGGTGCTGGCGATGGGGGTGTTCCTCTCGCAGAGCACCCGCATCTACGATCGGGCGACGGGCGAGATCCTCTACGGACGGGTGCCCGCCGGCTCGGTGGTGGTGCCGGGCTCGCTGCCGGCGCCCGACGGCAGCCACAGCCTGGCCTGCGCGGTGATCGTCAAGCGCGTCGACGCCCGGACCCGCGCCAAGACCAGCATCAACGAGCTGCTGAGGGCCTGATGTTCGACCCGTCCGTGCGCGCCCTGTGCGAGGCGCTGATCGCCCGGCCGTCGGTCACGCCCGACGACGCCGGCTGCCAGGCCCTGATCGCGCGGAGGCTCGCGCCGCTGGGATTCGCCTGCGAGTCCATGGACAGCGGCCCGGTGGGCAATCTGTGGGCGCGGCGCGGCGCCGAGGGCCCCGTGCTGGTGTTCGCCGGCCACACCGACGTGGTGCCTCCCGGCCCGGACGAGGGCTGGCCCAGCCCGCCCTTCCAGGCCACCGAACGCGACGGCCTGCTGGTGGGCCGCGGCGCGGCCGACATGAAATCCTCCATCGCCGCCTTCGTCGTGGCCGCCGAGGAGTTCATCGCCGCCCATCCCCGCCACCGGGGCTCGATCGCGCTGCTGCTCACCTCGGACGAGGAAGGCCCGGCCCTGGAAGGCACGGCGCACGTCTGCCGCCGGCTGCGCGAGCGCGGCGAGGCCCTGGACTACTGCATCGTGGGCGAGCCCACGAGCGGGCGGGTGCTGGGCGACACGATCAAGAACGGCCGGCGCGGCTCGATGTCCGGACGCCTGGCGGTGCGCGGCGTCCAGGGCCACGTGGCCTATCCCCACCTCGCCCGCAATCCGATCCACGAGGTGGCCCCGGCGCTGGCCGAGCTGGCCGGCACGCGCTGGGACGAGGGCAACGAATACTTTCCGCCGACCACCTTCCAGGTCTCGAACATGCGCGCGGGCACCGGCGCCGGCAATGTGATCCCGGGCGAGGCCGTCCTGGAATTCAATTTCCGCTTTTCCACGGCCAGCACGCCCGAGGGCCTGCAGGCGCGCGTCGCCGCGATCCTCGAGCGCCACGGCCTGGATTACGGCCTGGACTGGACCATCGGCGGCCTGCCCTTCCTGACGCCGGCGGGCGGCCTGTGCGACGCGCTGCAAGGGGCGATCCTGGACGAGACGGGCGTGCGGGCCGGGCTCTCGACCACCGGCGGCACCTCGGACGGGCGCTTCATCGCGCAGATCTGCCCCCAGGTCGTCGAATTCGGCCCGATCAACGCGACCATCCACCAGGCGGGCGAGCACATCCGCCTCGATACGCTGGTCCCGCTCAAGAACATCTACCGGCGCACGCTCGAGCGCCTGCTGCCGGACGCGCCCTGAGCCTCCGGCGCCTTTCCCCAGAGACCGCCATGCCCGCACCCCATTCGGAACTGCTCACGCTGCGCGACCTGCTGCGCTGGGCCATCAGCCGCTTCCAGGCGGCCGGCCTGCATTTCGGCCATGGCAGCGACAACGCCTGGGACGAGGCGGCCTACCTGCTGCTGCACGGGCTGCACCTGCCGCTCGACACACTCGAGCCCTTTCTCGACGCCCGCCTGCTCGAGCGCGAGCGCCAGCGCTGCGTCGACCTGATCCAGCAGCGCATCATCACCCGCAAGCCCGCCGCCTACCTGACGGGCGAGGCCTGGCTGCAGGGGCAGCGGTTCCTGGTGGACGAGCGCGTGATCGTGCCGCGCTCGCCGATCGCCGAGCTGCTGGCCGAGGCGCTGTCGCCCTGGATCGCCGAACCCGAATCGGTCAGCCGGGTGATGGACCTGTGCACCGGCTCGGGCTGCCTGGCCGTCCTGGCGGCCCAGGCCTTCGAATACGCGCAGGTCGACGCGGCGGACATCTCGCCCGAGGCGCTGGAGGTGGCGCGCTCCAACATTGCGCTCCACGGCCTGGAGGGCCGCGTCCACGCCCTCCTCAGCGATGGCTTCGACCAGGTGCCCGAAGGCACGGGCTATGACGTCATCCTCTGCAACCCGCCCTACGTGAATTCGCAATCCATGGCGGCGCTGCCGCCCGAATACCGCCACGAGCCGCGCCTGGCGCTGGCCGGCGGCCCCGACGGCATGGACCTGGTGCGGCGCATCGTGCGCGACGCCCCGCGCTTCCTCGCGCCCGAGGGCCTGCTCGTGCTCGAGATCGGCCACGAGCGCGCGCATTTCGAGGCGGCCTTCCCGCGGCTCGATCCCGTGTGGATCGAGACCGAGACCACCACCGACCAGATCATGCTGCTCCGGCGCGAGCAGCTCGAGCCGTGATCCGGGCGAGCGGCCTGACCGTCCGGCGCGGCGCCAAGGTCCTGCTGGAGGATGCCGAGTTCGTCGTGCATCCCGGCGAGCGCGTGGGTTTCGTGGGCAAGAACGGTGCCGGCAAATCGACGCTGTTCGCCCTGCTGCGCGGCGAGCTGGATCCCGACGCCGGCACCCTGGAAATGCCTCCGGGCTGGCGCATGGCCGCCGTGGAGCAGATCCTGCACGACACCGGCCGGCCGGCGCGCGAGTTCGTGATCGACGGCGACGTCCGCCTGCGCGCGCTCCAGGCCCGGCGCGCGAGCACGCCGGACGAGGACGGCCAGGCCATCGCCGAGCTCGAGGCCGCCCTGGTCGAGGCGCAGGCCTGGAGCGCGCCGTCGCGCGCCGAGCAGCTCCTGGCGGGCCTGGGCTTCGCCCCGGACGAATGGGAGCGCCCGGTCGCGAGCTTCTCGGGCGGCTGGCAGATGCGCATCGCCCTGGCGCGCGCGCTCATGGCGCCCTCGGACCTGCTGCTGCTCGACGAGCCGACCAACCACCTCGACCTGGACGCCATGCTCTGGCTGGAGCGCTGGCTGTCGGCCTACTCGGGAACGGTGCTGCTGATCTCGCACGACACCGAGTTCCTCGACGCCATCGCCCGGGTGATCCTGCATTTCGACCAGCGCAAGCTGGTGCGCTACAAGGGCGGCTACGAGGATTTCCTCGAGCAGCGCGCCGAGCGGCTGCACCAGAACCAGCTCGCCCGCGAGCGCCAGGCGCGCACCGCCGCCCACCTGCAATCCTTCATCGACCGCTTCAAGGCCAAGGCGACCAAGGCCCGGCAGGCGCAGAGCCGCGTCAAGGCCCTCGCGCGCATGCAGGCGCTCGCGCCGCTCGCCGTGGAATCGGGGATCGACATCCGCCTGCCCGATCCGGTCCAGATGCCCGACACGCTGCTGAGGCTCGAGGATGCCGAGCTGGGATACGCCGGCGCGGACGGCGAGGCCCGGCGCGTGCTCGGCGGCGTCGGCCTGATCGTGCGCGGCGGCAGCCGCATCGGCATCCTGGGCGCCAACGGCGCGGGCAAGAGCACGCTGGTCAAGACCCTGGCGCGCGAGCTCGCCCCGCTGGCGGGCCGATACCAGCCCGCCAAGGGCCTGGAGATCGGCTATTTCGCCCAGCAGCAGCTCGACGTGCTGGACCCCGCGCTCACGCCCCTGCAGCACTTCGTCCGGATCGCGCCCGAGGCGCGCGAACAAGAGCTGCGCAACATGCTGGGCGGCTTCGGCTTCGGCGGCGACATGGCCGATGCGCCGGTGGCGCCCTTCTCGGGCGGCGAGAAGGCGCGCCTGGCGCTGGCGCTGATCGTCTGGCGCAAGCCCAACCTGCTGCTGCTCGACGAGCCCAGCAACCACCTGGACGTGGACACGCGCGAGGCGCTCGCCCGCGCCCTGGCGGGCTTTCCCGGCAGCGTCCTGCTGGTCTCCCACGATCGCCACCTGCTGCGCACCACGGTGGACGATTTCTGGATCGTGGCCGACGGCCGGGTCCAGCCCTTCGACGGGGACCTGGAGGACTACCGCGAATGGCTGCAGCGGCGCGGCGCGGCCGCGCGGGCGCAGGCGCGCGAGGACGCGCGCGCCGACGCCCCCGCCGGGCAGGACCGCAAGACCCAGCGCCGCCTCCAGGCCCAGGCGCGCCAGCAGCTCGCGGCGCGGCGCAAGCCCCTGGAGGAACGGCTGCGGCGGATCGAGGCCGACATGGCCCGCGCCGAAGCCCGCCTGAAGGAGATCGATGCGCGGATCGCGGACCCGGACTTCTACACGGACGCGCACAAGGACGTCCGCCCCGGCCTGCTGGCCGAGCACGGCGAGCTCAGCAAGGCCCACCAGGCGCTCGAGGAGGACTGGCTCCAGGTGCAGGAGGACCTCGAGGCGCTCGAGCGCGAGGCGGACCCGGCCTGAAAGCCGGCGAGGCGGATCCAGCACCGGATCGGGGACGCCCCCGCGGCCTTCGCGGCCACGCCGTCCAGGCCCGCCGCAAGCTCCGGAGCATCCGCGGCCTCCGCGGCCGGCGCCCTCCCGGGCCTCCACGCCGATCGTCTGCAACCTTTATATTCCAGGCTTGAATAATCTAATACCGTTATATTCGTTCGGCATGAAGAACGGCATCCTTAGAATGCAAGGGAGTTTCAACCTTCTTCCTTCCTTCCGAGTTTGCCGCCATGAGCCGCCTGACCATCCAATCCATCGAAACCGCGCATACCGATGCGCGGGACCGCCTGCGCGCCGCGCAACAAGCCAACGGGTTCCTGCCGAACCTGCTGGGCGTGCTGGCCAATGCGCCCACGGCGCTCGAGACCTACCAGGTCGTGGGCGCCATCAACGGCCGCAACAGCCTCACGCCCACCGAGCGCGAGGTGGTCCAGATCACGGCGGCGACCTACAACGGCTGCGGCTTCTGCGTGGCCGGGCACACCAAGATCGCCTACAAGAAACTGCAGCTCCCCGAGCCCCTCGTCGAGGCCCTGCGCAACATCCGCGGGCTGTCCGATCCCAAGCTCGACGCCCTGGCGCGCTTCACGCTGAGCGTGCTCGAGCACAAGGGGCAGGTCCCCGACGAGGCCCTCGACGCCTTCCAGGCCGCCGGCTACACGGAGGCCAACGCGCTCGACGTGGTGCTGGGCGTCAGCCTCGCCACGCTGTGCAACTACGCCAACAACCTGGCCAAGACCCCCATCAACCCCGAACTCCAGGCGTTCGCCTGATCCCGGAGGCATCGGCCATGAGCGCAGCACGACTGTCCGCGGCGCAAAGCGAATCCCTCGAGGCCCTGGTCCGGGACTCGCTCGCCCCGCAGGCGCAGGCCATCGACCGCGAGGGCCTGTATCCCCGCGAGTTCCTCCAGTCCTTCGGGCGCCTGGGAGGCTTTTCGGCCGCCATCCCCCGCGCCCGCGGCGGCCAGGGCCAGGGGCTGGCCGCGCAGATCGAGGCGATCGCCCTGGTCGGCCGCGCCTGCGGCTCGACCGCCTTCCTCGCCTGGTGCCAGTCGGCCTGCGCCTGGTACCTGCTGCACTCGCCCAACGAGGGCCCGCGCGAGCGCTACCTGCGTCCGATCGCCGCCGGCGAGCTGCTGGCCGGCACGGGCATGTCCAACGCGGTCAAGCACCTGGCGGGGATCGAGCGCATCAACCTGCGCGGACGCCGCGAGGGCGAGGGCTACCGCGTCAGCGGCTCGCTGCCCTGGGTGTCGAACATCGGCGAGGGCCACCTGGTCATCGTCGCCGCCGCGGTCGAGGACGACGGCTACATCATGTTCGCCGTGCCCCCCGGCACGCCCGGCCTGGTCCTGCACGACTGCCCGGATTTCGCGGGGCTGGCGGGCTCGGGCACCTTCAACGTGCGGCTCAAGGACGCCTACATCCCGGCGCACGACGTCATCGCCCATCCGGCGCAGTTCAAGGCCTACATCCAGCGCATCAAGCCCGGCTTCGTGCTGACGCAGATCGGCATCGGCCTGGGGATCGCCGAGGCCAGCCTGCAGACCATCCGCGAGAGCAACGGCACGCACGGCCACGTCAACGTGTTCCTGGACGACCAGGCCGAGGCGCTGGAGGCCGAGCTGCAGGACCTGCGCGAGGCCGCGGGCGCCCTGGCCGACCGCGACGACGGCGCCCTGCCGCTGGACGTCCTGCGGGCCCGCGCGCGGGCCTCCGAGCTGACCCTGAGGGCCGCCCAGTCCGCCGCCCTGCACGCCGGCGCCAAGGGCTACCTGATGCGCCATCCGGCCCAGCGCCGCCTGCGCGAGGCCCTGTTCGTCGCCATCGTCACCCCGGCCCTCAAGCACCTGCGCAAGGAAATCCATGCGCTGGAAGAACAGCAGGCCGCCTGAACGCATGGACACCCTGTCGATCGATCCCGCGCGCACCGGCGCGCATGCGCACGCCGTGCCGCCGGGCGCCCTCGAGGCGCCGCCCGCGGCCGCGGACACGCTGCCGCGGGAGGGGCCGGGCGCCTTGCCGGCAGCCCCGGCAAGCCAGCCGAAAGCCCCGGACACCTCGCCGGAGGCAGGCACGCTGCTGGAAGCGCGGGACATCGTCCTCAGCTATCCCCGGCCGCACGACGCGCCCCTGACCGTGCTGCGCGATTTCTCGCTGGCGCTGCGGCGCGGCGAGATCGTTGCGATCCTGGGCCCCAGCGGCGTGGGCAAGTCCTCGCTGCTGCGCGTGCTGGCCGGCCTGCAAAAGGCCGAGCATGGCGAGGTCCGGGTCGACGGCCAGGTCCTGCGCGGCCCGCATCCGCGGCTGGGATTCGTGTTCCAGGACCCCAGCCTGCTGCCCTGGCTGAACCTCGAGGAAAACGTCGGCTTCGGGCTGGATTTCAAGCACCAGCCCGGCCTGGACGCCGCGCAGCGGGCCCGGCGCGTCGACCGCGCCATCGCCGAGGTCGACCTGTCCGCGGCGCGCAAGCGCTTTCCGGACGAGCTCTCGGGCGGCATGGCCCAGCGCGCGGCGCTGGCCCGCACGCTGGCCCGCGAGCCCGAGATCCTGCTGCTGGACGAGCCCTTCAGCGCCCTCGATGAAGTGACCCGCGAGGAAATGCAGGCCCTGCTGCTGCGGATCACCCAGCGCCACGGCACGGCCGCGATCCTCGTCACCCACGACATCGACGAGGCCCTGATCCTGGCCGACCGCATCCTGCTGATCGGCGAGCAGCCCGGCCGCCTGATCGCCCAGTGGGCCGTCGGCCAGCCCCGGCCCCGGGACGAAGTCGATCCCCGCCTCACCGCGATCCGCGTCGAGATCGTCCAGAAATTGCGCGCCACGCGCCCCACACGAAAAAACTGAGAATCAATGAAACTGCTCGATCTCTGCTGCGGCCCCGAAGCAAGCACCCTGGCGCGCCGGCGCCAGTTCCTGAAGCTGTCCTCGCTGTTCACCGCCGCCGGCGCCCTGCCGCTGCTGCAGGCGGGCCGCGAGGCGCGGGCGGCCGAGCCCGACGCGCCCGTGCGCATCGGCTACCTGCCCATCACGGACGCCACGCCGCTGCTGGTCGCCCACCACAACAAGCTGTTCGAGGCGCAGGGCCTGCAAGTCGAGAAGCCGCGGCGCTTCCGTAGCTGGTCGCAGATCGTCGAGGCCTTCCTCGCCGGCCAGGTGAACGTGGTGCACCTGCTCATGCCGATGACGGTCTGGTCGCGCTACGGCAGCCGCTCGCCCGCCAAGGTGGTGGCCTGGAACCACATGGAGGGTTCCTGCCTCACCGTCCTGCCCGACGTCGGCAAGCTGGAGGACCTGGGCGGCACCACCGTCGCCATCCCGTTCTGGTATTCGGTCCACAACATCGTCCTGCAGCGCATCCTGCAGCAGGCCGGCCTGGAATTCATCAGCGAGGGCGAGCCCGGCGCCAAGCAGGTCAAGCTCGTGGTGATGTCGCCGGGCGACATGCTGCCGGCCCTCGGATCGCGCCGCATCTCGGGCTACATCGTGGCCGAGCCCTTCAACGCCATGGCCGAGGTGCTCAAGGTCGGCAAGGTCTGGCGCTTCACGGGCGACGTCTGGCGCAACCACGCCTGCTGCGTGGTCACCATGCACGAGCGCGACCTGCAGGAGCGCCCCGACTGGTCCCAGAAGGTCGTCAACGCCATCGTCCAAGCGCAGGTCTGGACGCGCGCCCACCGCGCCGAGGCGGTGGAGATCCTGTCGCGCGACAACCCGGCCGACTACACGCCGCACACCCGCGAGACCCTGGGGCGCGTGCTGCTGCCCTCGCCCGAGCGGGACGCGGAATACGCCAGGACGGGCGCCATCCGCCACACCGACTGGCAGGAAAAGCGCATCGACTTCCAGCCCTACCCCTTCCCGAGCTACACCGAGAAGCTGGTCGAACTGCTGAAGACGACCTACGTGCTGGGCCGCAACGAATTCCTCCAGGAGCTGGACCCCGCCTTCGCGGCCCGCGACCTGGTCGACGACCGCTACGTCAAGGCGGCCATCCAGGCCGCCGGCGGCATGTCGGCCTTCGGCCTGCCCGAATCCTTCACTCGCACAGAAACCTTCTCGGTGACCTGATGAACAGCCGCCTCGCCATCCTCCCCGCCCGCCGCCGCCTCGCCCTGAGCGCCTGCGGCCTGCTCGCCCTGCTGATCCTGTGGGCGGGCGGCGTCGCCCTGATGGGCCGGGACCAGGGCATGGCGCGCCTGTTCGGGCCGGGCATGGCGCTCTCGAGCCTGACCGAGCTGATCGTGGGCAACGCGCTGACCCTGCACACGCTGGTCAGCCTGCGCCGGGTCGCGGTCGGCCTGTTCTGGGCCCTGCTGTTCGGCGTTCCCATCGGGCTGGCGATCGGATCCTCGCGCAAGCTCGAGCTGGGCACCAGCGGCGCCTTCCAGTTCCTGCGCATGATCTCGCCGCTGTCCTGGATGCCGATCGCGGTGATGCTGTTCGGCATCGGCGACGCGCCGATCTATTTCCTGCTGAGCTTCGCCGCGGTCTGGCCCATCATCCTGAACACCAGCGCGGGCGTGCGCCAGCTCGACGCCCGCTGGCTGATGCTCGCCCACAGCCTGAGCGCCACCCGCCGCGAAATCCTCTGGCGCATCGTGCTGCCGGGCTCGATGGGGCACATCCTGACGGGACTGCGCCTGGCGATCGGCATCGTCTGGATCATCCTCGTGCCCTGCGAGATGCTGGGCGTCAGCTCCGGCCTGGGATACTTCATCCTCGACACCCGCGACCGCCTGGCCTATTCCGAGCTGATGGCCGTGATCGTGCTGATCGGCGCGCTGGGCTTCGTGCTGGACACCGTCGCGCAAAAGCTGCATCGCCGCTGGGCCCGGCGCTGACCGGCCGGAATCACATCCGGCCGCGACGCGCGGCGTATCCAGACGGCGGCATCGTCGCCGATGCGGGTGGCGTTTGAGCCCGTGCCGCTTCGGGCGATGGTGAAACCTCCGCCGCCACGCGGCGCAAGCCGGGTGAGTTCGATCGAATCGACCCGCGCAAGCGACGGTGCCTGATCGCGCAGCAAGGCCTGGAAACGATCCGTCGCGGCGCATTTGCATGAGGGACGCCACCGCCCTGGGCGCGGCCAGCGACCGGGCATGAGCAATCCTCATCAATGCCCGCCCGCGGATTCATCGGTCCCGAAGACATGGTCCCAGAACGGCGTGGTGACGCCGTACCAGCCCTCGGCGCCCGGCCGGTGGTGCCGGGCATGGTCGCGCTTGCGGGCCAGCATCCAGGAGCCCGGCCGGGCCTTCCAGTGATGCGTGGCGTGGTGGACGACCACGTACAGCAGATAGCCGGCCGTCATGCCCAACGTCGCCGCCAGGGCGATCCACGGCCCGGCGGCGGCGGACAAGGGCCAGAACACCAATACGGCGAACGCCGCCATGCTGACCGGCGTGGAAGATCCGATCAGCGCAAAAGGACGTTCGTGGTGAGTCTCGTGCCAGTTCTTGAAGGGCCGCAGCCCGTGAAGGATGAACCGATGCAGGGCGTACTCGACGAGGCTCCAGGCCAGGAAGCCCAGGGCCGCGGCCGCCAGCAGCGCCCCGGCCGAACCGCGCGAATGCCAGATCAGCACGGCCGACCCGCCCGCGATCGCCAGCGGATACAGCACGAAATCCGCAAAATACATCGCTGGATGCTGTTCGAACTTGAAAGACCCCATGGCGAATCCGCAGTCGAATTTCCTGGATCAGTATAGACCTCGCCCTGGGGACTTCCCTAGTGTTTGCATCCATCCGCAAGGAAAACCGCGGTCCGGCGGCGACGGCCGAAGAAGCCCGGTTTCAGTCCATGACTTCCAGCTTCGCCACGCCCAGGGCCAGGGTCTTGGAGCCCGCGTCGCGGAACTCGATCCGGGCCTGCGCGTCCTGCCCCGAGCCGCTGAGGCTCACCACGATCCCCTCGCCAAAGCGGGCATGGCGCACGCCCTGGCCGATGCGGAAGCGCTGTTCGCCCACCGTCACCCCGCCGGAGGCCGTGCGCGGCTCGCGCGGCGCGAAGGCGCTGCCGCCCTCGGCGTGCCAGCCCGCGCCGCGCCGGAACGCGCCGCTCCACGCGGGCCGCTCCTGCGCCTGGCGCGCGCGCGGGGTCAGCCATTTCAGGTGTTCCTCGGGGATCTCCTCGAGAAAGCGCGAGCGCATGGCGTAGCGCGTCTGGCCATGCAGCATGCGGCTCTGCGCCAGGGTCAGCGTCAGCCGCTCGCGCGCGCGGGTGATGGCCACGTACATCAGGCGGCGCTCCTCCTCGAGGCCGCCGGCGTCCAGCAGGCTGTTCTCGTGGGGGAACAGTCCCTCCTCGAGGCCCGTGATGAACACCACGTCGAATTCCAGGCCCTTGGCCGCATGGACCGTCATGAGCTGCACCGCGTCCTCGCCGGCCTGTGCCTGATTGTCGCCCGCCTCGAGCGAGGCGTGGCTGAGGAATGCCGCCAGGGGCGACATGACGGCGGGCGGCGGCTCCATGGGCAGCCCGAAGGCCGGATCCGGGACGGGGCCTCCTTCAGGCGCGGCAGGTGTCCCGGCCGGCCGCAAGGCCCGCGGGTCCGTGCCGGCAAGCGCCCCGGCATCGGGGATGCGGCCGGCGGCCAGGCCCTGGAAGCCCTCCTCGGCGACGAAGGCCGCGGCGGCGTTGACCAGTTCCTGCAGGTTGTCCAGCCGGTCCTGGCCCTCGCGGTCGGCGCGGTAATGCGCCTCCAGCCCGCTGTGGTGCACGACGTGGCCGATGAGCTCGGGCAGGTCCAGGGACTGCGCCTCGTGCGCCATGTCCTGGATCAGGGCCGCGAAGCGCGCCAGGTTGGCGCCGCCCTTGCCCGCCATGTAGGGCACCGCGCCGAACAGGCTGACGCCGTACTGCGCGGCCAGGTCGGCCTGCTGCTCGAGCGTGCGCGCGCCGATGCCGCGCGCCGGGAAGTTGACCACCCGCATCCAGGACGTATCGTCCTGCGGATTGTCGATCAGACGCAGGTAGGCCAGGACGTGCTTGACCTCCTGGCGCTCGAAGAATCGCTGGCCGCCATAGACCCGGTACGGCACGCGCGCCGAGAACAGGGCATGCTCGATCGGCCGGGACTGGGCATTGCTGCGGTAGAGCACGGCGATCTGGTGCGGCGCGAGCCCCTCGCGGATCGAGGCGCGGATCTCGTCGACCAGCCACTGCGCCTCGAGCGCGTCGGAGGCCTGCTCGACCACGCGCAGCGGCTCGCCCTCGGGCCGCTCGGTCCAGAGGTTCTTGCCCAGGCGGTGGGCATTGTGCGCGATCAGGGCATTGGCCGCGTCCAGGATGTGGCCGTGCGAACGGTAGTTCTGCTCGAGGCGGATCACGTTGCCACGGGCGTAGCGCTGCTCGAAATCGGCCATGTTGCCCACGTTGGCGCCGCGGAAGGCATAGATCGACTGGTCGTCGTCGCCGACGGCGAACACCGGGGTGTGCGCCCCCGCCAGCAGCATCAGCCAGCGGTACTGCAGCACGTTGGTGTCCTGGAACTCGTCGACCAGGATGTGCTGGAAGCGGCGCTGGTAGTGCTCGCGGATCGGCGCCTCGCGCTGCAGCAGCTCGTAGGCGCGCAGCAGCAGCTCGCCGAAGTCGACCACGCCCTCGCGCTCGCACTGGTCCTGGTAGCGCTGGTACAGCTCGGCGAGGCGCCGGCCCTGCGGATCGCGGACGTCCAGGTCCGAGGGACGCAGGCCGTCCTCCTTGGCGGCGTTGATCATGCGCTGGACGTCGCGCGGCGGAAAGCGCTCGTCGTCGATCCCCGCGGCCTTGATCATGCGCTTGATGGCCGAGAGCTGGTCGGCGCCATCCAGGATCTGGAAAGCCTGCGGCAGGCCCGCGTCGCGGTGATGCGCGCGCAGCAGGCGGTTGCACAGGCCATGGAAGGTGCCGACCCACATGCCGCGCGTATCGAGGGGCAGCAGGGCCGACAGGCGCGCGAGCATCTCGCGCGCGGCCTTGTTGGTGAAGGTCACAGCCAGCAGCCCGTACGGGCTGGCCTGCCCGGTCTGGATCAGCCAGGCCATGCGCGTGGTCAGCACCCGGGTCTTGCCGCTGCCGGCCCCGGCCAGCACCAGGGCGTGCACGGCGGGCTGCGTGACGGCCTCGCGCTGCCGTTCGTTCAGGCCATCGAGGATCATGCGGCGTAGCAGCGCAGGCGGCGCGAAAACTGCTCGAGGCCCTCGATGCCGCTCTGCTGGGCGCGCTGGCACCAGGCGCGCAGGTCGGCCAGCAGTTGCTCGCTGCTCGCGCTGGAGGATTCCCACAAGGCGGTGAGCTCGCGCCGCATCTGCACCAGGGTCGAGAGCGCCGGCGCCATGGCCAGGGCGCGGTCGACCTCGGCGCGCTGCGCCGGCGGCAGGTCGGATCCCCCATGCAGCAGCCACTTGCGGCAGCGGCGCAGCAACTGCCACTCGCCCTGGCGGGCGCGGGCGGCGGCCAGCTCGCGGGCCACGGCCTTTTTCAGGACCCGGCTGTAGCGCGCGAGGACCTCGTAGCGGTGGGCGATGATGCCTTGCAGGTGGGCCTCGTCCAGGGACTCGATCGGGACGGCCTCGACGCGCTGCAGGCGCAGGCGCGGCGCGACCCGGCGGACCCGCGCCAGCCCCAGGGCCTGCAGGATGCGGATGTAGAGCCAGCCCAGGTCGAACTCATACCACTTGGTCGAGAACTTGGCCGACGTCCCGTAGGCATGGTGGTTGTTGTGCAATTCCTCGCCGCCGATCAGCAGCCCCCAGGGCGACACATTGGTGCTGTCGTCGGGGCAGGCGTAGTTGCGGTAGCCCCAGGCGTGGCCCAGGCCGTTGACCACGCCGGCCGCCCAGAACGGGATCCAGGCCATCTGGACCGCCCACACCGTCAGGCCGATCACCCCGAACAGCGCCAGGTCGGTGGCCAGCATGATCATGACGCCCAGCAGGTTGTGCCGCGCGTACAGATGGCGCTCGAGCCAGTCGTCGGGCGTGCCGTGGCCGAAGCGCGCCAGGGTCTCGGGATTGGCGGCCTCGGCGCGATAGAGCTCGGCGCCGCGGAAGAACACCTGCGCCAGGCCGAATACGGCGGGCGAATGCGGATCGCCCTCGCGCTCGCATTTGGCATGGTGCTTGCGATGGATGGCCACCCATTCCTTGGTCACCATCCCGGTGGTCAGCCACAGCCAGAAGCGGAAGAAATGCATCGCCGCCGGATGCAGGTCCAGGCCGCGATGCGCCTGGCTGCGGTGCAGGAAGATCGTGACGGCCATGATGGTGACGTGCGTGAGCACCAGGGTGACGGCAAGGAGTTCCCAGGCGTTCAGGTGCAGCAGGCCGCCCCGCAGGAAATGGAGGATCTCGTTCATGGCAATGGGCATGGTCTCCGGAGGGTCGAAGTCATGGGAAAAGTGTAGCCCAACCCTCCGCGGACGTCAGGCGGGCCCTTCATCCACGGAAGCGGGCGCATCGTCCACCTGGGGCGGCGCGGCGGCGGGCCCCCCCGCCTTGGCGCGCTGCATCACGGCGGCGAAGAACCCGTCGGTGCCGTGGCGATCGGGCCGCAGCCGCAGGAACGGCCCCTCCATTCCGGGCAGCGCGCAGCGCTCTCCCAGGACGTCCGCGGCCCCCAGCAGCGAAAACTCGGGATGCCCGGCCAGGAAGGCCTGCACCTGTTCCTCGTTTTCCTCGGGCAGGATGCTGCAGCTCGCATACACCAGCCGGCCGCCCGGCGCGACGCAGGCCGCGGCCTCGCGCAGGATGCTCGCCTGGGTGCGGCGCAGGGCCTCCAGGGCCTCGGGATGCTGGCGCCACTTGAGGTCGGGATTGCGCCGCAGGGTGCCCAGGCCGCTGCACGGGGCATCCACCAGCACTCGCTGCGCCTTGCCGTGGAGGCGGCGCACGCGCGCATCCTTGTGCTCGGCGATCACCACCGGCACGATGTTCGACAGGCCGCTGCGCGCAAAACGGGGCTTGGCGCGCGCGAGGCGCGCGGCCGAGACGTCGAAGGCATACAGCCGGCCCGTCGAGCGCATCAGCGCGCCCAGCAGCAGCGTCTTGCCGCCCGCGCCCGCGCAGTAATCGATGACCATCTCGCCGCGCCGGGGCGCGACCAGCATCGCCAGGAGCTGGCTGCCCTCGTCCTGCACCTCGATCTCGCCGCGCTCGAAGGCCGACCAGCGATTGACCGGCGGACGGCCCTCGATGCGGATGCCCCAGGGGGAATACGGGGTGGGCCGCGGCGCCCAGCGGGCCTCGGGGCCCCGGCTCCAGGCCTCGAGCAGCGCGGCGCGCTCGATCTTGAACGGATTGACCCGCAAGTCCAGCGGGGCCGGGCGGTTGAGCGCCTCGAACAGCGCCTCGCCATCCTCGAGCGTGGCGGCGCGCTCGGCCAGCCAGTCGGGCAGGCTCAGGCGCACGGCGGCGGGCAGCGCGTGCGCATCGAAGGCGCGCACGTGGTCCAGCCAGGCGCGTTCGTGCTCGTCCAGGCCGGTGTCCAGGGTTTCGCGCGGCCAGACCGAGGCCAGGCCGAGGATGGCGAGGCGGCGGGCCGCCGGTCCCTGCCCGCTTTCGGCGAACTGCCGATAGCGGCGCAAGTGCCGCAGGACGTCGAAGACCGCCTCGGCGATTTCCCCGCGGTCCCGGCCGCCCGCCTTGGGGTGGGCGCGGAACCAGTGCGACAGCACGGCGTCGGCCGGATAGGCCCATTGCAGGACCTCGCCCAGCACCTGGCGCACCTGCTCGATGCGCGCGGCCGCCATCACATAGGGCCGCGCCGGCGCGTCCGGCGCGGACCGCGCACGGGATCCGCCCGGCGCAGCGGATCCGGGCCGGGGGCGGCGCCGGTCCGGCGCCTCGCCGCGCGGCGCGTCCGCGCGGGCGCCGCGCTCAGGCGCGGGACTGCGCCGCGGACGCCGCGGCTGATCGGATCTGGTCATGGGATTCCATCATGGTGTGAGGTCATGGGCCGTGAACGCGCGCCGCTCGACGCCGTCCACCCGCACCAGCCCGTCGGTGCCGATCGAGACCTGCCGCCGGGCCAGCCAGGCCGCGACCTCAGCGTAGACGTGGTGCTCGAGCGCCAGCAGGCGCGCGGCGAGGGTGTCGGCCGTATCGCCCGGCAGCACGGGGATCGCGCCCTGGGCGATGATCGGCCCGTGATCCAGCACGGGCGTCACGAAGTGTACCGTACATCCGTGCCACTGCACCCCCTGGGCCAGGGCCTGCGCGTGCGTGTGCAGGCCCGGGAAGGCCGGCAGCAGGGAAGGATGGATGTTGACGATGCGGCCCTCGAAGCGGCGCACCAGCTCCGCCCCCAGCACGCGCATGAATCCGGCCAGCAGCACGTAGTCGGGGGCGAGCTCGTCGATGCGCCGCGCCAGGGCCCGGTCGAAGGCCTCGCGGCTGTCGAACGCGCGATGCGGCAGGACCTCGGCCGGGATGCCGCGGGCGCGGGCCCATTCCAGGCCGGCGGCGTCCGCCCGGTTGGACAGCACCGCGCAGACCTCCGCGGGCAGGCCGCGCGCGGCGATGGCCTGGACGATGGACTGCATGTTCGAGCCGCGGCCCGAAATCAGGATGAGGAAACGCACGGGGGATGCGGGCTGCTGCGCCAAGGTCTGGGCCTCCGACATACAATCGAGGCAAAATTGTAAACTCTTGCCTGTGAAATCCGCTCCCAGACTCTACCGCGGCCTGCCCCGGCGCGACTCGACCGCGCCCAGCGCGCTGACCATCGGCAACTTCGACGGCGTGCACCGGGGCCACCAGGCAATCCTGGCCCATGTCCGCGACCAGGCCGCGCTGCGCGGCCTCGTCCCCAGCGTCATGACCTTCACGCCCCATCCGCGCGCCTTCTTCGCCCGGCGGGGACACCGGCCCGAGCTCATCCCCACCCAGATCAGCGCCCTGCGCGACAAGGTCACGGCCCTGAGCGAGCACGGCATGCGCCAGATCGTCATCCTGCCCTTCCGCCAGCGGCTGGCCGACATGAGCGCCGAGGACTTCATCCGCCGGCTGCTGGTCGACGGCCTCGCCACGCGCTGGGTGCTGGTGGGCGAGGATTTCCGCTATGGCCACCAGCGCAGCGGCGACATCGCCCTGCTGCGCCGCATGGGCGAAATCCACGGCTTCGAGGTCCGGACCATCGCCGACGTGGTCGACGGACAGGGCCGGCGGATCTCCAGCACCGAGCTGCGCACCGCGCTGGCCGTGGGCAATCTCGAGCGCAGCGCCGAGCTGCTGGGGACCCCCTACCGGATCAGCGGGCACGTGATCCACGGCAGCCGGCTCGGACGCGACCTGGGTTTCCCGACCCTGAACCTGCGCGTCCCCGAGCCCTGTGCCGCGCGCTCGGGGATCTACGTCGTGCGCGTGCACGGCCTGGGCCCCGATCCCCTGCCCGGGGTGGCGAGCCTGGGCGTGCGCCCCACCGTCACCTCCAGCGGGCGCCTGTTGCTCGAGACACACATCCTCGATCGCCGCGTGGACGCCTACGGTAAACTGGTGCGCGTCGAATTCCTCAAGTTCCTGCGCGACGAGGAAGCTTTCCCCGATCTACCCACACTGATCGCCGCCATCGAAAAGGATGTGCAAGGCGCTCGCGACCATTTCGCCTCCCATGGACTATAGAGACACTCTCAACCTCCCCGAATCCCCCTTCCCCATGCGGGGCAACCTGGCCAAGCGCGAACCCGGCTGGATCGCGGCCTGGGAGGAAAAGAAGGTCTACGCCGCCATCCGCGAGGCTGCCCGGGGCCGGCCGAAATTCGTCCTGCACGACGGCCCGCCCTACGCCAACGGCGACATCCACATCGGCCACGCGGTCAACAAGATCCTCAAGGACATCATCGTCAAGAGCCGCGACCTGGCCGGCTTCGACGCGCACTACGTGCCGGGCTGGGACTGCCACGGCATGCCCATCGAGATCCAGATCGAAAAGAAATACGGCAAGCACCTGCCCGTGGCCGAGGTCCAGTCCAAGGCGCGCGCCTACGCCACCGAGCAGATCGAGCGCCAGCGCAAGGACTTCAAGCGCCTGGGCGTGCTGGCCGACTGGGACCACCCCTACCTCACCATGAACCACAGCAACGAGGCCGACGAGCTGCGCGCGCTGGCGGGGATCATGAAAAAGGGCTATGTGTTCCGCGGCCTCAAGCCCGTGAACTGGTGCTTCGACTGCGGCTCGGCCCTGGCCGAGGCCGAGGTCGAGTACGCCGACCGCAAGGACCCGTCCGTCGACGTCGCCTTCGCCTTCGACGATCCGGCGGCGGTGGCGCGCGCCTTCGGCCTCGCGGGCGAGGCCGAGGCCGGCGCCATCGTCATCTGGACCACGACCCCCTGGACGCTGCCGGCCAACCAGGCCCTGAACCTGCACCCCGATCACGACTACGCCCTGCTGCGGCTCGCGCAGCCCCGCCCCACCGGCCCGCTGCTGATCGTCGCCGCCGAGCTCGCCGAGAGCTGCCTGCGCCGCTGGGGGCTCGAGGCCGAGGTCGTCGCGACGGCGCCGGGCGCGCGCCTGGCCGGCCTGGCCTTCCGCCATCCGCTGTATGGCGCCGACCCCGGCTACCGCCGCCTGTCGCCCGTCTACCTCGGCGATTACGTGACCCTGGACTCCGGCACCGGCGTCGTGCATTCCGCGCCGGCCTACGGGATCGAGGACTTCCAGTCCTGCAAGGCCCATGGCATGGACGACCACGACATCATCAATCCGGTGATGGGCGACGGCCGCTACGCCGACAGCCTGCCGCTGTTCGGCGGCGAGCTGATCTGGACGGCCAACCCGCGCATCGTCGAGGCCCTGCGCGAGGCGGGCGCGCTGCTGCACACCGAATCGCACGTCCACAGCTACATGCACTGCTGGCGCCACAAGACGCCCGTCATCTACCGCGCCACCAGCCAGTGGTTCGCGGGCATGGACCTGCGCCCCGAAGGCGGCCCGAGCCTGCGCGAGCTGGCCCTGGCCGGCGTGGACGCCACCGCCTTCTACCCCGCCTGGGGGCGCGCGCGCCTGCACGCCATGATCGCCAACCGGCCCGACTGGACCCTCTCGCGCCAGCGCCAGTGGGGCGTCCCCATGGCGTTCTTCGTCCACAAGGAAACCGGCGAGCTGCACCCGCGCACCCTCGAGCTGCTCGAGCAGGTGGCCCAGCGCGTCGAGCGCGACGGCATCGAGGCCTGGCAGACCCTGGACCCCCGCGAGCTGCTGGGCGACGAGGCCGAGCAGTACGAAAAGAACCGCGACACGCTGGACGTGTGGTTCGATTCCGGCACCACGCACGCCACCGTCCTGGGCGGCCGCGACCACCAGATCAAGGGCTCGCACGCCGACGAGCTCGCCTGGCCGGCCGACCTCTACCTCGAGGGCTCGGACCAGCACCGCGGCTGGTTCCATTCCTCCCTGCTGACCGGCTGCATGCTGTACGGCCGGCCGCCCTACAAGGCCCTGCTCACCCACGGCTTCGTGGTCGACGGCCAGGGCAAGAAAATGAGCAAGTCCGTGGGCAACGTGATCTATCCCCAGGAGGTCTCGGACACCCTGGGCGCCGAGATCCTGCGCCTGTGGACCGCCGCCACGGACTATTCCGGCGAGCTGTCGATCAGCAAGCAGATCCTCGACCGCGTCGTCGAGAGCTATCGCCGCATCCGCAACACCCTCAAGTTCCTGCTGGGCAACCTGGCCGACTTCGACCCGGCCGCCGACGCGCTGCCGATCGGCGAACTGCTCGAGATCGACCGCTACGCCCTGCAGATGACCGCGGCCATGCAGGCCGAGGTGCTGGCGAGCTTCGAGCGCTACGAATTCCACACCGCCGTCTCGCGCCTGCAGATCTTCTGCTCCGAGGACCTGGGCGCCTTCTATCTGGACATCCTCAAGGACCGGCTCTACACCACCGGCCGGGACAGCGCGGCGCGGCGCGCGGCGCAGACCGCGCTGCACCATGTCACCCACGCGCTGCTCAAGCTCCTCGCCCCCATCCTGTCCTTCACCGCCGAGGAGGCCTGGGACGACCTGCATGGCCGCGCCGGCACGCCCAGCATCTTCACCGGCCTGTTCCACCAGGTGCCGGCGCCGGCCGACGCCGCCGATCTCGCCGCGCGCTGGACGCGCCTGCGCGAGATCCGCGCCGAGGCCATGCGCGAGATCGAGGCCGTGCGCACCCGCGGCGAGATCGGCTCGTCGTTGGCGGCCGAGCTCGACTTCCGCGCATCGGGCGCGGATCTCGCCCTGCTCGAGAGCCTGGGCGACGACCTGCGCTTCGTCTTCCTGGTGTCGCGCGCCGAGGTCCATCCGGCGCAGGGGCCGCTCGCGATCGAGGTCCAGGCCAGCACGCACCGGAAATGCGGCCGCTGCTGGCACCACCGCGCCGACGTGGGGCACGATGCCGCCCATCCCGAGCTCTGCGGCCGCTGCACCGACAATCTGTTCGGCGACGGCGAGCCGCGCAGCCATGCCTGAGCCGGCCGCGGCCCGCCCGGCGCGCCTCGCCCGGATGGCCGGATGGCTGGCGCTCGCCGCCGTGCTGATCGTGCTCGACCAGGCCAGCAAGTCGGCCATCGAGGGCTGGCTGGCCTACGGCGAGCGCGTCCCCGTCCTGCCGGTGTTCGACCTGACCCTGCTCTACAACGCCGGCGCCGCCTTCAGCTTCCTCGCCGACGGGGACGGCGGCCAGCGCTGGCTGTTCACCGGCATCGCGCTGATTGCCGCCATCGTCATCCTCCGGCTACTCTATACCCATGCGGGACAAGGCCTGTTCTGCGCGTCCCTCGCCTGCATCCTGGGGGGCGCGCTGGGCAACGCGCTCGACCGCGTCGCCCATGGGCACGTGGTGGATTTCCTGCTGTTCTACTGGAAGGACTGGTATTTCCCGGCCTTCAACATCGCGGACATCGCCATCACCTGCGGCGCGGCCCTGCTGATCCTCGACGAGATCGTGCAGGCGCGGCGGCGCAAGGCGGCGCCCTGAACCTCCGGAGGCAACCATGCTCGAACTCGCCGGCACTCGCATCGTACTGGGCCTGACGGGCGGCATCGCCTGCTACAAAACGGCCGAGTTGCTGCGCCGCATGCTGGACCAGGGCGCCCGGGTGGACGTGGTCATGACCGAGGCCGCCACGCATTTCATCACCCCGACGACCATGCAGGCGCTCTCGGGGCGTCCGGTGTACCTGGATCCGCTGGATGCCCGGATCCCGAACAGCATGGCGCACATCACCCTCACCCGCGGGGCGGACGCGGTTCTGATCGTGCCGGCTAGCGCCGATTTCATGGCCAAGCTCGCGCATGGGCACGCCAACGACCTGCTGTCGACCCTCTGCGTGGCGCGCGGCGACGTCCCGCTGCTGATCGCGCCCGCGATGAACCGCGAGATGTGGACCCACCCGGCCACCCAGCGCAACGCCGAGCAGCTCCGCGCGGACGGCACCGTCCTGCTCGGCCCCGCAGAGGGCGACCAGGCCTGCGGCGAGACCGGCGAGGGCCGCATGCTCGAGCCCGGACAGATCCTCGATGCGCTGGTCGCCCATTTCCAGCCCAAGGTGCTGGCCGGCCGGCGCGTGCTGCTGACGGCGGGCCCGACCAGCGAGCCCATCGATCCCGTGCGGGTCATCACCAACCGGTCCTCGGGGCGCATGGGCTACGCCCTGGCGCGCGCGGCCGCCGAGGCCGGCGCCACGGTCGAGCTGGTCTCGGGCCCCACCGCCCTGCCCACGCCCGGGGGCGTGACCCGCATCGACGTGGGCACGGCCGCGCAGATGCACGCCGCCGTGATGGCCCGCGCCCCCGCGGCCGACCTGTTCATCGCCGTCGCGGCCGTGGCCGACTGGGCGGTGGCCCAGCCCTCGGCCACCAAGCTCAAGAAGCAGGACGGCAAGCCGCCGGCGCTGTCCTTCATCCAGAACCCCGACATCCTCGCCGAGGTGGCCGCCCTGGACGGCGGCCCCTGGTGCGTGGGATTCGCCGCCGAGACCGATCGCCTGGACGAGCATGCCGAGGCCAAGCGCCGGCGCAAGGGGGTGCCGCTGATGGTCGGCAACCTCGCCCAGGACACCATGGACGCCGAATCCGCCCGCCTGGTGCTGTACGACGAGGCGGGCGCCCATCCGCTGGACAGGCAGCCCAAGCTGCACGCGGCGCGCGCGCTGATCCGCGAGATCGCGCGGCGCCTGCCCGCTTGAATCCCGCCCTTCGTCAATCCCCGGCCGCCGGACGAGCGGCCGCCTTGCCTGGAACCCCATGCGATCCATCGCCCTGAAGATCCTCGATCCCCGGATGAACGACCATCTGCCCGCCTACGCCACGCGCGGCTCGGCGGGACTGGACCTGCGCGCCTGCCTCGACGCCCCGCGCACGCTCGCCCCGGGCGACGCCGACCTGGTCCCCACCGGCCTGGCCATCCACATCGCCGACCCGGCCTATGCGGGCATGATCCTGCCGCGCTCGGGCCTGGGCCACAGGCACGGCATCGTGCTGGGCAACCTGGTGGGACTGATCGATTCGGACTACCAGGGCCCCCTGATGGTCTCGGTCTGGAATCGCGGCACGCAGCC